>NZ_CP107964.1:1564166-1877000 GCF_041434935.1 Kitasatospora sp. NBC_00374 | reverse complement strand
AGCACGGTGCGGCCGATGTGCCGGTAGGTGGTCCACTTGCCGCCGGCCACCGACAGCATGCCGCCGCGGCCCTCGGTGACCACGGTCTCGCGCTTGGCGGCGGCGGTGTCGCCGGGGCCGCCGGGCAGCACCCGCAGGCCGGCGAAGGAGTAGGTGATCAGGTCCCGGTCGAGGTGCTCGTCGCGGATCGCGTGGCCGGCCTCGTCCATGATCTGGTCGATGTCGGCCTCGGTGGCGCGGACGTCCTGCGGGTCGCCGGTGTACTCCTCGTCGGTGGTGCCGAGCAGGACGTGGTCCTCCCACGGGATGGCGAAGGAGACGCGGTACTTGTCGATCGGGATGGTCAGCGCGGCGCGCCACGGGGTGCGGCGCTTGACGACGACGTGCGCGCCCTTGGAGAGGCGGATCGACGGCGCGGCGCCGGCGTCCTCCATCTTGCGCAGGTGGTCGACCCAGGGGCCGGTGGCGTTGAGCACCAGGCGGGCGCTGACGCCGAACTCGGTGCCGTCCAGGCGGTCCCGCAGCTCGGCGCCGGTGACCCGGGTGCCGGTGAAGCGCAGGCCGGTGACCTCGGCGTGGTTGAGCGCGACGGCGCCCGCGTCGACGGCGGCGCGCACCGTCATCACGGCGACCCGGGAGTCGTTCATCTGGTGGTCGCCGTAGACCGCGACGGCCTGCAGGCCCTCGGTGCGCAGCGCGGGCACCTGCTGCGCGGCGTGCGCGGCGGTGGAGACCCGGCCCATGCCGTCGCGGAAGGCGGACAGCGCGGAGTAGAGGAAGACGCCGGCGCCGAGCTTGGGGGCGCTGTGCGGGCCGCCCTTGTACACCGGGACGAAGAAGGTCAGCGGGTTGACCAGGTGCGGGGCCACGTCGGTGGCGAGCGCGCGGCGCTCCTTGTGGTTCTCCGCGACCAGCTTCACGGCGCCGGTCTGCAGGTAGCGCAGACCGCCGTGGACGAGCTTGGAGGAGGCGCTGGAGGTGGCGCCGGCGAAGTCGCCGGCGTCGACCATGGCGACCTTGAGACCGGCCTGGGCGGCGGTCCAGGCGGTGGCGGTACCGAGGATGCCGCCGCCGATCACCAGCAGGTCGTAGGTGGCCTTGCCCAGCAGTTCGCGGGTCTCGGCGCGGGAGGCGGTACGGCCGGCGGTGCGCTCGGCGCCCAGGGTCGGGATGGTTGCCATGGTGTGGTTACGGCGGCGCGGGTCGGGCGGCGCCGTTTCTCCTCTCGGTGTGCGGTGCGGCCTGGTGCTGCAGGCCGGTCGGCCCGGTGCGGCGGGCCGTGTTCGAAAACCGGAACGACCGGCCGGGGCCCGTGGCCCCGGCCGGTTGCCCGGTCAGCTCTGCTCGTCCTCCTCCACCCAGCCCATGGTGCGCTCCACGGCCTTGAGCCACTTCTTGTACTCCCGCTCCCGGGTGGCCTCGTCCATGCGGGGAGTCCACTCGGCGGCGCGGTGCCAGTTGGCCCGCAGGGTGTCCAGGTCGGGCCAGAAGCCGACCGCGAGGCCGGCCGCGTAGGCCGCGCCGAGGGCGGTGGTCTCGGCGACGTACGGGCGCTCGACGGGAGCGTCCAGGACGTCGGCGATGTTCTGCATCAGCAGGTTGTTGGAGGTCATGCCGCCGTCGACCTTGAGGGCCGTCAGCTCGACGCCGGAGTCCTTCTGCATGGCGTCGACGACCTCGCGGGTCTGCCAGGCGGTGGCCTCCAGGACGGCGCGGGCCAGGTGGCCCTTGGTGACGTACCGGGTGAGACCGGCGATCACACCGCGGGCGTCGGAGCGCCAGTACGGGGCGAACAGGCCGGAGAAGGCCGGTACGAAGTAGGCGCCGCCGTTGTCCTCGACGGTGTTGGCCAGGGTCTCGATCTCGGCGGCGGTGGAGATGATGCCGAGCTGGTCGCGCAGCCACTGCACCAGCGATCCGGTGACCGCGATCGAGCCTTCCAGGGCGTACACCGGGGCCTGGTCGCCGATCCGGTAGCCGACCGTGGTGAGCAGGCCGTGGTACGAGTTGACGATCTTCTCGCCGGTGTTCAGCAGCAGGAAGGTGCCGGTGCCGTAGGTCGACTTGGCCTCGCCCTCGCTGAAGCAGGTCTGGCCGAACAGCGCGGCCTGCTGGTCGCCGAGCGCGGAGGCGACCGGCACGCCCTCCAGGTCGCCGACGGCGTTGCCGTAGACCTCGGCGGAGGAGCGGATCTCCGGCAGGACGGCCAGCGGCACGCCCATCGACTCGGCGATCTTCTCGTCCCAGGCCAGCGTGGCGAGGTTCATCAGCATGGTGCGGCTGGCGTTGGTCACATCGGTGATGTGCTTGCCGCCGTTCACCCCGCCGGTGAGGTTCCAGATCACCCAGGTGTCCATGGTGCCGAACAGGATGTCGCCGGCCTCGGCGCGCTCCCGCAGGCCCTCGACGTTGTCCAGCAGCCAGCGGATCTTCGGGCCGGCGAAGTAGCTGGCCAGCGGCAGGCC
Source organism: Kitasatospora sp. NBC_00374 (assembly GCF_041434935.1). Lineage (NCBI taxonomy): Bacteria > Bacillati > Actinomycetota > Actinomycetes > Kitasatosporales > Streptomycetaceae > Kitasatospora > Kitasatospora sp. NBC_00374. The sequence continues at coordinate 1,874,535 of NZ_CP107964.1, read as the reverse complement.
GGTCTCGCGGCGGAAGCGGTCCTGGCCGACGTTGCGGCCCAGCTCGCGGCACAGGCCCTCGGTCCGGGTGTCCTGCCAGACCAGCGCGTTGTGGACGGGCTCGCCGGTGTTCTTGTCCCACAGGACGGTGGTCTCGCGCTGGTTGGTGATACCGATCGCGCGGATGTCGTCCTTGGTCAGCCCCGCCTTGTCCAGAGCGCCGCGGACCACCGACTGGACGCGGGTCCAGATCTCGGCGGCGTCGTGCTCGACCCAGCCGGGCTGCGGGAAGATCTGCGAGTGCTCCTGCTGGTCGACGGCGACGATCCGGCCGTCGGCGCCGAAGATGATGCAACGGCTGGAGGTCGTGCCCTGGTCGATCGCGGCGATGTAGTTGCCGGCGGCGTTGCCAGTGGTGGTCATAGGGTCCTCGGCTCGGGATGAGGGATTCGGGGTGGGCGGGCCTGACGTGAGGTCAGTCCCCGGGAGCGGGAGAGGGGCAAACCCCATTCGGCGCTACCCGGTCAGAAGGCGAGGTGGTAGAAGCCACCCGCCAGCAGGCCGCCGATGACCGGGCCGGCCACCGGGATCCACGCGTAGGACCAGTCGGAGCCGCCCTTGTGGGGGATGGGCAGCAGCGAGTGGACGATGCGCGGGCCGAGGTCGCGGACCGGGTTGATCGCGTAGCCGGTCGGGCCGCCGAGCGACAGGCCGATACCGACGACGGTGAGTGCGACGATCAGGATGCCGGTGCCGGACAGGCCCAGGCCCTTGGTGAGGCCCTGGGTCAGGATCGCCAGGCAGAGCACGAAGGTGCCGATGATCTCGGTGAGCAGGTTCTGGAACGTGTTCCGGATCTCCGGACCGGTCGAGAAGATGCCGAGCGTCGGTTCCTCGTTGGCCTGGAACTGGCCGAGGTAGGTGGCCCAGACCAGAACGGCGCCGATCATCGCGCCGAGCATCTGGGAGCCGAGGTAGAGCGGCACCTTGTCCCACTCGCCGGTGTCGGTGGCGATGGCGAGGGTGACGGCCGGGTTGAGGTGCGCACCGGACTTGGGGGCCGACATGTAGGCGGCGATCAGGACCGCGAAGCCCCAGCCGAAGGTGATGGCCAGCCAGCCGGCGTTGATCGCCTTGGACTTCTTGAGAGTGACAGCGGCGCAGACGCCACCGCCCAGGAGTATCAGAGCAGCAGTACCGAGGGTCTCGCCGACAAAGATGTCGCCGTTGGAGAACGCGGACACACAGACTCCTTCGTCTGTCTGGCTCCTATGTCCGAATGGTCCGGAGCAAGGGTGGGGGAAGGCGGTACGGCTCCCGTCCCGGGGATTCGTACCGGGGGGCGGCTGGGCTGACCGCTGAGCGGGTGAGCGCCGGGGGAGTGCGGTTCAGTTCAACCATCGTTCGACATTGTCGACCGACATGCGGAAGCTTCCCTCTCCGGTCACCTCTGCGTCAAGGCCGGGTTATGCACCTGTGACTCATCGATCCTGCAGCCGTGCGCGCGGAGCGCGAAAAGCCATGGCGCGGGCAGGCCCACAGGCCTGCCCGCGCCATGGCGGAAGGGTCGTACGGAAGGACGGAGGAGGTCAGAAGCGCCCGGCGCCCAGGTCGCGGGAGATCGCCCGCGCCGCGCTGCGCACCGACGCGACCAGCGAGGGCTTCACGAAACCGTCCTCGCAGACCGTCTCCACCGCCCCCGAGATGCACACGGCGCCCACCGGATTGCGCCGCCGGTCCTGGATCAGCGCGCCGATCGAGGCCACCCCCTCCCAGGTCTCCTCGACCGAGTCCGCCCAGCCGCGCTCACGGATCAGCGCGCACTCGGCGTCCACCACGGCCGGGTCGGTCAGCGTGCGCACCGTGTACGACTGCAGCGGCCCCTCGCCCAGCTCGCCGCGCGCCACCGGGTCGTACGCCAGCAGCACCTTGCCCAGCGCGGTGCTGTGCAGCGGCTGCATCGAGCCGACCTCCAGCACCTGCCGGGTGTCGTCCGGGCGGAAGACGTGGTGCACGATCAGCACCCCCCGCTGGTGCAGCACGCCCAGGTACACCGTCTCGCCGGACGCGCGGGCCAGGTCGTCGGCCCAGACCAGGGCCCTGGCGCGCAGCTCGTGCACGTCCAGATAGCTCTGGCCGAGCCGCAGCAGCTCGGCTCCCAGCTGGTACTTCCCGCTCTCGGCGTCCTGCTCGACGAACCCCTCCTGCTGGAGGGTGCGCAGGATCCCGTGCGCCGTCCCCTTGGCCAGGTCCAGAGCCGTGGCCACCTCGGACAGGCCGAGCCGGCGCTCACCTCCGGCCAGCAGCCGCAATATCGCGGCGGCCCGGGAGAGCGACTGGATCGGGCCGGGCATCGGCTACCTCCCTGACAGACGGTCGACAATGTCGACCGCAAGAGTATCGCCATGAGTCTGCCAGGCCACAGGCCGTACGTGCACCTTTCCGGATCATCATCCCCGGACGGCGCGCGCCAGCTCCCCGATCTCCCGCTCACCGACCCGGCAGCACCCGCCCACCAGCCGCGCCCCGTCCGCCAGCCAGAGCGCCACCCGGCCGCCCCGGAATGTCGGCTCGCCCGCCCAGCCGCGCGCCCCCGCGTCCCACCGCTCACCGCTGTTCGGGTACACCACCACCGGCTTCCCCGACACCTCCGCCGCCAGCGGCACCGCCAGGTCCGCATCGGCGGGCGGGCAGCAGTTCACCCCCACCGCCACCACCTCCGGCGCCTCCGCCGCCACCGCGAACGCCTCGGCCAGCGGCTGCCCCGCCCGGGTCCGCCCGCCCGCCACACTGAACGACAGCCACACCGGCACCCCCAGCCCCCGCACCACCCGCAGCAGCGCCTCCGCCTCGTCCAGGTCCGGGACGGTCTCCAGCGCCAGTACGTCCGGCCCGGCCGCCGCCAGCACCTCCACCCGCGGCCGGTGCCACCGCTCCAGCTGCGCCACGCTCAGCCCGTACCGCCCGCGGTACTCCGACCCGTCCGCCAGCACCGCCCCGTACGGCCCGACCGACGCCGCCACCCAGCGCTGCGGCCCGGCCGACTCGGCCGCCGTCCGCGCCAGCGCCACACTCGACGCCAGCAGCCGGGCCGCCTCCGCCCGCCCCACCCCGCGCCGCGCGAACCCCTCGAAGCTCGCCTGGTAGCTGGCGGTGATCGCCACCTGGGCCCCGGCCCGGAAGTACCCGAGGTGCGCGTCCACCAGCGCCTGCGGCCGGTCCACCAGCAGCCGCGCCGACCACAGCTCGTCCGCCAGCACATAGCCGGCCGCCACCAGCTGGTTCGACAACCCGCCGTCCAGCACCAGCGGCCCGGCCGCGACGGCGGCGGCGAACGATCCCGGGGGAGAGGTGAGCACTCGGACCTCCTGGCGCAGCAGGGACATCCCCAGCCACTCTAGGCATGCCCGGCCGGCCCGTGCGCTATGTTGCGCTCACCCCGAGCACGACACCCGACCGCAGGAGACCCCATGCCCGCCGACACCTCCGCGGACCCGTCCGCGGACCGACCGGACGCCGAACAGGAGTGGCTCGCCGCCTACGACCCCCGCGCCTACGCCCCCGTCGCCGTCACCGTCGACGTGGTCGCCCTGACCCTCCGCGAGGGCGAACTCTGCGTCCTCCTCGTCGAACGCGCCGAACCCCCCTTCCAGGGCCACTGGGCGCTGCCCGGCGGCTTCCTCCGCGCCGGCCGGGAGAACCTCGAACAGGCCGCCGTCCGCGAACTGGCCGAGGAGACCGGCCTGCACGGCACCGAGGGCACCGCCGCCCTCGGCCGCGTCCACCTCGAACAGCTCGGCACCTTCGGCGACCCGGCCCGTGACCCCCGCATGCACGTGGTCTCCGTCGCCCACCTCGCCTTCGCCCCCGACCTGCCCGCCCCCACAGCCGGCACCGACGCGGCCGCCGCCGCCTGGCACCCCGTCCACACCCTCGACCTCACCGGCACCGGAGCCGACGGCCGTACCCCGCTCGCCTTCGACCACGCCACCATCCTCACCCACGGCCTCGACCGCGCCCGCGCCAAACTCGAGTACCGGCCCCTGGCCACCGCCTTCCTCGACCCCACCTTCACCATCCCCGAGCTACGCGCCGTCTACGAGGCCGTCTGGGGCGAGAAGCTGCACGCCGGCAACTTCCACCGCAAGGTGCTCTCCGTCCCCGGCTTCGTCGAACAGACCGGCACCACCAGCGACCGCGGCGGCACCCGCGGCGGCCCCCGCGCCCGCCACTACCGCGCCGGCGACGCCCGCCTCCTGCACCCCCCGCTGCTGCGCCCCGGCCGCGAGCAGCGGATCCCCTGACCCGGCGACCCACGCCGCACTACCATCCGTCCCATGACGAGCGCGCAGTCCCACCGCCCCAACTCCCACTGCCACTGGTGCGGCACGCCCTACCCGCCGAACACCGAGGGCTGGCCCCGCACCTGCCCCGGCTGCTCCGAGATCAGCTACCGCAACCCGCTGCCCGTCACCGTCGTCCTGCTCCCCGTCGACCGGCCCGACGGCACCCGCGGCCTGGTCGTCATCCGCCGCACCATCGAACCCGGCTACGGCGAGCTCGCCCTGCCCGGCGGCTACGTCGACTTCGGCGAGAGCTGGCAGCAGGCCGCCGCCCGGGAACTGCGCGAGGAGACCGGCATCGAGGCCGACCCCGCCGACGTCACCCTGGTCGCCACCGACTCCGACGCCGCCGGCGGCTTCCTCTGCCTGTTCGGCCTCCTCCCCGCCCGCGCCCTCGCCGACCTGCCGCCCTCCGTCCCCACCGAGGAGACCGACGGCTGGCAGCTCGCCGACCCCGGCACCCCGCTCGCCTTCCCCTTCCACATCCGGGTCTCCCGGGCCTGGTTCAAGGGCGAGTACGACCACCTTGTGGCCGACCCCCACTGACCAGCGCCTGCGAGTGGCGTGGCGGACCCTGGCGCGGCAGACGATCACATGGCATGGTCTGCTCCGTCAGCGTCCCTCGGGCGGGCCCGCCACAAGCACCGCCCGTCCCCACGTACCGGCCGGGAGACCACCACCGTGAGCACCCCACCCCAGGACCAGCCGCTCTGGCGCCCCGCCCCCGCCCGCGCCGCCGCCACCCGGTTGGTGGCCTTCCAGGCCTGGGCCGCCGAGCACCACGGAGCTCCGGCCGCCCCGCTCGCCCCGGCCGCCGACGACGAGCAGGCCGCCACCCGCTACGCGGCCCTGCACGCGTGGTCCACCGAGGACCTCGACCGGTTCTGGCAGGCCGTCACCGAGTACTTCGACATCCGCTTCGGCACCCCGCCCGAGGCCGTCCTCGCCGACCCGGCGATGCCCGGCGCCCGCTGGTTCCCCGGCGCCCGCCTCAACTACGCCGAGCACGCGCTGCGCCACGGCGAGAACCCCGCGCACGCCGCCGAACCGGCCATCCTGCACCTCGACGAGACCACCGCCGAGCCCGTCGCGACCAGCTGGGCCGAGCTGCGCCGCCAGGTCGGCGCCCTCGCCGCGGCCCTGCGCGCCCGCGGCGTCCGCCCGGGCGACCGGGTCGGCGCCTACCTGCCCAACATCCCGCAGGCCGCCGTCGCGCTCCTGGCCACCGCCGCCGTCGGCGCCGTCTGGACCAGCTGCGCCCCCGACTTCGGTGCCCGCAGCGTCCTCGACCGGCTCCAGCAGATCGAGCCCGTCGTCCTCTTCGCCGTCGACGGCTACCACTACGGCGGCAGGAACCACGACCGCACCGACGTGGTCGCCGAACTGCGCGCCGAGCTGCCCTCCCTGCACACCGTCGTGCACGTCCCGCTGCTCGGCGGCCGGGCCCCCGACGGCGCACTGGACTGGGCCGACCTGACCGCGGGCGACGCCGAGCCGGTCTTCGAGCAGGTCCCCTTCGAACACCCGCTCTGGGTCCTCTACTCCTCCGGCACCACCGGCCTGCCCAAGGCCATCGTGCAGAGCCAGGGCGGCATCCTGCTGGAGCACCTCAAGCAGGCCTCCCTCCACCTCGACCTCGGCCCCGAGGACCGCTTCCTCTGGTACACCTCCACCGGCTGGATGATGTGGAACTTCCTCATCGCCGGCCTGCTGGTCGGATCCACGATCGTCACCTACGACGGCAGCCCCGGCCACCCCGACACCGGCGCCTTCTGGTCGGTCGCCGCCCGCACCCGGGCCACCGTCGTCGGCACCTCCGCCGCCTACGTGATCGCCAGCCGCAAGGCCGAGCTCCACCCCGGCCGCGACCTCGACCTGTCCGCCGTCCGCTGCCTGGGCACCACCGGCTCCCCGCTGCCGCCCGACGGCTTCCAGTGGATCTACGACGAGGTCAAGCAGGACATCTGGCTCGCCTCGGTCAGCGGCGGCACCGACGTCTGCAGCTGCTTCGTCGGCGGCGTCCCCACCCTCCCGGTGTACCTCGGCGAGATCCAGGCCCCCTGCCTCGGCGCCGCGGTCGAGTCCTGGGACGTCCAGGGCAAGCCGCACACCGACGAGGTCGGCGAGCTCGTCGTCACCAAGCCGCTGCCCTCCATGCCCACCGGCTTCTGGAACGACCCGGACGGCACCCGCTACCGCGACAGCTACTTCGACATGTACCCGGGCACCTGGCGCCACGGCGACTGGATCACCGTCACCTCCCGCGGCACCGTGGTCATCCACGGCCGCTCCGACTCCACCCTCAACCGCCAGGGCGTCCGGATGGGCTCGGCCGACATCTACGAGGTGGTCGAGCGGCTCCCCGAGATCGCCGAGTCCCTCGTGATCGGCCTGGAGGAGCCCGAGGGCGGCTACTGGATGCCGCTGTTCGTCGTCCTCGCCCCCGGCGCCGCCCTGGACGAGGAGCTGATCGGCCGCATCCGCACCTCGCTGCGCACCGAGCTCTCCCCGCGCCACGTCCCCGACGAGGTCATCGCCGTCACCGGACTGCCGCACACCCTCACCGGCAAGCGCATCGAGGTCCCCGTCAAGCGCCTGCTGTCCGGCACCCCGCTCGCCCAGGCGGTCAACCCGGGTTCCGTCGACAACCTCGACCACCTGCGCTTCTTCGAGCGGCTCGGCCGCGAGCGCCGCTCCTGAACAGCGCGAAGGGGCGCTGCCAACCCCCACGGTGGCAGCGCCCCTTCTCCCTCACCCGTCCCGGGATCACTCCCCGGACAGCACCTGTTGCGCGGCGGCCCGCGCATCCTCGGCGGTGTCGGCGGCCCGCGCCGCCTCGGCCGCCCGCCGGCACTGCGCCAGCGTGTACTTGGCCAGCGCCGTCCGCACGTACGGGATCGACGCGGCGCCCATCGACAGGCTGGTGACACCCAGGCCGGTCAGCACACAGGCCAGCAGCGGGTCCGAGGCGGCCTCGCCGCACACGCCGCAGCTCTTCCCGACCGCCTTCGCCGCCTCGGCGGACAGCGCGATCAGGTCCAGCAGCGCCGGCTGCCAGGCGTCCTGCAGCCGGGCCAGCGCCCCGACCTGCCGGTCGGCGGCGAAGGTGTACTGGGCCAGGTCGTTGGTCCCCAGCGAGAGGAACTCGACCTCCTGCAGGATCGATCGGGCCCGCAGCGCGGCCGACGGGATCTCGACCATGGCACCGAACTTCGCGTCCAGCCCCGCCTCCCGGCAGGCATCCGCGAACGCCTTCGCGTCCACCCGGTCAGCCACCATCGGGGCCATCACCTCGAGGTGCACCGGCAGCCCCTCGGCGGCCTTCGCCAGCGAACGCAGCTGGGTCCGCAGCACCTCCGGGTGCTCCAGCAGGGTCCGCAGGCCGCGCACCCCGAGCGCCGGGTTCGGCTCGTCCGCCGGGGTCAGGAAGTCCAGCGGCTTGTCCGCGCCCGCGTCCAGCACCCGGACCACCACCCGGCTCTCCGGGAAGGCCTCCAGCACCCTGCGGTACGCCTCGACCTGCTTGTCCTCGGTCGGCGCCTTCGCCGAGTCGTCCAGGAACAGGAACTCCGTGCGGAACAGCCCCACGCCCTCCGCCCCGGCCTCCAGGGCCGCCGGCAGATCGGCCGGCCCGCCGATGTTCGCGAGCAGCGGCACCTTGTGCCCGTCCGAGGTGCGGCCGGGACCGGAGGACGCCGCCAGCGCCGCCTTCCGCTCGGCCGCCACCCGCCGCAGGGCCTCCTGCTTGGCGGCGCTCGGCTCCACCAGGACGTCGCCGGAGCTGCCGTCCACCGCCACCATGGTGCCCTCGGCCACGTCGGTGGCGCCCGGCAGCGCGACCACGGCCGGTACCCCCATCGCCCGCGCCAGGATGGCGCTGTGGCTGGTCGGCCCGCCCTCCTCGGTCACGAAGCCGAGCACGAGTGTCGGGTCCAGCAGCGCGGTGTCCGCCGGCGCCAGATCCCGGGCGAACAGCACGTACGGCTCGTCGCTGTCCGGCACTCCGGGCATCGGGACGCCCAGCAGCCGCGCCACGATCCGGTTGCGCACGTCGTCCAGGTCGGCGACCCGCCCGGCCAGGTAGTCCCCGGCCGACGCCAGCAGCGCCCGGTACGCGGCGAAGGCGTCGTACACCCCGCGCTCGGCGCTGCTGCCGACCGCGATCCGACGGCTGACGTCCGCCATCAGCTCCGGGTCCTGTGCCATCAGCGCCTGCGCCTCCAGCACGGCCTGCGCCTCACCGCCGGCCAGGTTGCCGCGGGCGATCAGGTCCGCGGCCACCGCGTCGACGGCCGCCTGCGCCCGGGCCTGCTCGCGGGGCGCGTCCTCGGTCGGGATCCGGGTGGCCGGCGGCTCCAGGACGGCCGTCCCCATGTGCCGGACCTGTCCGATCGCGACCCCGTGGCTGACGCCCACGCCGCGCAGCGACTGCTCCATCTCCTGAATTCCTCTCACCGCCGTCAGTTCCAGGTGAACAGTGCGCCGCCGACGGGTACGTCGCCGGCCTCGGCCACCGCGCTGAGCGCCTCGGCCGGCGCCTCCAGAGCGACGATCGGGGAGATCGGCGACTTCCCGGCCGCCTCGACCGCGGCCGGGTTCCACTTGATCACCGGCTGGCCGCGCCTCACCTGGTCGCCCTTGCTGACCAGCAGTTCGAAGCCCTCACCGTTCAGCTGCACGGTGTCGATCCCCAGGTGGGTCAGCACCCCGCGGCCGTTCTCGTCCATCACGACGAACGCGTGCGGGTGCATCGACACCACCAGACCGTCCACCGGCGCCACCGCCGCGGTGGGTTCACGCACCGGGTCGATCGCGGTGCCGGGGCCCACCATGGCGCCGGCGAAGACGGGGTCGGGCACGGCGGCGAGCCCGACGGCGCGACCGGCAAGCGGCGACGTCACAGTGGTCATGGTGGAGCCTCCCAGGTGCGGAGTACAGCGCGTGTGGCCGCGGAACAGCGGCTCGTACATCGACTGAAGCCTAAATTATGTCAACTTCGGACATCTCATGACATACCGCCAGGTTGCCCGAGGCCCGTGTGTGCGGTCCGTGTGGACGGCCGTGCACGAATCGAGCCGCAGCCCGGCGCCAGCCGGCCCGCGGGCACCCAAGTGGTCTAGTCCTCTTGGTCGACGGGCGGCACTCTACGGCATCGAGGTGAGTGCCGACGATCGCCCCGCCCGGCCCGGACGGGCGCCGCCGGTGCACCCGTCCGGGTGACATCCGGTGCGGCCCGATTAGGCGCTCCGCCGCCAGGCCGCTATGGTTGGCCGAGTCGCCGCGACACAGCGGTGAACAGAGCAAATCGGGAACGTAAAGATCCGGTTAAGACCGGGTAAACGGACTCTGGTAAGCTTGAAACACGAACGAAGCGCCCGGAGGGCCCGCTGGAAGGCGGTCCGAAGGAAGTGTCCGTTCCTTGAGAACTCAACAGCGTGCCAAAAGTCAACGCCAGATATGTTGACATCCCCGGCCGGTCCTTTCGGATCGGTTGGAGATTCCTTTAGTAACAAAACACTAGCGAGGACGCAGTGCGCGGGGCCGCCCTATTCCGGTGGTTGCCGTGCCGCTCAACGCGAGTGGTTACCGGATGACCGGTAGACATTCACGGAGAGTTTGATCCTGGCTCAGGACGAACGCTGGCGGCGTGCTTAACACATGCAAGTCGAACGGTGAAGCCCTTCGGGGTGGATCAGTGGCGAACGGGTGAGTAACACGTGGGAAATCTGCCCTGCACTCTGGGACAAGCCTTGGAAACGAGGTCTAATACCGGATATGACCTGTCCTCGCATGGGGGTGGGTGTAAAGCTCCGGCGGTGCAGGATGATCCCGCGGCCTATCAGCTTGTTGGTGGGGTAATGGCCTACCAAGGCGACGACGGGTAGCCGGCCTGAGAGGGCGACCGGCCACACTGGGACTGAGACACGGCCCAGACTCCTACGGGAGGCAGCAGTGGGGAATATTGCACAATGGGCGAAAGCCTGATGCAGCGACGCCGCGTGAGGGATGACGGCCTTCGGGTTGTAAACCTCTTTCAGCAGGGAAGAAGCGCAAGTGACGGTACCTGCAGAAGAAGCACCGGCTAACTACGTGCCAGCAGCCGCGGTAATACGTAGGGTGCGAGCGTTGTCCGGAATTATTGGGCGTAAAGAGCTCGTAGGCGGCCTGTCGCGTCGGATGTGAAAGCCCGGGGCTTAACCCCGGGTCTGCATTCGATACGGGCAGGCTAGAGTGTGGTAGGGGAGATCGGAATTCCTGGTGTAGCGGTGAAATGCGCAGATATCAGGAGGAACACCGGTGGCGAAGGCGGATCTCTGGGCCATTACTGACGCTGAGGAGCGAAAGCGTGGGGAGCGAACAGGATTAGATACCCTGGTAGTCCACGCCGTAAACGTTGGGAACTAGGTGTTGGCGACATTCCACGTCGTCGGTGCCGCAGCTAACGCATTAAGTTCCCCGCCTGGGGAGTACGGCCGCAAGGCTAAAACTCAAAGGAATTGACGGGGGCCCGCACAAGCAGCGGAGCATGTGGCTTAATTCGACGCAACGCGAAGAACCTTACCAAGGCTTGACATATACCGGAAAGCTGCAGAGATGTAGCCCCCTTGTGGTCGGTATACAGGTGGTGCATGGTTGTCGTCAGCTCGTGTCGTGAGATGTTGGGTTAAGTCCCGCAACGAGCGCAACCCTTGTTCTGTGTTGCCAGCATGCCTTTCGGGGTGATGGGGACTCACAGGAGACTGCCGGGGTCAACTCGGAGGAAGGTGGGGACGACGTCAAATCATCATGCCCCTTATGTCTTGGGCTGCACACGTGCTACAATGGTCGGTACAAAGGGCTGCGATGCCGCGAGGCGGAGCGAATCCCAAAAAGCCGGCCTCAGTTCGGATTGGGGTCTGCAACTCGACCCCATGAAGTTGGAGTTGCTAGTAATCGCAGATCAGCATGCTGCGGTGAATACGTTCCCGGGCCTTGTACACACCGCCCGTCACGTCACGAAAGTCGGTAACACCCGAAGCCGGTGGCCTAACCCGTAAGGGGAGGAGCCGTCGAAGGTGGGACCAGCGATTGGGACGAAGTCGTAACAAGGTAGCCGTACCGGAAGGTGCGGCTGGATCACCTCCTTTCTAAGGAGCACATAGCAGCTTCGGACGAATGTTCCGGAGTGCTCGCTCATGGGTGGAACGTTGACTATTCGGCACACACTGGTCCTGGGGACTGCGAGTACTGCTTCGGCGTGGAAAGCGAATCCTGGGGTTGGGTGTGTCGGGCACGTTGTTGGGTCCTGAGGGAACGGCCGGTTGGTCGTTGCTTCAGTGAGCCGGTCCTACTTGATGTCCGCCTGTTGGTGGGTTGATGGTGGGTGTCTGGTCGTTGTTTGAGAACTGCACAGTGGACGCGAGCATCTGTGGCCAAGTTTTTAAGGGCGCACGGTGGATGCCTTGGCACTAGGAACCGATGAAGGACGTGGGAGGCCACGATAGTCCCCGGGGAGCCGTCAACCAGGCTTTGATCCGGGGGTTTCCGAATGGGGAAACCCGGCAGTCGTCATGGGCTGTCACCCATACCTGAACACATAGGGTATGTGGAGGGAACGCGGGGAAGTGAAACATCTCAGTACCCGCAGGAAGAGAAAACAACCGTGATTCCGGGAGTAGTGGCGAGCGAAACCGGATGAGGCTAAACCGGAGTGGTGTGAGACCCGGCAGGGGTTGCCACTTCGGGGTCGTGGGAAAGTTCTTCAGTCGTCTGCCGGCGGCTGGGTGAGTCAGAAACCGTATGGGTAGTCGAAGGACATGCGAAAGGTCCGGCGTAGAGGGTAAGACCCCCGTAGACGAAACTTGTACGGCTCACTTGAGCTTCTCCCAAGTAGCACGGAGCCCGAGAAATTCCGTGTGAATCTGGCGGGACCACCCGCTAAGCCTAAATATTCCCTAGTGACCGATAGCGGATAGTACCGTGAGGGAATGGTGAAAAGTACCGCGGGAGCGGAGTGAAATAGTACCTGAAACCGTGTGCCTACAAGCCGTGGGAGCGTCGGATGTGCAGCTTGCTGTGTGTCTCGTGACTGCGTGCCTTTTGAAGAATGAGCCTGCGAGTTTGCGGTGTGTAGCGAGGTTAACCCGTGTGGGGTAGCCGTAGCGAAAGCGAGTCCGAATAGGGCGGTTGAGTTGCATGCCCAAGACCCGAAGCGGAGTGATCTAGCCATGGGCAGGTTGAAGCGCGGGTAAGACCGTGTGGAGGACCGAACCCACCAGGGTTGAAAACCTGGGGGATGACCTGTGGTTAGGGGTGAAAGGCCAATCAAACTCCGTGATAGCTGGTTCTCCCCGAAATGCATTTAGGTGCAGCGTCGTGTGTTTCTTGCCGGAGGTAGAGCACTGGATAGGCGATGGGCCTCACCGGGTTACTGACCTTAGCCAAACTCCGAATGCCGGTAAGTGAGAGCACGGCAGTGAGACTGTGGGGGATAAGCTCCATGGTCGAGAGGGAAACAGCCCAGAACACCGACTAAGGTCCCTAAGCGTGTGCTAAGTGGGAAAGGATGTGGAGTCGCAGAGACAACCAGGAGGTTGGCTTAGAAGCAGCCACCCTTGAAAGAGTGCGTAATAGCTCACTGGTCAAGTGATTCCGCGCCGACAATGTAGCGGGGCTCAAGTACACCACCGAAGTCGTGTCATTCACATATATAGGCCCAACGGCTGTGTGGATGGGTAGGGGAGCGTCGTGTGCCGGGTGAAGCAGCGGAGGAATCCAGTTGTGGACGGTACACGAGTGAGAATGCAGGCATGAGTAGCGATACAAGAGTGAGAAACTCTTGCGCCGATTGACCAAGGGTTCCTGGGTCAAGCTGATCTGCCCAGGGTAAGTCGGGACCTAAGGCGAGGCCGACAGGCGTAGTCGATGGACAACGGGTTGATATTCCCGTACCCGCTTTGAAGCGCCAACGTCGAACCTCTTGATGCTAAGCCCGTGAAGCCGGCCCGGAGTCTTCGGACAAAGGGACGTGGTGGAGCCGGTGACCCAACAGGGTAGTAGGTGAGCGATGGGGTGACGCAGGAAGGTAGTCCAGCCCGGGCGGTGGTTGTCCCGGGGTAAGGGTGTAGGCCGAGTGATAGGCAAATCCGTCACTCATTGAGGCTGAGACCTGATGCCGAGCCGATTGTGGTGAAGTGGATGATCCTATGCTGTCGAGAAAAGCCTCTAGCGAGTTTCATGGCGGCCCGTACCCCAAACCGACTCAGGTGGTCAGGTAGAGAATACCGAGGCGTTCGGGTGAACTATGGTTAAGGAACTCGGCAAAATGCCCCCGTAACTTCGGGAGAAGGGGGGCCATTCCTGGTGACGAGTCTTGCACTCCGAGCTGGGGGTGGCCGCAGAGACCAGCGAGAAGCGACTGTTTACTAAAAACACAGGTCCGTGCGAAGCCGTAAGGCGATGTATACGGACTGACGCCTGCCCGGTGCTGGAACGTTAAGGGGACCGGTTAGTCACATTTCGGTGTGGCGAAGCTGAGAACTTAAGCGCCAGTAAACGGCGGTGGTAACTATAACCATCCTAAGGTAGCGAAATTCCTTGTCGGGTAAGTTCCGACCTGCACGAATGGCGTAACGACTTCTCGACTGTCTCAACCATAGGCCCGGTGAAATTGCATTACGAGTAAAGATGCTCGTTTCGCGCAGCAGGACGGAAAGACCCCGGGACCTTTACTATAGCTTGATATTGGTGTTCGGTTCGGCTTGTGTAGGATAGGTGGGAGACTTTGAAACCCAAACGCCAGTTTGGGTGGAGTCGTCGTTGAAATACCACTCTGGTCGTGCTGGATGTCTAACCTGGGTCCGTGATCCGGATCAGGGACAGTGTCTGGTGGGTAGTTTAACTGGGGCGGTTGCCTCCTAAAGAGTAACGGAGGCGCCCAAAGGTTCCCTCAGCCTGGTTGGCAATCAGGTGTTGAGTGTAAGTGCACAAGGGAGCTTGACTGTGAGACTGACGGGTCGAGCAGGGACGAAAGTCGGGACTAGTGATCCGGCGGTGGCTTGTGGAAGCGCCGTCGCTCAACGGATAAAAGGTACCCCGGGGATAACAGGCTGATCTTCCCCAAGAGTCCATATCGACGGGATGGTTTGGCACCTCGATGTCGGCTCGTCGCATCCTGGGGCTGGAGTAGGTCCCAAGGGTTGGGCTGTTCGCCCATTAAAGCGGTACGCGAGCTGGGTTTAGAACGTCGTGAGACAGTTCGGTCCCTATCCGCTGTGCGCGTAGGAGTGTTGAGAAGGGCTGTCCCTAGTACGAGAGGACCGGGACGGACGAACCTCTGGTGTGCCAGTTGTCCTGCCAAGGGCATGGCTGGTTGGCTACGTTCGGGAGGGATAACCGCTGAAAGCATCTAAGCGGGAAGCCTGCTTCGAGATGAGCACTCCCACCTCCTTGAGAGGGTAAGGCTCCCAGTAGACGACTGGGTTGATAGGCCGGATATGGAAGCCCTGTGAGGGGTGGAGTTGACCGGTACTAATAGGCCGAGGGCTTGTCCTCAGTTGCTCGCGTCCACTGTGTTGTTCTGAAACAACGACCCCAGCCAGGTTTGGTCACATGGCTGGTGCGGTTGACAGTTTCATAGTGTTTCGGTGGTCATAGCGTGAGGGAAACGCCCGGTTACATTCCGAACCCGGAAGCTAAGCCTCAAAGCGCCGATGGTACTGCAGGGGGGACCCTGTGGGAGAGTAGGACGCCGCCGAACAATCTTTCAGAGAAGCCCCTCACCTTCCCAGGTGGGGGGCTTCTTTGCTGTATGGTCAATGCCGCACAAGTTGTCGTGAGCACCAGGAGGCCCCCAGGTGGAGGTCCAGGAGACGCGTGTCCAGACGGACCGCGTCCTCACCATTCCCAACCTGCTGAGCATGGGCCGGCTGGTGGGAGTCCCGGTCTTCCTGTGGCTGATTCTCTGGCCGGTGTTCGGGGGACCGAACAACGACGGCTGGGCGGTCGCGCTGCTGATGGCGAGCGGGGTGAGCGACTACCTCGACGGGAAGCTGGCCCGCCGGTGGGGGCAGATCAGCCGGCTGGGACAGATCCTCGACCCGGCCGCGGACCGGCTGTACGTGCTGTCGACGCTGATCGGGCTCACCTGGCGGGGGATCCTGCCGTGGTGGGTGACGGCCGTCCTGCTGGCGCGCGAGGTGTTCATCGGGGCGCTGCTGCCGATCCTCGCCCGGTACGGGTACGGGCCGCTGCAGGTGAGCTTCCTCGGCAAGGCGGCCACCTTCAACCTGATGTACGCCTTCCCGCTCCTCCTCCTGGGCAACGGTGACAGCTGGATCTCCCGGACGGCCGGGGTGGTCAGCTGGGCGTTCATCTGGTGGGGCACGGTGCTCTACTGGTGGGCGGGCATCCTGTACGCGGTGCAGGCCGGCCGGATCGTCAAGGCGGCACGGGCCGCAGCCGCCTGACCCGGGGCCGTGGACCGAGAGGTTTCACACGGCCCACACGGTGCGTCGGACGGTTTGATCCGGGTAGACAACCTCTTGAACGGTTTGATGGATCCAGAGGGTCCACCACCGAGAAGGAGGACGCACCCGCAATGAAAGCCGTTGTGATGGCAGGCGGGGAGGGCACCCGCCTCCGCCCGATGACCTCAAGCATGCCGAAGCCGCTCCTGCCGGTCGCCAATAGGCCGATCATGGAGCACGTGCTGCGGCTGCTCAGGAAGCACGGCCTCTCGGACACCGTCGTCACCGTCCAGTTCCTGGCCTCACTGGTCAAGAACTACTTCGGTGACGGCGAAGACCTGGGTATGCACCTCACTTATGCCAATGAGGAAGTCCCGCTGGGTACGGCGGGCAGTGTCAAGAACGCCGAGGACGCGCTCAAGGACGACTCGTTCCTGGTGATCTCCGGCGACGCGCTGACCGATTTCGATCTTTCCGAGCTGATCGCGTTCCACAAGGCCAAGGGCGCGATCGTCACCGTATGTCTGACACGCGTGCCCAATCCTCTGGAATTCGGCATCACGATCACCGACGACGAAGGCCGGGTCGAGCGCTTCCTGGAGAAGCCGACCTGGGGCCAGGTGTTCTCCGACACGGTGAACACCGGCATCTATGTGATGGAGCCCGAGGTCTTCGACTATGTCGCGGCCGGCGAGTCGGTGGACTGGTCGAGCGACGTCTTCCCCCAGCTCCTCAAGGAGGGCAAGCCGGTCTACGGCTACGTGGCCGAGGGCTACTGGGAGGACGTCGGTACGCACGAGAGCTATGTGAAGGCCCAGGCCGACGTGCTGGAGGGCAAGGTCCAGGTCGAGCTGGACGGCTTCGAGATCTCGCCGGGGGTGTGGATCGCCGAGGGTGCCGAGGTGGACCCGGAGGCCATCCTGCGGGGCCCGCTGTACATCGGCGACTACGCCAAGGTGGAGGCCGGGGTCGAGCTGCGTGAGCACACGGTGCTGGGCAGCAACGTCGTGGTGAAGCGCGGGGCGTTCCTGCACAAGGCGGTGATCCACGACAACGTCTACATCGGGCCGCAGAGCAACCTGCGCGGGTGTGTGGTCGGCAAGAACACCGACGTCATGCGCGCGGCCCGGATCGACGACGGGGCGGTGATCGGTGACGAGTGCCTGATCGGCGAGGAATCGAACATCGCCGCCAACGTCCGGGTCTACCCGTTCAAGACGATCGAGGCCGGTGCGTTCGTCAACACCTCGGTGATCTGGGAGTCGCGCGGCCAGGAGCACCTGTTCGGGGTGCGCGGCGTCTCCGGCGTGCTGAATGTCGAGATCACCCCGGAACTGGCGGTCCGGCTGGCGGGGGCGTACGCGACGACGCTCAAGAAGGGCGCGACGGTCACCATCGCGCGTGACCACTCGCGTGGTGCGCGGGCACTCAAGCGGGCGATGATCTCCGCGCTGCAGACCAGCGCGATCGACGTCCGTGACCTCGAGAACGTGCCGATGCCGGTGGCCCGGCAGCACACGGCCCGCGGCAGTGCCGGCGGCGTGTTCCTGCGGACCACGCCCGGAGTGCCGGACTCGCTGGACATCCTGTTCTTCGACGAGCGGGGCGCCGACCTGTCGCAGGCCAAGCAGCGGAAGCTCGACCGGGTGTACTCCCGGCAGGAGTTCCGGCGGGCCTTCCCCGGTGAGATCGGCGACCTGCTGCACCCGTCCAGCGTGTTCGACTCGTACGCGGGCAACCTGCTGCGGGCGGTGGACACCACGGGTGTCCGGGAGGCCGGGCTCAAGGTGGTGGTGGATGCCGCGCACGGCAGTGCCGGGCTGGTGCTGCCCAGCATCCTGGGCCGGCTGGGGGTCGAGGCGCTGACCGTCGACAGCGGTCTGGACGAGTCCAGGCCGACCGAGGATGTCGAGGAGCGTCGGGCCGCGCTGGCGCGCCTGGGCGAGCTGGTGGCCTCCTCGCGGGCCGCCTTCGGGGTGCGCTTCGACCCGGTCGGCGAGCGGGTGTCCTTCGTGGACGAGCTGGGGCGCGTGATCGACGACGACCGGGCGCTGCTGGTGCTGCTCGACCTGGTGGCGGCCGAGCGCCGCAGCGGTCAGGTGGCGCTGCCGGTGACCACGACGCGGATCGCCGAGCAGGTGGCGGCGTACCACGGGACCCAGGTCATCTGGACGTCCACCTCGCCGGACGATCTGGCCAAGGCCGCCACCACCGAGGGCACGGTGTTCGGCGGGGACGGCCGCGGCGGGTTCGTCGTGCCGGAGTTCAGCGGTGTGCTGGACGGCGCCGCGGCGTTCGTCCGGCTGGTGGGGCTGGTGGCCCGGACGCAGCTCACGCTCAGCCAGATCGACGCGCGGATCCCGCAGGCGCACATCCAGCGTCGTGACGTCGCCACCCCGTGGGCGGCCAAGGGCATGGTGATGCGCTCGGTGGTGGAGGCGGCCGGCTCCCGCCGGCTGGACACCACGGACGGCGTGCGCGTGGTGGAGCCCGACGGGCGCTGGACGCTCGTCCTGCCGGACCCGGCCGAGGCCGTCACCCACCTGTGGGCCGAGGGCCCGGACGACCAGGCGGCCCAGCAGCTGCTGGAGGAGTGGGGTGTGGTGGTCGACTCCGCGGGCCGGTAGGACCGGATGTCGCGGGTACGGCGGGGTGGAACGGCGAGGCGGCCGTGCCACCCCGTCGGCCTGCCCGGGAGATGTCACGATCCGGTCCTGATTCCCATCCGCCATGTGGGGGTAGGTCGTACGCCCGGTCGGGCACATGGGACGATGTCCCGCATGCCAGCAACGCCGACGCCGAGTGACCGGGACGGACGCTTCGCCCGTCCGGACGCCTCGATGTCCCTGCTGACCACGGTGATGGACCACAGCCTGGACGACGGCTACGCCGAGGCTGCCAGGGCCAGCGGCATGGAGGGGACCAGCCGCCTGCCCTCCACCCTGCGGGGCCGGCTCACCCTGGCACTCGGGCTGGCGCTGGCCGCGACCGTCGTCACGGTGGGTGCGGTGACCTCGCACGAGGCCGAACCGACGCTGGCCAAGGAGCGCGACGCACTGGTCCACCGGATCAAGGACGCCACCGGCGCGGCGGACGGTCTGCAGAAGCAGGTCGGGCAGCTGCGCGACAAGGTCGAGACCACCCAGCAGGACGCCCTCCGGGCCGGGGACGACGGCGGACTGGGCGCGCTGGCGGCCGAGACCGGGACGGGTGAGATCAGCGGACCCGGGGTGAAGCTGGTCATCGAGGATGCGAGCAGCACCAACGGTGGCGGCAACATCAGCAACCCGCGCGAGGCCGAGGGTTTCCGCAACTCCGGGCGCCTCAGGGACCACGATCTGCAGCTCGTCGTGAACGGCCTCTGGCAGGCGGGCGCGGAGGCCGTCGCGGTCAACGGACAGCGGCTCACCGCGCTGTCCGCGATCAGGGCGGCGGGCGACGCCATCCTGGTCGACAACCGGCCGCTGGTGCCGCCGTACACGGTGCTGGCGATCGGCGACGGCAAGCAGCTCAGCCAGGCCTTCCAGGACAACCAGGCCGGCCGCTACCTGAGGATCATCCAGGACAGCTACGGCATCAAGTCGAGCATCTCGGTGCAGAAGAACCTGCAGCTGCCGGCGGCCCTGGGCGTCACACTCCGGTTCGCCCGGCCGGACACGCCCGAGACCGCGTCGCCGTCCCCCTCGCCCTCGCCGTCCGAGCCCTCGCCGTCCGCGCCCGTGTCACCGTCCCCCTCGGCGCCGTCCGCGTCGTCCTCCGCGGCGAAGCCCACGCGGAGCCCCAAGCCGTCGGGCACCAAGAACGCCACCGCATCGTCCACCGCAGGGACAGGAGTTCCAACACCGTGATTGCCGTACTGGGTCTCGTGATCGGCGTGGTCGTCGGCCTCTTCGTACAGCCCGAGGTCCCCGACGCCGTGGTGCCCTACCTGCCGATCGCGGTGGTGGCGGCGCTGGACGCCGTGTTCGGTGGTGTACGGGCGATGCTGGACGGGATCTTCAACGACAAGGTGTTCGTGGTCTCCTTCCTCTCGAACGTGGTCGTCGCGGCGCTGATCGTCTTCCTCGGCGACCAGCTCGGTGTCGGATCGCAGCTGTCCACCGGTGTGGTGGTCGTGCTCGGTATCCGGATCTTCTCCAACGCGGCGGCCATCCGCCGGCACGTGTTCAGGGCGTAGGGAGCGCAAGGCGTGGACAAGGACGACAAGCCCGACATGCGACCCGACCTGCCCGAGGACGAGCCGGACACCGCCGGGGTGCCCGAGCAGGCCGCCGACAGGCCCTTGCAGGAGCAGCAGGACCGTGAGCCGGCGAAGCCCGAGGCCGCGCCTCGGAGTGAGCCGGTCGAGGAGCCGACGGCACAGGAGCCCGCCGCAGCCGCGCCCGAGGCCGGGCCTGCGGCGCAGCCCGAGCCGGTGCCCACCGAGCCGGTGCCCGCCGCGGAGGCGTCCGTCGCGCAGGTGTCCGAGGCGAGCGGGGAGAGAACCGCCTCCGCGCCGCCCGCCGACGGCCGGCGGCGGATGCGGGCCGCCCTGTGGCCGCCGCGGATCTCCCGGGGGCAGCTGGTGGTGGCGGTGCTGCTGTTCTCGCTCGGGCTCGCGCTGGCCATCCAGGTCCGGTCGACCAACGACCATGATCAGCTGCGCGGCGCACGGCAGGAGGATCTTGTCCGCATCCTCGACGAACTGGACAGCCGTCAGCAGCGTCTCCAGCAGGAGAAGACGCAGCTCGAGCAGTCGATGGCGCAGTTGGAGAACAGCTCCAACCAGGCCAAGGAGGCTCAGGAGCAGACCAGGAAGAAGAGCGCGGAATTGGGTGTTCTGGCAGGTACGGTCCGGGCGACCGGGCCGGGGATCGTGCTGACCATCGATGATCCCCAAGGGCAGGTGAAGGCAGATATGCTGCTTGACACCCTGCAGGAACTGCGAGCGGCGGGGGCGGAGGCGATTCAGATCAACGATGTTCGAGTGGTGGCCGGTACCTATTTCACCGACGGGGCGTCGGGCGGTGTGCAGATCGACGGCAAGGCCGTGTCGCAGCCGTTCCGTTTCACCGTGGTCGGCAACCCGCAGGACCTGACCCCTGCCCTGAACATTCCGGGTGGTGTGGTGCGGACGCTGGAGAACCACCAGGCGCGCGCCACGATCACCCAGCAGCAGAAGGTCGTCGTCGACGCTCTCGCCGCGCCCGGGCAACTGCAGTACGGCAAGCCGGCGGCGAAGTGACGGGGCGGATTTCGGACGGCCCGTCAACTCCCGCCAGGACCCGGTGGCGGCTGTCCGCCGACGGTCGGTCACACTGGGACACAGCACACGCTCGGTACCTGCCCGATTTCGGGTGCACGTCCGGTCCGAGCCTCTCACCCTGCCCCGCGGGCGGGTCTGTCACACACAAGGGGATTCGCCCGTGAGTTTCTTCGCAAAGCTCTTCGGCCGCAGCAATCGTCGCGACGCGGCGGTCGAGGCGCCCACCGCGCGCCACCGCCGGGCCGACGAGGAGTCCGGTGTGCCGGGGATGCGCCCCGCGCCGGATGCGGACCAGTACGCGCAGCGTCCGCTCTACCGCGACGACAACGCGACTCAGGGCGCCGGTATCTCCACCGAAGGCTTCGGCACGGCGTACGGCGCGTCGGTTGATTCCACGGGCGCGCCGCGCATAGGTTTCCCGACAGGACCCTCAACCTCTGGTGGAGGGTTCGCCCCGGACCCCTATGCCGGGCACGTCCAGTCGGGTGTGCCGCGCCAGGAGGCAGTGAACATGGCCGGCTCCTCCCCGTGTCCCCGCTGCGGCAACCAGAACGCCGCCACGGCCAGGTTCTGCTCCAACTGCGGAACTCCGCTGCGGGCGGGCGCGCACCCCGAGGGTGCGGCCGAGACCACCTCGACCATCACGATCTCCGGCCTGGAGTCCTACGACCCCAACGCCACCGGCACCGGCGCCACTCCGGCGCTGTCGCCCGAGGTGCTCGCGGCCATCGACGCGCTGCCGCCGGGCTCGGCCCTGCTGATCGTCCAGCGCGGCCCGAACTCGGGCAGCCGCTTCCTGCTGGACTCCGACATCACCGAGGCCGGGCGTCACCCGCAGGGCGACATCTTCCTGGACGACGTCACGGTCTCGCGCCGGCACGTGGAGTTCCGCCGCCGTCAGGACGGCGGCTTCACGGTGGCCGACGTGGGCAGCCTGAACGGCACCTACGTCAACCGGGAGCGGATCGAGGAGGTCGCGCTCAACAACGGCGACGAGGTGCAGATCGGCAAGTACCGGCTGGTGTTCTTCGCCAGTCACCACCGGGGGTACTGACCACGACTTCGGCTGGAGCCCGAGTGACCGCTAACACTCCCACCCTCCTCGGATCCTCACCCGTGCCCGCCTCCCGGCGCACGGGCGAGGTGCGGCGGCGGGGCGACGACCTGCTGAGCATCGGCGCCGTGCTGGCCCACCTCAGGGACGACTTCCCCGAGGTCACCATCTCCAAGATCCGCTTCCTGGAGGCGGAGGGCCTGGTGGAGCCCAAGCGGACCCCCTCGGGCTACCGGAAGTTCAGCCCGGCGGACCTCGAACGGCTGGCGTACGTGCTGCGCATGCAGCGCGACCACTACCTGCCGCTGCGGGTGATCCGCGAGCATCTGGACGCCATGGAGCGGGGCGAGCAGCCCCCGGCCCTTCCTGCGCCGGACAACCGGCCCGGGCCCCTTGAGGAGGCCGACCGCGAGCTGGTCGCCGGCTACCCGACCGCCGGGGTCAGGCTGGGCCGGGCGGAGCTGCTGGCAGCCGCCGAGTCGAGCGAGCGCGAGCTGGCCGAGTGGGAGGCCTACGGGCTGGTCGCGGCGGGTTCGGACGGCGGGTTCGACGGCGAGACCCTGCAGATCGCCCGGTTGGTGGCGGAGCTGGGCCGGTACGGCCTGGAGCCCCGGCACCTGCGGGCGATGAAGGCGGCGGCGGACCGTGAGGTGGCCCTGGTCGAACAGGTGGTCGCCCCGCTGCGCCGTCACCGCAACCCGCAGACCCGGGCGCACGCGGAGGCCACCGCGCGGGAGCTGGCGACCCTCTCGGTACGCCTGCACGCGGCAATGGTGCAGGCCGGGCTACGTCCGAAGCCGTAGGACGGCCGCCGAACGAGGGCCCGGTACGGCCGGAATCGGCCGGGGCCGACCGGCTGCGCTTTCATATCGGCGGTGTGGGCCATAGGGTTGCGAATGTGAATGAGCTCGACGTCGTGGGTGTCCGGGTGGAGATGCCGTCCAACCAGCCGATCGTGCTGCTGCGGGAGGTCGGGGGCGATCGGTATCTGCCGATCTGGATCGGACCGGGAGAGGCGACCGCGATCGCCTTCGCCCAGCAGGGCATGACGCCGGCGCGGCCGCTGACGCACGACCTTTTCAAGGACGTGCTGGACGCACTGGGGCACCAGCTCACCGAAGTGCGGATCAACGACCTCCGTGAGGGCGTGTTCTACGCCGAGCTGGTCTTCGCAGGCGGCGTGGAGGTGAGTGCGCGCCCGTCCGACGCGATAGCGCTGGCCCTGCGGACCGGTACGCCGATCTACGGCAGCGAGGAAGTGCTGGCCGAGGCGGGCATCTCGATCCCGGACGAGCAGGAGGACGAGGTGGAGAAGTTCCGCGAGTTCCTCGACCAGGTCTCGCCGGAGGACTTCGGCGGGCAGCAGTAGGCGTGCCCCGTCGGTCTGTCTGCGGGCCGACGACTGCTCGGAGCTCGGCCGGTTCTTTATCTCCGGCCGGAGACGTCCGCAAGTTGCGCAGGGCCGAGCCCCCGCAAATGCCCACACTGAGGGTACGGAAAACCACTCGGTGGAGTGACATTGGCGGTGACGTCCGGCGTGGCGATCGTTGACGGGTCTCTGGCGACTGCTTACCGTCAGGGATGGCTCCGGTTCGTCGGGCCACCCGGGGCCCGGACGGCCCGCAGCAGCAGTGGACGGAGGTTGGCATGAGCGGCACCGGCGATGACCTGGCTGCCGGGAGCCTGTGCGCCGTGCACCTCCCGCGCAGCGCCCGCGGCCTGCTGGCGCCCCCCCGGGGTGCCGATGCGGTCGAGACCCTGGATTCCGAGCGGCCCCGGGTGGGCCGGTTCCCCGCCGTGCAGGCGGGTCAGCCCGCGATCGAGCGCCTCGCCCCGACCTCGGCGCTGCTCGGCTACCGCGGCCCGACGGCCTGCGCGGCCGCCGGGATCACCTACCGGCAGCTGGACTACTGGGCGCGCACGGGCCTGCTGGAGCCCAGCGTGCGGTCCGCGTACCCGGCCGGCGCCCAGCGCCTGTACAGCTTCCGCGACATCCTGCTGCTGAAGATCGTCAAGCGGCTGCTGGACGCCGGGGTGTCGCTGCAGAACATCCGGGTCGCCGTCAGCCACCTGCAGTCCGCCGAACCCGCCGACTTCGCCGGGCTCACGCTGATGTGCGACGGCGCGACGGTCTACGAGTGCACCTCCCCGCAGCAGGTGGTCGACCTGCTCGGCGGTGGCCAGGGCATGTTCGGTATCGCCGTCGGCGCCGTCGGCAAGGAGCTGGAGGCGGCCCTGGGGCGACTGCACGGGGAGCGGACCGACACCGGTGAGACCATGGTCGGCCACGACCCGGCGGACGAGCTCGCGCAGCGGCGCAACCGCGCCGGCTGACATCCGGCCGCCCCGGCCGACCAGGTACCCGCGGGGTGTGCGGGACGGTCCGTGCCGGGTGGGCTACAGGACGGCAACCAAGGGCCCGGACGGGGAACCGTCCGGGCCCTTCGGCACGTCGGGACGGGTGGAATCGATCAAGGCCAAGGGGGGCGGCATGCGCAGCCGGGTGCGTCGGATGCTTCGGGTACCGGGAGTCGGCAGCAGGCGCGGGCAGCGCTGCTGGTTCCACGCGGCCGTCCTGTTCACCGTGCTGGCGCTGGCCCCCAGCACCTGGCTCCGGCTGGACGACGGGGGCCGGGTGGGGTCGGTGGGGAGCGCACCGTCGGCGCCGGTCGCGGTGGTCTTCGGCGCCGGCCTGTTCGAGGGCGAGCCCTCGCCGTACCTGGCGCACCGCCTGGACGCCGCGCTGGCGCTGTATCAGCAGCACAAGGTGCAGGCGATCCTGGTGACCGGCGACAACGGCAGCAAGGACTACGACGAGCCGGACGCGATGCGGCACTACCTGATCCAGCGCGGCGTGCCGGAGGTCCGGGTGGTCGGCGACTACGCGGGCTTCGACACCTGGGACTCCTGCACCAGGGCGCGTCAGATCTTCGGGGTCGACCGGGCCGTGCTGGTCAGTCAGACCTTCCACGTCCGCCGGGCGCTGGCGCTCTGCGAGGCGGCGGGCATCGACTCGTACGCCGTCGGCGTCGACGAGGGCCACAACGCCACGTGGTACTACGGCGGCCTGCGGGAGATCCCCGGTGCGGGCAAGGCGCTGCTGGACGCCTGGCTGCGTCCGGACCCGCAGTTCCTCGGCCCGCACGAGGCCGGTGTCACCCGGGCGCTGGCGGACGCGGCGGCGCGCTGATCCGGCGCGGCTCGACCGGGGCGGGGCCCGTCGCTCGAACGGGATGTCAGACCCCTGCGGGATGATCGACGGGTGCGGACAGTGCCGAGCATCATCCACCTCGACATGGACGCCTTCTTCGCCGCGGTGGAGCAGGCGGCCAAGCCCAGCCTGCGCGGCAAGCCGGTGGTGGTGGGCGGGCTCGGCGGCCGGGGGGTGGTCTCGACGGCCTCCTACGAGGCCCGCAGGTTCGGGGTGCACTCGGCGATGCCGATGGCGCAGGCCCGCCGGCTCTGCCCGAACGCGGCGTTCCTGACCGGTCGTTTCGACGCGTACCGGTGGGCCAGCGACATCGTGATGGGCCTGCTGAGGGAGCGCTCTCCGCTGGTCGAGCCGCTCAGCCTGGACGAGGCCTTCGTCGACCTGGAGGCGGGCCCGTACGGTCCGGCACTGGCGCAGGCCGGGCCGGCCGAGGGGGCCCGGCTCGTCCTGGCACTGGCCGAGGACCTGCGGGCGGACATCCTGGAGCGGACGGGGCTGACGGCCTCGGTCGGCGCGGCCGGCTCCAAGCTGATGGCCAAGATCGCCTCGGAGCAGGCCAAGCCGGACGGGCTGGTGCTGGTGGAGATCGGCTCGGAGCAGGCGGTGCTCAGCCCGATGCCGGTCCGGGCGCTGCCGGGGATCGGCCCGGCCACCGAGCAGGCGCTGCGCCGGGTGGGGCTGACCACGGTCGCCGACCTGGCGGCGGCCGGGCCGGAGGAGCTGGTGCAGCTGCTCGGCCGGGCGCACGGGGCGGGGGTGTTCCAGATGTCGATAGGGATCGACGAGCGCCCGGTGGTGCCGGACCGGGACGCCAAATCGGTCTCGGTGGAGGACACCTTCGAGGTCGATCTCGCGGACCGGGACCGGATCATGCACGAGATCGACGTGCTGGCGGCCCGGTGTGTGCGCCGGCTGCGCGCGGCCGGCCGATCGGGCCGCACGGTGGTGCTGAAGGTCCGCCGCTTCGACTTCTCCACCCTCACCCGGTCGGAGACGCTGCGCGGCCCGACCGACGACGAGGAGGTGATCGCCGCCACCGCCCGCCGGCTCGCCCTGCAGGTGGACACCACGGGCGGCGTGCGCCTGCTCGGGGTGGGTGTCTCGCAGCTCGCGGACTACACCCAGGAGGACCTGTTCGCGCAGGCCGTCCGGGAGGCCGCCGAGGCGCAGGGGGAGGAGGAGCAGCGGCCCGAGGCCGGGCCTGCCCCGGTGGCCGAGCCGGAGGTCCCGGCGGTGCGGCGCTGGTGGCCGGGCCAGGACGTGACGCACGAGCGGTACGGCGCGGGATGGGTGCAGGGCAGCGGGGTGGGCCGGGTGACGGTCCGGTTCGAGACGCCGGACAGCCCGCCGGGCCGGGTGCGCACGTTCGCGATCGAGGATCCGGAGCTCCGGCCGTCCGGGGCCGTACCGCTGCGCTGAGCGGGTGCGGGTACGACAACGGCCCCGCACCCGTCCCAGGTGCGGAGCCGTCTGCCGGGCCGGGCCGGGGCGGTCGCGATGCCCTCGTCGACCGCCGGGGCCCGGTCTCCTCGCGGCCTGTCCCGGGCCGCGAGGGTGGACGCCTCGTCAGGCGTCGGTCTTGGCCGGCTCGGGGCTGGTGGCGGCCGCCTCGACGGGGGCGGCGACCGGCTTGATCCGGCGGATGGCGAACGGTACGGCGGCGGCGACCAGGCACATCACGGCGGCCGTCCAGAAGGCGTGCTTGTACGCGTCCAGGGTGGGCAGCAGCACCGGGATCGGCAGGTTCTTGATGGTGTCGCCGGTCAGGATGGCCCCCATCACGGCGGTGCCGACGGCGCCGCCGACGGTGCGCAGCACTGCGTTCATGCCGTTGGCGATGCCGCTCTGCTCGACCGGCACGGCGCCGTTGATGTAGGCCGGCATGGCGGCGTAGGCGAGGCCGACGCCGAGGCCGAAGACCGCGGAGGAGAGGTAGAGGTCGGCCTCCTGGCCGTGGCGCAGGGCGAGGTAGGCCATCGCGACGGCGCCGAGCACGCCGCCGAGGACCAGCGGCAGCCGGGGGCCGCGGCGGGCGATGAGCAGTGCGCCGACCGGGGCGGCGATCATCGAACCGACGGCGGAGGGCAGCAGCATCACACCGGCGTGCAGCACGGTGGCGGTGAACCCGTAGTGGGCGAGCTTCTCCGGGGTCTGGGCGAAGTTGCTGATGACCAGGAAGGAGCCGTACATCCCGAAGCCGATCAGCAGGCCGGAGATGTTGGTGAAGGCGACGGCCGGGCGGGACATCATCTTCATGTCGACCAGCGGGTGGCTGACCTTGGTCTCGATGATGATCCAGACCAGGGCGACCACGGCGGCGACGGCGAACAGGCCGAGGGTGCGGTTGGAGGTCCAGCCCCAGTTGTTGCCCTGGCTGACGGCGACGAGCAGGGCGGAGAGCCAGCCGGCCAGGGTGAGGGCGCCGAGCGGGTCCGCGCCGCCGTCCTTGTCGATCACCGGGTCCTTGGGCACCCGCAGGGCGACCAGCGCGGCCGCGATCAGGCCGAAGACCAGGCCCATCCAGAAGATGGACTTGTAGCTCCAGTGCTCCAGCAGCAGGCCGGTGGCGACCAGGCCGAGGCCGCTGCCGACGCCCATCGAGGCGCTGATCATCGCGACTCCGCCGGTGACCTTCTCCCGGGGGAGCTCGTCACGCACGATGCTGATGGCCAGCGGCAGCACGCCACCGCCGGCGCCCTGGAGGACGCGGGCGACGACCAGCCAGGTGAAGGAGTGGGTGCCGACCGCGAGCGCGGAGCCGGCCACCAGGCCGGCCAGCGAGACCAGCAGCATCGGCTTGCGGCCGCGCAGGTCGCCGAAGCGGCCGAGCAGCGGGGTCAGGACGGCGGCCGAGAGCAGGTTGGCCGTCATCAGCCAGGTGATGTTGGACCCGGAGACGTTCAGCTCCTTGGCCAGCGAGGGCAGGATCGGGACGACTGCGGTCTGCACCACGCTGAACGCCAGCATGGCCAGCACCAGGGCGGGGAGCACCCGGGCACTGGTCGGCTTGTCGGCCGTGATGGTGGGCTGAGATGCCTCACTCACGGTTCTTCCTCCGGTTCTGGCTGCTCGAAGCGGAGTGCTTCAAGCACGAGATAGTGAATCGAATGAAGTAACCATGCCGGTAAATAGTTCAGTGTGTCAAATATCGATCGGTGAAGCTTTGGCAAAGCGGAGGCCCCGCCCCCGCGACGGCGGGGACAGGGCCGGGAGACGCCGGTGGGCCCGGCTCAGGACGGCCGCAGCGGCTCCGGCCGCAGCGTGTCCGTCATCGGCCCGGAGCCCGGCGCGGACCGCTGCGCCGTGCCGTTGGACTGCCCGCCCGGGGAGCCGGCGGTGCTGTCGTGGATCTCCACCTGTTCGCGGCGGAGCTCCTCGCGGATCACCGTCTCCTCGGTGTAGCGCTCCACCACCAGGCGCACCCGCTCGATCGGCGCCAGGTACTTGCGGACCACCGGCCGCTCCTCGCGCAGGGTGACCTCCTCCATGCCCTCGGAGATGTCCTGCTCGGTCAGCGAGGCCCGCTCCGCGTCGGTGACGGGCACCCGCTCCACCCGGACCCGCTCACGGACCACCGGCACCTTGCGCTCCACCGGCTCGCTGGTGACGTACTTGCGCAGCCGTGCGGTGCCGAGCACGTGCCACTGGGTGGTGATGTCCAGCCGCTCCTCCCGGCAGGTGATCTCCACCGGCGCGCTCGGCGCGCTCGCGGCGGGCCCGGTGGGCTGCTCGACGGCAGGCTGCTCCGTGGTGGGCTGCCGGGTCTCGGCCACCTGCATCGGCTGGGGGTGGTTCTGCGTGGCGTACGGGGTGTGCTGCGGCGCCGGCTGCGGAGCGGGGCGCTGCACGGTGGACGAGTCGTCCGGATGGGCGGGCGTCGGGGCGGCCATCGGCGCGGCGGGCGGCGGCGCCGAGGTGAAGGCGGGGGTTGTCATCATGGTCTGCCCCTCGGGCGAGGTCGCCGGCGCCGGTGCCGAGGAGACCTTGCCGAAGTCCAGGTCCTTGCTCCGGTCGCCGGCCGCCGCTGCGGCGGCCGCGGCCGCCGAACCGTTGGTGGCCGAGGCCGGCGGCGCGGCGCTGCCCGCGTCCAGGCCGTAGTACCGGTAGAGCTGCAGCTCCTGGGCGGGGGAGAGGTGCTGGCCCACCCCGAAGTCCGGGGACTCCTTGATCAGCGACTTGTCGTAGGGGACTCGCAGCTCGTCCCCGGCGAACTCGCTGGTGGTCAGCGGGACGAAGGCGTCCCGGCCGAAGATCCCGGTCCGCACGGCTGCCCACTCGGGCTCACCGGTGGCGTCGTCGAGATAGACCTCGTCGACCGTACCGATCTTGTCGCCGTTCCGGTCGACCGCCTTGTGCCCGATCAGGTCGCGCGGATCGATATCGGTCTGCACGCTGTCCTCCACTCCTGCTCCTGTGAAAGGCCGTCAGGGGGCGGTTGAAGGAGCTGGCCAGCCGCCACTTCATACAAAAAGCCATGTATCGGGCGCATGCGACCCGAGCGCCGCCGTCCGGGGCACGGCGGGGACCGATCCCTCGTCCCGGGCCGGTGATCCGCGGGAATCTCGCTGGTACCCTGGGCGGCGACCGCCGAGCCCGCTCGGGAGAGTCCCTGAGCCCGGTGAACCGGGTGG
Source organism: Kitasatospora sp. NBC_00374 (assembly GCF_041434935.1). Lineage (NCBI taxonomy): Bacteria > Bacillati > Actinomycetota > Actinomycetes > Kitasatosporales > Streptomycetaceae > Kitasatospora > Kitasatospora sp. NBC_00374. Next base: position 1,844,625 of record NZ_CP107964.1, on the reverse strand, counting down.
TCAGGGCGCCGAAGGAGCAACTCCTCCCCGGAATCTCTCAGGCACCCGTACCGTGTGGGACAGGTCACTCTGGAAAGCAGGGCAGGATCGCCGGCGCAGGAGCCGACGACACCACCCTCACCGACGGTGCAAGCCGACGGGACGGCCTCCGGCCTGCCCGTGCGGGCGAAGCTCTCAGGTCCCGATGACAGAGGGGGAGGCCTGTCGGGTTCGTGCGCTCATGGTCCCCGCTGTCCCCAGCGGCGAAGGCCGGTCGGCGCCCGCACCCCAGCCGGTCATCGACCAGGAGGCCTCGACCCCCATGAACGCCCAGCCGATCAACGGTCGCCGCAGCGACGCCACCCTCGCCGAGCTCGAGCAGGCCAGCCCCTTCGAGACCCGTCACATCGGCCCGGACGCCGACGCCCAGCAGAAGATGCTGGCGCACGTCGGCTACGCCTCGCTGGACGAGCTGTCCGACGCCGCCGTCCCCGACGCGATCAAGAGCCTGGCCGCGCTGGACCTGCCGGCCGGCCGCAGTGAGGCGCAGGTGCTCGCCGAGCTGCGCGAGCTCGCCGCCCGCAACCAGGTGTTCACCTCGATGATCGGGCTGGGCTACTACGGCACCTTCACCCCGCCGGTGATCCTGCGCAACGTGCTGGAGAACCCGGCCTGGTACACCGCCTACACCCCGTACCAGCCGGAGATCTCCCAGGGCCGCCTGGAGGCGCTGCTCAACTTCCAGACCCTGGTCTCCGACCTGACCGGCCTGGACACCTCCGGCTCCTCGCTGCTGGACGAGGGCACCGCCGCCGCCGAGGCGATGGCGCTGGCCCGCCGGGTCACCAAGGTCAAGGGCGGCGTGTTCCTGATCGACGCCGACACCCTGCCGCAGACCGTCGCGGTGATCGAGACCCGTGCCGTGCCGACCGGTGTCGAGGTGGTCGTCGCCGACCTCTCCGAGGGCATCCCGGCCGAGATCGCCGAGCGCGGTGTCTTCGGTGTGCTGCTCCAGTACCCCGGCGCCTCCGGCGCGGTCCGCGACCTGGCGCCGCTGATCGAGCAGGCGCACGGGCTCGGCGCGATCGTGGCGGTCGCCGCCGACCTGCTGGCGCTGACCCTGCTGAAGTCCCCGGGCGAGCTGGGCGCCGACATCGCCTGCGGCACCTCGCAGCGCTTCGGCGTGCCGATGGGCTTCGGCGGCCCGCACGCCGGCTACCTGGCCGTGCGCGCCCCCTACGCCCGCAACCTGCCCGGCCGTCTGGTCGGCGTCTCGGTCGACACCGACGGCAACCGCGCGTACCGGCTGGCGCTGCAGACCCGTGAGCAGCACATCCGCCGCGAGAAGGCCACCAGCAACATCTGCACCGCCCAGGTGCTGCTCGCCGTGATGGCCTCGATGTACGCGGTCTACCACGGCCCGGACGGCCTGGCCGACATCGCCCGCCGCACCCACCGCTACGCCGCCGCGCTGGCCGAGGGCCTGCGGGCCGGCGGTGTGGAGCTCGCCCACGGCTCGTTCTTCGACACCGTCACCGCGCGCGTCCCCGGGCGCGCCGCCGAGGTGGTCGCCGCCGCGGCCGAGGCCGGTGTCAACCTGTTCCCCGCCGACGCGGACACCGTCTCGATCTCCTGCGACGAGACCACCACCCGCGAGCACCTGGCCGCCGTCTGGGCCGCCTTCGGCCTCAAGGACACCGAGGTCGCCGAGGCCGCCGACACGCTGCCGGCCGGCCTGCTGCGCGAGGACGAGTACCTGACCCACCCGGTCTTCCACAGCCACCGCTCGGAGACCGCCATGCTGCGCTACCTGCGCCGCCTGTCGGACCGCGACTACGCGCTGGACCGCGGCATGATCCCGCTGGGCTCCTGCACCATGAAGCTCAACGCGACCACCGAGATGGAGCCGGTGACCTGGCCGGAGTTCGGCCAGCTGCACCCGTTCGCGCCGGTCGAGCAGGTCGGCGGCTTCCTCAGCCTGATCCGCGAGCTGGAGCAGCAGCTGGTCGAGGTGACCGGCTACGACGCCGTGTCGATCCAGCCCAACGCCGGTTCGCAGGGCGAGCTGGCCGGCCTGCTGGCCGTCCGCGCCTACCACCTGGCCAACGGCGACACCCAGCGCGACGTCTGCCTGATCCCCGCGTCCGCGCACGGCACCAACGCGGCCTCCGCGGTGATGGCGGGCATGCGGGTGGTGGTCGTCAAGACCCTGACCGACGGCGACGTGGACGTCGACGACCTGCAGGCCAAGATCGACCAGCACCGCGACCAGCTCGCCGTGCTGATGGTCACCTACCCGTCGACCCACGGCGTGTTCGAGACCCAGATCACCGACATCTGCGCGGCCGTGCACGAGGCCGGCGGCCAGGTGTACGTGGACGGAGCCAACCTGAACGCCCTGGTCGGCCTCGCCAAGCCCGGCAAGTTCGGCGCGGACGTCTCGCACCTGAACCTGCACAAGACCTTCTGCATCCCGCACGGCGGCGGCGGCCCCGGCGTCGGCCCGGTCGCGGTCCGCTCGCACCTCGCGCCGTACCTGCCCAACCACCCGCTGCAGAGCGAGGCCGGCCCGGCCACCGGCGTCGGCCCGATCTCGGCCGCCCCGTGGGGCTCGGCCGCGATCCTGCCGATCTCCTGGGCGTACGTCCGGCTGATGGGCGGCGAGGGCCTCAAGCGCGCCACCCAGGTGGCGGTGCTGAACGCCAACTACATCGCCAAGCGGCTCGCCCCGCACTACCCCGTGCTCTACACCGGCCCCGGCGGCCTGGTCGCGCACGAGTGCATCATCGACCTGCGTCCGCTCACCAAGGAGACGGGGGTGACCGTGGACGACATCGCCAAGCGCCTGATCGACTACGGTTTCCACGCCCCGACCATGTCCTTCCCGGTGGCCGGCACGCTGATGATCGAGCCCACCGAGTCCGAGGACCTGCACGAGATCGACCGGTTCTGCGCCGCGATGATCGAGATCCGTGCGGAGATCGAGAAGGTCGGCTCCGGCGTGTGGCCGGCCGAGGACAACCCGCTGCGCAACGCCCCGCACACCGCCGCCACCATGGCCGGTGACTGGGAGCGCGCCTACACCCGCCAGGAGGCGGTCTTCCCGGCCGGCGTCAACCCGGCCGACAAGTACTGGCCGCCGGTGAGCCGGATCGACGGTGCGTACGGCGACCGCAACCTGGTCTGCTCCTGCCCGCCGCTGGACGACTACGGCGTCTGAGCGCGGTGACGGCGGAGGGCCCCGGAGGATCGATCCTCCGGGGCCCTCCCCGTTCTCCGTTCTCCGGTGGAGCCGCTCGGCGCCGTCAGGCGGCGAAGGCGAGCGGCCGGTGCGGTGCGATCACCCGACCGTCGGGCAGCAGCTCGCCGGTGTCCTCGAAGAGCAGGACGCCGTTGCACAGCAGGCTCCACCCCTGGTCGGGGTGGAGCGCCACGGGGACGGCCGCCTCGCGGTCGGGGGAGTCGGCGGTAGGACACTCAGGACGGTGCTGGCACATCGTTGTACCCTCGCTTCGCTCGCGATCCACACCCGCCGCACGGCCACCCCCCTGGGCGCCGCCCTGCCGGCGGATCCTGCCGGCCGGCTCTGGTGTGAACCGGCTCCGCAACGGGTAGGACAGCTGGTCCTCCGTGCTGGTTCCCAGTGTCGGGGTCCGGGGACCCTCGCGCAGCCATTTCGTGACTTGCGCCACAAGCGGGAGCCCGATTCCACCCGGCCGGTTGTCCTGCGGGCGGTGACAGCGCCGGACGGGCCATCGGGGACTGACTCGAACTGGTCAGTCCCCGATGGCCCGTCCGGGGGATGTCGGGTCAGGGTCGGCCGAGCAGCGCGGGCGCGGCCACGGGGGAGTGGTCGAGGGCGGCGAGAAGTTCGGCGGCCGGGTACACCCGGTGCGCGGTGACGCCGACCGGGGCCGGGGCGAGCGGGATGATCAGATCCTCGCCCGGGGCGGGGCTGCGCAGCCACAGTGCCGTCGCGTAGTGGCCCGGCATCGACAGCAGCCTGGGCTGGTGCTGGGAGTGCGCGGCGTGGGCGAGCTGCCAGGCCTGTCGCAGGGCGCGCAGGGTGGAGTCCAGGTAAGGGCCCGCCGTGAAGTGGGAGAAGCTGTGCCCGCCAGGGGTTTCGACCACCTCGGCCGAGGCCGCGAACTCGCCCGCCCCGTTCTTGATCAGGAACCGCCAGCCGGTCCGCCTGGCCTCGGTGGGGCTGGCCCCCGGGCGCTCCAGGACGTACACCGCCAGCGGGTGCGCGGGTTGCAGCGGGCCGGGGCCGTGGCGCAGCACCGAGGCCGCCGGCTGTCGGAGCCCGGCCTCGGAGTCGAGAGCGGCCAGCACCGCGCGCAGTGCGCCGGGCGGGGGCTGAGGGGTCTGCAGAGTCATGGTGAGTCGCCTCTCCGTGCGAGATCGGCGTGCGAGTGCGGCATACCGGCATGGCGTCGATGTGGCGGGGCCTGGGCCGTGTCCGGTTGGGCATGATCGCGGTGCGTGCGCGGGCCCGCCGTCGACCAGCCGATGTCGGCGAGGGGGTCGAGTGGCGGGCGACCGGGCCGGGGCGCAGTGCGAATTCTACTCGAACAGGTGCGCAGGGTGACCTTCTTATCACGTTCAGTGGCGTGGCACAAGTCGAGCTGTCGCTGAAAGTGGGTCAGGATCCTTGTCCTGACGACGTGTTCGAGACCACGGGCTATCGATCTTCCGGATGGGCATATTGCTTGCACTGTCGACCGAGGGGGAGGGAGGGCACCCATGGGCGAGAAGGTCGTGGCGACCCGCGCGGAACTGTCCGACCGGCAGCTCTACCGGCGCAAGCTCCAGTCCTGTCTGGATGTGCTGGAGCGGATGCTGAGGGAGCAGCGGTTCGACCGGCCCAGGGCGATGATGGGCCTGGAGATCGAGCTCAACCTGGTGGACGAGCAGGGCCTGCCGGTGCTGGGGAACACCCGGGTCCTGCAGTCGATCGCCTCCGCCGACTTCCAGACCGAGCTCGGCCAGTTCAACGTCGAGGTCAACATCGCACCGCGCCGGCTCGGCGGCCACGTCCTGGAGGACCTGCGCGAGGAGATCGACACCGGACTGCGCTACGCCGACCGGAGGGCGGCCGAGGTGGGCGCCCGGATCGTCATGGTCGGCATCCTGCCGACCCTCGACCTGGACCACACCGGCCTGGAGGCGATGTCCCACAACGACCGGTACACCCTGCTCAGCGACCAGATCCTGGCCGCGCGCGGCGAGGACATCGCGCTGGACATCGACGGTGTGGAACACCTCGCGGTGGAGTCGGTCTCGATGGTGGCCGAGGCCGCCGCCACCTCGCTCCAGCTGCATCTTCAGGTCACCCCCGACCGGTTCGCCTCGGTGTGGAACGCGGCGCAGGCGATCTCGTCCGTCCAGCTGGCGCTCGGCGCCAACTCGCCGTTCCTGTTCGGGCGGGAGCTCTGGCGGGAGACGCGCCCCGTGCTGTTCCAACAGGCCTGCGACACCCGTTCGGCGGAGCTCAAGGCGCAGGGCGTGCGCCCCATCACCTGGTTCGGGGAGCGCTGGGTCGACTCCGTCCTGGACCTCTTCGCCGAGAACCTGCGCTACTTCCCGGCGCTGCTGCCGATCTGCGACGACGAGGACCCGGCGAAGGTGCTCGCCTCCGGCGGCGTCCCCAGGCTCGCCGAGATGCGGCTGCACAACGGCACCATCTACCGCTGGAACCGGCCGGTCTACGACATCGCCGACGGCGTGGCGCACCTGCGGGTGGAGAACCGCTGTCTGCCGGCCGGGCCGACGGTGACCGACACCCTGGCGAACGCGGCCTTCTACTACGGTCTGGTGCGGGTCCTCGCCGAACAGCCCCGGCCGATCTGGAACCGGCTCTCCTTCGCCCAGGCGGACGAGAACTTCCACACCGCCGCCCGGCACGGTATCGACGCCGTCCTGCAGTGGCCCGGGCGTGGCCGCTCCGGGCGGGGCGCCGCACCGGTGGCCGCCACCGACCTGGTCCTGAACGAGCTGCTGCCGCTGGCGTACCAGGGGCTGGACGAGTGGGGCATCGAGCCGGCCGACCGGGACCACTACCTCGGGATCATCGAGCAGCGCTGCCTGCGCCGGACCAACGGCGCATCCTGGCAGGCCGCCACCGTGCACCGCCTGCGGGAGCAGTTCGGGATGGACCCGCAGGCGGCGATCGCCGCGATGACCCGCCGCTACCTGGAGCACATGCGCGGGGGCGAGCCGGTGCACACCTGGCCGGTGGGCTAGGCGCGGGGCCCAGGGGCGGGCAGGGGCGTCCCGGCGTGGTCGTCGTGCCGGGTTCTCATCCGGCTGTGGAAGGATGATCGGCCCGGAGGCCGTCCAGGCCGCCGGGCCTCGGGGAGCGTCGGCCGCGGGGCAGAGCACCGCGTGCTGGAGACCAGGTGACCACCGCTTCGACCGAGCCCGACCCGCAGGCCGGGTTCGCCACCGGCTCACGCCGGCTGCCGGCCGTGGAACTGCTGATCGTCCTCGGGCTCTCGCTCGGGGCCAGCGGGCTCTCCGCCACGATCAGCTTCGTCGGCTCGCTCACCGAGTCGGTCTCGCTGGGGAGCCAGGTCGCCGTCCTGAACGGCTCCCGGGCACCGGGCCGGCCCTGGCTGGACCTCGCCTGGCAGCTCTACTACATCGCCCGCGGCCTGATGCCGGTGGTGCTGGTCGGCTACCTGCTGGTCCGCGAGGGAACGTCACTGCGGGTGCTCGGCTTCGACCTCACCCGCAAGCTCTCGGATCTGCGGCGCGGCGCGGCGGTGGCCGCCGCGATCGGCGGCTCGGGCCTCGCGCTCTACCTGGCCGCCCAGGCCGCCGGCGTCAACCTGACGGTGGCCCCCTCCGGCCTGCCCGACGTCTGGTGGCGGATCCCGGTCCTGGTCGCCTCGGCGTGGCAGAACGCGATCCTGGAAGAGGTGATCGTCCTCGGCTACCTGCTGCGCAGGCTGCGGCAGCTCGGCTGGGGCTGGCCCGCCATGGTGGCCACCAGCGCGGTGCTGCGCGGCTCCTACCACCTGTACCAGGGCGTCGGCGGGCTGGTCGGCAACATGGTGATGGGCGTGGTCTTCTGTCTGCTGTACCGCCGTTGGGGCCGGGTGATGCCGCTGGTGGTGGCCCACGCGCTGATCGACACGGTCGCCTTCGTCGGCTACGCGCTGCTCGCGGGGCACGTGAGCTGGCTGCCCACCGGCTGAGCCCACCGGCCCCCCCGGCCGGCCCCGCCCACCGGCCGGGCCGACCGGTGGGCCGTCGTGCGGGCCGGGCTCACGCCTGCGGCAGCGCCTGGAGGGTGCCGTCCAGGACGGTGACGGCCCGCCCGGCCAGCAGCACCCGGTCGCCGGTCACCTCGCAGCGGACCAGCCCGCCGCGCACCGAGGCCTGGTAGCCCGTCACCTTGGTCCGGCCGAGACGCTCGGCCCAGTACGGTGCGAGCGCGGTGTGGGCACTGCCGGTCACCGGGTCCTCGGCGATCCCGACGGCCGGCGCGAAGAAGCGTGACACGAAGTCGTAGCCGGCGGCCGGGTCGTCGGCCGGGGCGGTGACCAGCACCCCGCGCACCGGCAGCCGGGTCAGGGCGCCGAAGTCCGGTGCCAGGGCGCGCACGGCGTGCTCGTCGGGGAGCAGGACGAGGTAGTCGGCCAGCGCGCCGGTCTCGTAGGCGGCGAGCACGGGCCGGCCGAGGGCCTCCTCGACCCCGGGGAGGGTGTCGACCGGCAGGTGCGGATTGGCCGGGAAGTCCAGGGTGATGGTGCCGTCCGCCTCGGCGAGCGCGCGCAGCAGTCCGCCCCGGGTGTCGAAGCGGACCCAGCCCTCGCCGAGCAGCCCGTCGCCCTGCAGGGCGTGGACGGTGGCCAGGGTGCCGTGCCCGCACAGGTTGACCTCCTCGACCGGGGTGAACCAGCGCAGCCCCCAGTCGGCCTCGCCGCCGGGGGGCAGCGGGACGGCGAAGGCGGTCTCGGAGAGGTTCATCTCGGCGGCGATCCGGCGCATCTGCTCGGGGTGCGGCCAGTGCGGGCCGTCGAGCAGGCAGACGGCGGCGGGGTTGCCGCTGAACGGGCGGTCGGTGAAGGCGTCGATGATCCGGATTCGCATACGGCGAAATCTATCCCCGACCGGGCGTTTCCCGACAATGCCAATCAGTGACGGGTGGACTGGTCGTCGGCCCGGCGTCGACGACGGGATGCGACCGGTGGCCTGGCCAGCAGCCGGTCGACGTGCCGGCGTTGCAGGCCCTGGCCGGGCTCGATCCGCAGCAGGACCCGGTCGCGGCGGAGGAACGTCCGGCGCAGCAGGCTGGACGGGATGATGTCGTCGATCCAGGCGAACGGCCGGCCGTCGGCGTACCGGACGATGGGCGCCCACTTGCGCGCCGAGAACACGTCCAGCAGCGGCACTTTCGGATCGTCGGGCTGCGGCACGTACCCGGTGAACGTCACCACGGGCAGCTGCGGCAGGCCGAGCAGGGGCGGCAGGTGGAGGTTGGCGTGCTCCTCCCAGGTGGTGGCCCAGACGAGCTGGTAGCCGGCGGCGAGTTCGCGCAGCCACGCGCCGTGCCGGCCGGAGAGCAGGACGGTGTGGCCGAGCAGGTGGTGGCTGTCGAACTCGGTGTCCGGGTGCGGGCAGGCCGGGTTGAGCACGCCGTCGACGTCGATGAAGAGCAGTGGACCGGTCACGGGCCGTCCCCCCGGGCAGATGACATGTCATCTGATCGGACGGATGGCGGCCCGGTGCGGTTGCTCCGCGGCACCCGGTGCGCCGCTCCCCCCAGCGACCTCCGGCGCGGTTTCCCGCGTCACCCCACCGGTACGGGCTCCCCGACGGCGGCCGGTGCGACGGCGGCCCGGCGCAGCCGGCGGACGTCCGGAAGGACCAGGACGGCGGCGGCGAGCGTGAGCGTCACCAGGGCGCAGGTCCACAGCGCGCCGTCCAGACCCAGGGCGTCGGCGGCGGGCCCGGCCAGCGCGGTGCCGACGGGGGCGAGCGCGAGTGAGCCCAGGTGGTCGTAGGCGCAGATCCGGGAGAACATCGCGGCCGGGATCTCCTGCTGGAGGGCCAGCATCCAGTTGACGCCGAAGACCGTCACCCCGGCCCCGCTGACGAACATCGCGCCGGCCAGGACGGGCAGGGGCGCGTGCAGCGCGAGGCCGAGTGCGGGGAGCGCGAAGAGGAACACCCCGTGGTTGCCGGCCAGCAGGATCCGGCTCGGCCGCCAACGGGTCATCAGCACTCCGCCCGCCAGCATCCCGATGCCGAAGCCGGACAGCGCCAGGCCCCAGTCCCGGGCCCCGCCCATCCGCTGCTCGGCGGCGACCGCGCCGTACACCGAGTCCACCGCGCTGATGCAGGCCATCACCACGGAGAACTGCAGCACCACCCCCCAGAGCCAGCGCCGGGAGGCGAACTCCCGCCAGCCGGAGCGCAGTTCGCTCAGCATCCCGGCACCGGACGGACCCCGGTCGCCGGGTGCGGCGCGGAGCAGCAGCCGCAGGCCGGCGGCGACCGCGAAGCCGACCGCGTCGAGGGCGAGGACCCAACCGGGACCGGCTGCGGCGGTGAGGGCCCCGCCGAGGGCCGCGCCGCCGATCTGGGAGCCGTTGAGGGCCATCCGGTAGACCGAGAAGGCCTTCCCCGCGTGCTCCGGGTCGACCGCCTCCATGATCATTCCTTCGGCGGCGGGGGCGTAGAACGCCTGGCCGACGCCGCCGGCCGCGGAGAGCAGCAGCAGCGCCCAGAGCGGCGCCGGTCCGGCGAGCACCAGCACGGCGAGGACGCCCTGCGAGAGCGCGTTGAACAGGTTGGCGGCGGCCATCACCCGGTGGCGGGGGATCCGGTCCGCGAGTGCACCGCCGACCAGCAGGAACGCCACCAGCGGCACCAGCCGGGCCGCGGAGACCCAGCCGACCTCGGCGACGGTGCCGCCGCCCTCCAGGACGGCGAAGGCGGTGGCGATCGGCGCGCCGGCGTTGCCGAGCCCGCTGACCACCGTGGCCGCCGTCTGGATCCGGTAGTCACGGCCCGCCCAGGCGAAGCGGCGGGTGGTGGTTCGGTCGCTGCGCATCGCACGATGATGCGGGTACGAGCCGACCCGCGTCCATCCGATTCCCCGGCGGTCCGGGCGGGCCGCGGCCTCCGGCCGGCCGGCCCCGACAGCCGTCAGCCGAGGTGGCCCCAGAGGAAGCTGAGGGTGCGCTGCCAGGCGATCCGGGCCTGCAGCGCGTCGTACCTTCCCCGCGGGTCCTCGTCGTTCATGAAGGCGTGGCCGGCCGGGTAGAAATGGATCTCCGGGCGCCGGTCGGTGGCCTCGCCGATCCTGATCGCCGCCTCGTCCACGGCGGCCGGCGGGTACGACCGGTCCTGTTCGGCGTAGTGCCCGAGCACGTGCGCGGTGACGCCGCGGTAGTCGAAGCCCTCGTCCTCGGGCAGCCCGTAGAACGGCACCACGGCGGCCACCCGGTCACCCTCCTGGGCGGCCAGGACCAGTGCCAGGCCGCCGCCCATGCAGAGGCCGACCACGCCGATCGCGTCGCCCACCACCCCGGGGTGGTCCAGCAGGAAGCCGACCGCGCCGCGCAGGTCCCGGGCGGCCTGCTCGGCGGGCAGCTCGGCCAGCATCCGGGCGGCCTCCGCCCGGTCGTGCGCCACCGCGCCGCCGTACAGGTCGGGGGCGAGGGCGACGAAGCCCTCGGCGGCGAAGCGGTCGACCAGGTCGGCGATGTGGCCGGTCAGCCCCCACCACTCCTGGACCACCAGGACGGCGGGGCCCATCCCCTGGGGCGGCAGGGCCAGATAGCCGTGCGCCGTGTCCCCGTTGCCGGGGAAGGTGACGTTCTGCCGGGAACTGCCCATGGCCTCTCCGTCGGGTGGGCCGCGTGACGCGGCGGGCAGCGGGCGGCGGCTACGGCCCGCGGGGAGCATGCTACTGACGGCGCGACGCGGTGTCCGGTGATCCGGGCCGGTCGGGTGATCGGGCGTCAGCCCATCTCCTCCAGGGCCTTGCCCTTGGTCTCCTTGATGCAGAACACCACGAACGGGATGGACAGCAGGGCGAACACGGCGTAGATGACGTAGGTCGCCGACAGGTTCCAGTCGGCGAGGTCCGGGAAGGTGACGGTGATCGCCCAGTTGGCGATCCACTGCGCCGAGGCGGCCACCGACAGGGCGAGCGCGCGGATCGCGTTCGGGAACATCTCGCCGAGCAGCACCCAGACCACCACGCCCCAGGAGAACGCGAAGCAGAAGACGAAGACGTGCGCGGCGACCAGCGCCACCGTCGCGTACGTGTCGTCCAGGGTGGCGCTGTCGCCGGTGCCCTGACGGAACGAGAACGCCCAGGCGGCCGTACCTAGCGCGAGCGCCATGCCGACCGAGCCCGCCAGCGCCAGCGGCTTGCGGCCGATCCGGTCGACCAGGGCCATCGCGACCACCGTGCCGACCACGTTGACGATCGAGGTGGAGAGGCTGATCAGCAGGGAGTTGCTCTCGTTGATGCCCACCGACTGCCACAGGAAGGACGAATAGTAGAAGATCACGTTGATGCCGACGAACTGCTGGAACACCGAGGCCCCGATGCCGACCCAGACGATCGGCAGCAGGCCCAGCCGTCCGCCCGTGAGGTCCCGCGGCCGCGGCTTCTTCTCGGTGTGGAGCACCGAGCGGATCTCGGCCACCCGGGCGTCCAGGTCGATGCCCTCGCCCTCCACCTCGCGCAGCACCGTGCGGGCCTGCTCCTCCTTCCGGTTGGCGATCAGGAAGCGCGGCGACTCCGGGATTGTGAGCGCCATCCCGCCGTACACCAGCGCCGGGATCGTCTCCACCCCGAGCATCCACTGCCAGGCCTGGACACCGCCCAGGTGGTTGGTGGAGTCGCCGCCGGCCGCCTGGTTCAGCGCGTAGTTGGCGAGCTGGGAGACCGTGATTCCGAGCACGATCGCCATCTGCTGGAAGGAGGCCAGCCGGCCCCGGTACGCGGTGGGGGACACCTCGGCGATGTACGTCGGCGCGATCACCGAGGCGATGCCGATCGCGACACCGCCGACCACCCGCCACACCGCCAGCACCTGGATGCTGGGCGGGAACATCGAACCGACCCCGCTGATCGCGAACAGGCCCGCGGCCAGCAGCATGGTCCGCACCCGGCCGAACTGGTCGGCCAGCCGGCCGGCCACCACGGCGCCGGCCGCCGAACCCAGCAGCGCGATGGCCACGACGAACGCCGTCTCACCGTTGCCGACCCCGAAGTGCTCCTGGATGCCCGTCACCGCTCCGTTGATCACGGCGCTGTCGTAGCCGAAGAGGAAGCCGCCCATCGCGGCCGCGGCCGAGATGAAGACCACATGGCCCAGATGGGCCTCGCCGGATCTGTGGGGTGCGGAGGAGGAGGTGGACAGCGCGAGCTCCCGGGTCCGGCGGCCCGTCTGCTCGGCCGAGTGAACGGAATCCCTCCCATTCCACCAGCAGGCCGCCGGGATCGCGCGCTGTGCGCCTGACGGTACGACAGATCGCCTCCACGGCCACCCGATCGGACGTAGCCGGCGGCCCGTCAGCCGTCAGCCGTCAGCCGTCCGCCCGGTCGGCCGTCCGTCGGCTCAGCCGTCCGTCCGGCCGGGGGCCGGGCACCCTCCGGTCCGCAGCGCGTTGCGCCGCAGCAGCTGTGCCCGGGCGCCCCCGTCCAGCCCCCGGGCGCGCTCGGCGAGCCGGTCGGCGAGCCCGGCCTGCTGCTCGGCGGGCTTCTTGTCGTCGTACTTGAACTTCGCCCGTACCTCGTCGACCGCCAGCCGCAGCCCGCGCAGGCCCGACAGCAGCGGGCCGTACGGCTCCCGGCCGGGCGTCACCCGGGTGCCGGGGGTCTCCGGCTGGAAGTGCGCCAGCTGGCGGTTGAGGATGGCGGCCTTGCCGGCCGCGTCCTCGACGATCTCGGCGGTGCAGGAGAACTGGACCGAGGCGTAGTAGCTGGTCGGTGTGCCCGGCTCGCCGCGCCAGTACCCGGGCGCGAAGGCGTAGTCGTCCGTCACCGACAGGGTGACCCGCGGGTCGGCCCGGACGGCCGCCCAGAACGGGTTGGGGGTGGCGAGGTGGAGCAGGATCTCGCCGCGCTCGGCGTCCAGGACGAAGTGGGTCGGCACCAGGACCGGCCCCTGCCCGGCCGGGCCGTTGGCGGCGAGCAGCCCGAAGTCCCGGCCGGCGGCGAGCCAGGCCCGCCACTCGGCCTCGCCGCCGCGGTCCCAGGTGCGGATCAGCACGTCGCCCCGCCGGCCCGGACGAGGTCGCCGAGGTGGGCGGGGAGCGGGACGGCGCTGGAGGCGTGCGGCTCGGGGGTGCCGTACCCGCTGGTGAGGGGGACGACGCCGGCCCAGTACGGGAGTTCGAGGTCGGCCTCGTCGTCGTCCGCGCCGTCCGCCCGGGTCTTGGCCGACACCTCGTCGAGGTCGAGCCGGATCACGGCGGTGGCGGCGAGCTCCTTCGCGTTGGCCGGTCGGACCTCGCGGGAGCGGCCCGGGACGGCGTGGTCCACCAGGGCGTCCAGCGCGACCGCCAGCTCGGCGGGGTCGGTCACCTGGTGCGCGGTGCCGTGGGCCACCACCGAGCGGAAGTTGACGGAGTGGTTGAACGCGGACTTGGTCAGCACCAGGGCGTCCACCAGCGTCACCGTGAGGCAGACCGGCAGGCCCCGGTCGGCCCCGGCGGCGCGCAGCGGACGGCTGCCGGTCGAACCGTGGACGTAGAGGCGGTCCCCGACCCGGGCGTAGATGGTGGGCAGCACGACGGGGGTGCCGTCCGGCGCCACGAAGCCGAGGTGGCAGATCCAGGCACTGTCGAGAACCTGCTGGATGGCCTCCTTCTCCCAGGTGGCGCGGTCCTTGTAGCGGGTGGGGGTGGTCCGGGGCGTCCGTGCGTAGGCCGTGTCCGACATGACAACCTCTATGTACTAGTGCATAATGGCGTTTGTGCTAGGAGAATATCGGTTCCAGGGCAGGCGTGCCAACGAGATTGCCGCCGACGTCGAACAGGCCGTCGGCAGCGGCGCCCTGCCGCCCGGCACCGCCCTCCCCCCGCTGCGCGACCTCGCGACGGAGTTGGGCGTCAACCCCAACACCGTGGCCGCCGCCTACCGGCTGCTGCGCGACCGGGGCGTGATCGAGACCGCCGGCCGCAAGGGAAGCAGGGTCCGGGCCCGCCCGGTGAACGCCCCGCGCGACCGGATCCGGATCCCCGTCCCGCCCGGCGCCCGTGACCTGGCCGACGGCAACCCGGACCCGGCCCTGCTGCCCCCGCTCGGCCCCGCGCTGGCCGTGGCCGCGGCTGCCGTCGAGCGGCATCCGACGCTCTACGGCCACCCGATCGCCGACCCCGGGCTGCTGGAACTGGCCGCGGCCGCCTACCGCGAGGACGGCGCTCCGCAGGGTGCGCTCGCCGTCTGCTCCGGCTCGCTGGACGCGATCGGACGGGTGCTGGCCGCCCGGCTGCGCCCGGGCGACCCGGTCGCCGTCGAGGACCCGGGCTGGGGCAGCGTGCTCGACCTGCTGCCCGCGCTCGGCCTGAAGGCGCTGCCGGTCGCCCTGGACGACCAGGGGCCGCTGCCCGGCGCGGTGGCCGAGGCGCTGGCCGCGGGGGCGCGGGCGCTCGTCGTCACCAGCCGCGCCCAGAATCCGACCGGGGCCGTGGTCACCGCCGCCCGGGCCGCCAAGCTGCGGGCGGTGCTCGCCGGACACCCGGGCGTGCTGCTGATCGAGGACGACCACGGCCACGGCATGGTCGACCAGCCGTTCTGCTCGCTCGCCGCGGCTCCCGGCGGCCGCCCGGTGACCCGCCACTGGGCCCTGGTCCGCTCGGCGGCCAAGGCGTTCGCCCCGGATCTGCGGCTGTCGGTGCTGCTCGGGGACCAGGACACTATCGACCGGGTGCTGGGCCGGCAGCGGCTCGACACCGGCTGGGTCAGCCTGCTGCTCCAGCGCACCGTGGCCGAGCTCTGGCGGACCGGCGCCGCGCCGCCGGAGACCGTCGCCGCCGCGTACCGCGCCCGGCGCGAAGGGCTGCTCGCGGCGCTCGCCGCGCGCGGGATCCGGGCGCACGGGGAGAGCGGGCTGAACGTCTGGGTGCCCGTCCCCGACGAGTCCGGGGTGACCGCCGCCCTGGTGCAGCGCGGCTGGGTGCCGGCGCCCGGGGCCCGCTACCGGCTGCAGTCCCCGCCGGGGATCCGGCTCACCGTCTCGACGCTGACCCCCGCCGAGGCCACCGCACTCGCCGACGATCTCGCGGAGATCCTGACGGGCCGCGACGGAGGCTCGCGACTGATCTGAACCGACCGGTAACTCTGTGAAATACCTGTGTCGGATACCTAGCGGTAACAAGCGCGCTCATGTCACATTCATCGCGCCACCGGCCGGCGGCCCACCCTCACCCGTGCCTCGCGACCCCACCTTCGCGAGGCCGTTCGCAGGAGTTTCGCCGTGCCCAAGAGCCGACGCACAACCCCACGCACTCCGCGCACCCGTGCGCTGCTGGCCGCAGCAGCGCTCGTCCTGCCCCTGCTGACCGCCCTGGCCGCCCCCGCGGGTGCGGCCGAGGCGGCCCTGCCCACCGCCAGCGTGTCGATGGGCGACAGCTACATCTCCGGTGAGGCCGGACGCTGGCAGGGCAACAGCCTCACCACCAGCGGCAGCCGCAGCGGCACCGACCGTGCCTACACCGGCAGCGGGTACGACCCCGCCCGGGTGTACGGCGCCACCTACGCGAGCGGGTGCGACCGCTCCGACGTGGCCGAGATCCGCAGCGCCGCCACGATCAGCCAGACCCAGATCAACCTGGCCTGCTCGGGCGCCGTCAGCCAGAACGTCTTCCGTGCCGCCAACGGCGGCCAGGCGTACAAGGGCGAGGCCCCGCAGGCCGACCAACTGGCCGGGATCGCCCGGCAGTACAACGTCAAGCTGATCACCCTCTCGATCGGCGGGAACGACCTCGGCTTCGCCGACGTGATCTCCAACTGCGTCCAGGACTACCTGGTCTGGTACTCCTACTGCCACGACGACCAGCAGGACGCGGTGGACGCGGAGATGGCCGGGGCGATGGCCGGCGTCGGCAAGTCCGTCGACGAGATCCGGGCCGTCATGACGGCGGCCGGCTACGCCTCCGGCAGCTACCGGATCGTGCTGCAGTCGTACCCGTCGCCGATCCCGCGCAGCAGCGAGAACCGCTACCCGGAGAGCGGCTGGAGCCGGGCCAACACCGGCGGCTGCCCGTTCTGGGACCAGGACGCCGACTGGGCGCGGGACCAGCTGGTGCCGCAGATCTCCACCGGCCTGGCCGCAGTGGCCGCCGCCAAGGGCGTGCAGTTCCTCGACCTGCGCGACCTGCTGCAGGGCCGTGAGGTCTGCTCCAAGTCGACCAGGCTGGCCACCTCCTCCGCCGGGCCGTCCGCGACCGCCAGCGAGTGGGCCCGCTGGCTGGACATGGGCAGCTCGACCCAGGGCACCCTGCAGGAGTCCTTCCACCCGAACTACTACGCCCAGCTCGCCCTCGGCCGCTGCCTGACCTTGCTCAACGCCCAGCCGAGCGGCAACTGGTCGTGCCGGAACACGGCGGGCAAGGACACCACCGGGGTCTACCTGGCCGCCAGGAGCTGACCCGCCCGCACCTGCCCGCGCGGGCCGCACACGTGCCCGCTTGGGCTCGCACCGAACGCCGGCGCCGCCGCCCCGGAAGGGGACGGCGGCGCCGGTGGACCGCGCCGGGGGCGGAGGGCTCTCGGCCTCCACCCCGGGCCCGGGTCTCAGCCCTTGGCGAGCAGCGCCTGGGCGTGCTCGCGGACCTGATCCTTCGTCAGATAGGCGTCGGTGTACTCGAAGTCGCGCAGCCGGGCGGGCTGGCGGGCCAGGAATCCGGTGCGCACGAAGTCGTCGCCGGCGGTCGCGTTCAGCAGCCAGTTGGCGCCGACCCGGAACTTGGCCGCATTCGTCCGCATCGCCATCAGGTGGTAGCCCCGGGCCACCAACTGGGCCGGTACGCCGTGGAGTTCGACGCCGACCGGCTTGGACACCGCGTCCTTGCCGCCGAGATCCACCACCAGGCCGAGATCCCGGTGGTAGTACGGCTCCAGCGGCTGGTTGCGCAGCGCCGCGACCAGGTTGTCGGCGCAGGCCTTGCCCTGGCGGGCGGAGTGCTGGGCGGTGGGCGGGCAGACCGCCCCGTCACCCTTGGCGAGGTCCGGGACGGCCGCCGCGTCGCCGAGCGCGAAGACGCCCTCGAACTGCGGCACCCGCATCTCCGCCGTCACCGCGACCCGGCCGCGGACCGTCTCCGCGTCCAGGGTGCCGATCAGCGGGCTGGCCGCGACACCGGCCGTCCAGATCAGCGTCCGGCACGGCAGCACCCGGCCGTCGGTGAACTTCACCGTCTCGGCGCCCACCTCGGCCACCGAGACGCCCAGCGAGACCTCGATCCCGCGCTCGCGCAGGATCTGCAGCGCGGTGACGCCCAGCTTGTCGCCGAGCTCGGGCATCAGCTTCGGTGCGATGTCGATCAGATGCCACTTGATCAGCCGCGGGTCCAGCCGGGGGTAGCGCCGGCTGGCGGCGGTGGTGAGCCGCTGCAGGCAGGCGGCGGTCTCGGTGCCCGCGTACCCGCCGCCGACCACCACGAACTGCAGGCGCGACTCGCGCTCGTGCTCGTCCCGGGTGGCCGAGGCCAGGTCCAGCTGGGCGATCACATGGTCGCGGACGTACGTCGCCTCGGCGAGGGTCTTCATGCCGCGGGCGTAGTCGGTCAGGCCCGGGATGTCGAAGGTGCGGGTCACACTGCCGGGGGCCAGCACCAGGTAGTCGTACTTCTCTGCGGTGACCTCGTCCGTGATCTTGCGGACCACACAGACCTTCGAACGCGGATCCACCCCGATCGCCCCGCCCGGGATGATGTGGGTGCGGCGCAGGGAACGGCGTAGCGAGACGGCCACCGACTGCGGGGTCAGCACACCGGCCGCGACGTGCGGGAGCAGCGGCAGGTAGAGCTGGTAGCTGAACGGTGCGATCAGCGAGATCTCCGCCTCCGAGGGGGAGAGCTTGCGTTCCAGTCGGCGTGCGCACTCCAGGCCGGCGAAACCGCCGCCGACGATCAGGATCCGAGGTCGCTCCATCGTCCATCCCTTGTGTGCCGGTTCATGCCGTATCAGGACAGTTGTCCGCCACCCTCGCACGGACCGTGCCGCCCTGCCACCGCAGGCGCGCCCGGCAGCGGGCTGACGGTCGGTAGGCTGGCCGGATGCTCTCCGAGGTGACGGCGGTCCGCTATGCGACGCCACTGCGTGAAGGCGGCTCGATGCCGGGCCTGGTTGAGGCCGACGACCGGCGGCTGTACGTCCTCAAGTGGGTCGGCGCCGCGCAGGGCCGCAAGGCGCTGGTCGCCGAGGTGCTGGCCGGGGAGCTGGGCCGGCGGCTCGGGCTGCCCGTGCCGGAGCTGGTCCGGATCGACCTGGACCCGGTGCTCGCCCGCAGCGAGCCGGAGCAGCAGATCCAGGAACAGATGCGGGCCAGCGGCGGCGTCAACCTCGGGATGGCCTTCGTCAGCGGCGCGCTCAACTTCGATCCGCTCTGCTTCGAGGTCGACGCCGCGCTGGCCGGGCGGGTGCTCTGGTTCGACGCGCTGATCGGCAACGTCGACCGCTCCTGGCGCAACCCCAACCTGCTGGTCGCCGCCGGTGGGCTGCGGCTGATCGACCACGGCGCGAGCCTGATCTTCCACCACAACTGGGCGGGCGCCGCCGGGTGGGTCGGCCGGCCGTACGACGCCTCGGACCACGCCCTGCTGGCCGCCGCGCCCGACCTCGGGTCCGCCGACGCCGAGCTGGCGCCGCTCGCCGCCGAGTCGCTGGCCGGCGCGGTCGAGGCGATCCCCGACGAGTGGCTGACCGAGGAGCCGGGCTTCACCGACCCGCAGGGCGTACGGGAGGCCTACCTCGCACAGCTCACGGCCCGGCTGGCGGGCCCACGCGACTGGCTGCCGGAGGTGGCGGGCTGATGGAGGCACTGATGGGACCCGGGGCGACGGACCGGGACGAGGCGGGTGAGGCCGCCGTGCGGCACGACTACGAGTACGCGGTGCTGCGCGCCGTCCCGCGGGTCGAGCGCGGGGAGTTCGTGAACATCGGCGTCCTGCTGTACTGCCGGCGGACCGACTACCTCGGGGCCAGGACCCACCTGGACCAGGGGCGGCTGCTGGCGCTGGACCCGGTCGCCGACGTGGCCGGCGTCCGGCGCGCGCTGCGCGGGATCGAGGCGATCTGCGACGGCGGTCCGTCCGCCGGGCCCGCGGCCGCGGACGGCCCCGGCCGGCGGTTCCGCTGGCTGACGGCGCCGCGCAGCGCGGTGGTCCAGCCCGGGCCGGTGCACACCGGGCTGACGGCGGACCCGGAGGGCGAGCTGCGGCACCTCTTCGAGCTGCTGGTGCTGTGACACCGCCGTGATACCGGCCGTGACACCCGTTGTGACACCCGGACGGGGTTCGGGTGCCGTGGGCACTTGCCGCGGTCAAAGCTGGAGCAGGTGAACCTTTTCGGCGTAACCTGGCCGACATGGGCACCACAGCGACCACCCCGGCTCCGTCCACCGTCGACCTGATGGAGGCGGTGGCAGCCGTCGGCGCGGCGTACTTCCAGGACTTCGCGGTGGCCGCGGGGCGGCACGGGCTGAACTCCTCGCAGGCCAAGGCGCTCAAGGCCGTCCAGGAGCCGGTCCCGATGCGCGCGCTGGCCGGACGGCTCGGCTGCGACGCCTCCAACGTGACCGGCATCGTGGACCGGCTGGAGGCGCTCGGCCTCGCCCACCGGGAGACCGCGCCGGGTGACCGCCGCGTCAAGATCGTCGCGATCACCCCGGAGGGCCGCACCATCCTCGACCGGATCCGCGACGACATGACCCGCGCGCACGAGGCCTTCGCCAGCCTCGACGCGGACCAGCGGGTGGCCCTCGACCGGCTCTGCCGCCAGGTCCTGCCGCTGCTCACCGGCCGGTAGCCCCGCCGGGCCGCCCGCAGGCCCGGCGGCGCTGTCGGACCGTGCGGCTATCCTGCCCAGCCGGAGCGAGGGGAGCGGCACGCGATGGCTGACTGGACGGTCACCGGCCTGGGCTGGCACGACGGCGTCCCGCGACTGGGCGCCACCGACTGGCAGCGGGAGCACGCGCGGGAGATCACCGCCGGGCTGCGGATCGGCTGGCGGGTGTCCGGACCGCGCCGGTGCACCGGCGTCCGGAGCTCGCGCGGGCACCGGCGGTGCCCGTACCGGGAACAGGTCGCGCCGCAGGGCGGCAGCAGCCAGTGCGAGACCTGCCAGCGGGCCGACCCCGGGCTCGCCCTCGCCCGCGACCAGATCCTCGACGACGGCCGTCCCTACCGGCTCTACCTCGCCTGGTTCGGCGCGGGGCTGCTCAAGGTCGGTCTGACCGGCGAGCACCGCGGCATCGCGCGGCTGCTCGACCAGGCCGCCCCGGTGTTCACCTTCGTCGGCCGGGGACGGCTCCCGGCCGTCCGACGGGCCGAGCTGACCGTCGCCCAGGCCGGGCTGGCCAGGGAACGCGTCCGCAGCTCCGTGAAGGCCGCCGCCTGGTGGGGGCTGGCCGAGGTCGCCGACCGGCGTGCGGAGCTGCTCGCCTGCCGTCGGGAGGTGCTGCGGCTGCTGGCCGGGCACGGGATCGAGCTGCTGCCCGACAGCCCGGTGGTGGACCAGGTGGGGCTGTTCGGGCTGGCCGAGGGCGCGCCGGCCGCCTACCGGAAGGTCACCGCGCTCAGCCCCGGCGCCACGCTGGTGGGGACGGTGCGGCCGGCGATCGGCAGCCATCTGTTCATCGATCCGCAGGGCGCGGACGGGCACCCCCAGGACCAGCCGCTCCTGCTGGACACCAGGTTGCTCGCCGGGTGGGGGCTGGCGGCCGCGGACGACGTCCGGGGCTGCTCGGGGCTCGGCCTGCGGGACTGCGTCCGGCCGTCCGAACCGGGCGCGCAGGACGCGCTGTTCTGACGGCCGTCAGGCTTCCGGTAGACCGTCCGCCCGAGGGCGCCCGCCCGGGCGGGTGTGGCGGCGCGCCGTCCGGCGGGTTGCCCGTGTACCGCCGTCGGGTGGTGTGACCTCGACTGTTAGGCTTGCGAAGCGTGAGCGCGAAGCCCCAGATCCCCAATGTCCTGGCCTCCCGGTACGCTTCGGCGACCCTGGCCCAGCTGTGGTCCCCCGAGCACAAGGTGGTCCTCGAGCGCCACCTGTGGCTCGCCGTCCTGAAGGCCCAGCAGGACCTCGGCATCGAGGTCCCGGCCACCGCCGTCGCCGACTACGAGCGGGTCGTCGACCAGGTCGACCTGGAGTCGATCGCCGCCCGTGAGCGGATCACCCGCCACGATGTGAAGGCCCGGATCGAGGAGTTCAGCGAGCTCGCCGGGCACGAGCAGATCCACAAGGGCATGACCTCGCGGGACCTCACCGAGAACGTCGAGCAGCTGCAGATCCGGCAGTCGCTGGAGCACGTCCGGGACCGCACGGTCGCCGTCCTGGTCCGTCTCGGCCGGCTCTCCGCCGAGCACGGCGAGCTGGTCATGGCCGGCCGCTCGCACAACGTCGCCGCACAGGCGACCACCCTCGGCAAGCGTTTCGCGACCGTCGCGGACGAGCTGCTGGTCGCCTTCCACCGGCTGGAGGAGCTGCTCGCCCGCTACCCGCTGCGCGGGATCAAGGGCCCGGTCGGCACCGCGCAGGACATGCTCGACCTGCTCGGCGGCGACGCCGACAAGCTGGCCGAGCTGGAGCGGCGGGTCGCCGGCCACCTCGGCTTCGCCAACGTGCTCACCAGCGTCGGCCAGGTCTACCCGCGCTCGCTGGACTTCGAGGTGCTCACCGCCCTCGTCCAGCTCGCCGCCGCGCCGTCCAGCCTGGCCAAGACCATCCGCCTGATGGCCGGCCACGAGCTGGTCACCGAGGGCTTCAAGGCCGGCCAGGTCGGTTCCTCGGCCATGCCGCACAAGATGAACACCCGCTCCTGCGAGCGCGTCAACGGGCTCGCCGTCATCCTGCGCGGCTACGCGTCGATGACCGCCGAGCTGGGCGGCGACCAGTGGAACGAGGGCGACGTCTCCTGCTCGGTCGTGCGCCGGGTGGCCCTGCCGGACGCCTTCTTCGCCTTCGACGGCCTGCTGGAGACCTTCCTGACCGTACTGGACGAGTTCGGCGCCTTCCCGGCCGTGATCGAGGCCGAGCTGGACCGCTACCTGCCGTTCCTCGCCACCACCAAGGTGCTGATGGGCGCGGTGCGCGCCGGGGTCGGCCGGGAGGTCGCGCACGAGGTCATCAAGGAGCACGCGGTCGCCTCCGCGCTCGCGATGCGCGAGGGTGCCCGGGAGAACGCGCTGCTCGACCGGCTGGGCGCGGACGAGCGGATCCCGCTGGACCGGGCCGCGCTGGACGCGCTGCTGGCGGACCGGCTCTCGTTCACCGGCGCGGCGGGCGCGCAGGTGGCCGAGGTGGTGCGGCGGGTGCAGGCCGTGGCCGACGCCTATCCGGAGGCCGCGAAGTACGCCCCGGGCGACATTCTCTGACAGCTGTCATCCGACCTCGGTCGGTGCTCCACCCGCACGGCCCCGCTCATCCCGGAGCGGGGCCGTCGGGCTCGGTGGCGGCAGCTCCGCGCCCGGGGCCGATCGGCGGCGTGGTCGTCCCGCAGTACCAGTCGCAGTCCGGCTCGGCGACCGGCCGGTCCGGCTGGAGCGCGTCGCTCCGTACGGTGGCGAGCGCCAGCAACCCGCCCGCCGCGAGCAGCCCGGCGCAGATCAGCATCGCGGTGCCGAAGGCGTCGTCGACCTCCGCCGGCACCTGGTACGCCTCACCGCTGAGCCCGGAGAGGGCCGGCAGCGCCGCCACCGCGAACAGCCCGGCCGCCCGCGCGGCGGCGTTGTTCACCCCGCTGGCGATGCCCGCGCGCCGGACGTCGACCGCCGCCAGCACGGTCGCCGTCAGCGGGGCGACCAGCAGCGTCATCCCGGCTCCGAGCACCGTCACGGCCGGCAGCACGTCCGTCCAGTACGAGGCGTCCGGCCCGATCCGCAGCATCAGGAGCACCCCCGCGGCGCAGATCATCGGCCCCAGGAAGAGCGGCAGCCGGGGCCCGATCTCCTTCCCCAGACGGCCCGCCCGGCTGGACAGCGCCAGCATCAGTACGGTGATCGGGACCAGTGCCACCCCGGCGGCCAGCGGGCTGAACCCGGAGACCGTCTGCAGCTGGACGGTCAGCAGCAGGAAGACGCCGCTGAACGCCGCGTACACGCAGAGGGTCACCAGGTTGACGGAGGTGAACTGGCGGGAGGCGAAGAGGTCCAGCGGGAGCATCGGGTTGCCGCTCCGCCGTTCCGCGAACACGAAGGCGACACCGAGCAGGACCCCCACGACCCCGGCGACCAGCGACCACCCCCGGAGCCCCTCGGTGAGGGCGTAGGTCACCCCGGCCAGCGACAGCGCGGCCAGCGTCGCACCGAGGACGTCGAAGTGGCCCGGGTCCGCCGGGTCCCGGGTCTCCGGCACGTGGCGGGCCGTCACCAGGACCACCACGGCGGCCAGCGGCACGTTCAGCAGGAAGATCCACCGCCAGCCCGGCCCGTCCACCAGCCACCCGCCGAGGAACGGGCCGACGGCGGCGGCCACGCCGCCCAGCCCCGACCAGGCGCCCACCGCACCGGCCCGGTCGTCCGGATGGAACACCGCCTGCAGCATGGCCAGCGAGCCCGGGGTGAGCAGCGCACCGCCGACGCCCTGCAGGGCGCGGGCGAAGATCAGCACCTCGATGTTCGGGGCCGCCGCGCACAGCGCCGAGGCCGCGGCGAACCAGCAGACCCCGATCAGGAAGACCCGGCGCCGCCCGTAGCGGTCGCCGAGCGATCCGCCCAGCAGGATCAGCGCGGCCAGGGTGAGCAGGTAGGCGTTGACCGTCCACTGCAGGGCCGCCAGCGAGGCGTTGAGGTCGGTGCCGATCCGGGGGAGGGCGACGTTGACGACCGTGCCGTCGAGCATCGCCATGCCCGAGCCGAGCACGGTGGCCAGCACCACCCACCGGCCCCGCGCCGTCCCGAGCCGGATGTCGCCTGCGGCGCCCTGTGTGTCCACCTCCCGATCGTCCGCCCGCCGCCGGACGGGCGCACCCGGACCTGCGCGGCGGGACCACGGACCGGCCGGGCACCAGTGGTCCGGTGACCGACACCCCGCGCCGACCGAACCCGCGCCGACCGCTCCCGGCCCGATCGCACCGGTGCCGATCGAGATCGCCCGACCGTCGACGGCTGTGCCGCGCGGGTGGTCGCGGGTACCCGCCCGGCGCGCGCTGATCCGTCACGATCGGCCGGCCGGGCCCTAGCCTGGCCGACGAGGAGGTGCTGACATGTCGTCACCCGCGACCGGCCCCGACTGGGCGGTGCTCGCGCCGCACTGGGACCCGTCCGAGCGCAGCGACGCCGAGGACCGGGCCGCCGAGGACGAGCTGTCGGCGATCGGCCGCACCGCCGACCGGGTGGCCGGGGGCGGGATCAGGGCCGCGGTGCTCGGGGTCAACGACGGGCTGGTCACCAATCTGTGCATGGTCCTCGGGGTGGCGGGGGCCTCCGTGGACGCCGGGACGGTGCGGCTGTCCGGGCTGGCCAGCCTGGTCGCGGGCGCGCTGTCGATGGCGGCCGGTGAGTGGGTCTCGGTACGCAGCCAGGTGGAGGTGGCCCGGGGCATGGAGGACGCGCTGCAGCGGGCCTGGCGGCGCTCCCCGCCGGTGGTCCTGGCCCATCTGAGCGGCACCATGCGGGCCCGGGGCCTGGACCCGGAGACCGCGGTGCGGGCGAGCCGCAGCGTGGTGTCGGCGGGGCGCGGTTCGCGGAGCACCAGCCTGCGGATCCTGTACGGGGTCAGCGCCCGGGACGCCGGTTCGCCGATGGTGGCGGCGGTCAGTTCGCTGCTGCTGTTCGCGCTCGGTGCCCTGGTGCCGCTGCTGCCCTGGTTCTTCACCGGGGGCGGCGCGGCGGTGGCCGCCTCGACCGTGCTGACCGCCCTCGCCTCGCTCGTGGTGGGCGGTGCGCTGGGCTACGGGTCGGGGCGGCACGCGGCCTGGACGGCGGTGCGCCAGCTGCTGATCGTGGCGGTCGCCTCCGCGGTGACGTTCGGCCTGGGCAGGCTGGCCGGGTCGGCCGTGCTGTAGCGGCCCCT
This sequence comes from Kitasatospora sp. NBC_00374, assembly GCF_041434935.1. Classification (NCBI taxonomy): domain Bacteria; kingdom Bacillati; phylum Actinomycetota; class Actinomycetes; order Kitasatosporales; family Streptomycetaceae; genus Kitasatospora; species Kitasatospora sp. NBC_00374. The sequence continues at coordinate 1,819,436 of NZ_CP107964.1, read as the reverse complement.
GCCCGCCCGGTCAGCGGGGTGCGAGCAGCGCCGCGCGGCGCCACATCGGCTCCACGCTGCGGTCGATGATGCCGAGCTCGGTGAAGAACCCGACGGCCTTGCGCGCCCAGTCGACCCGGGCGTCGCGCCAGTACGGGTTGAGGTGGGCCGCCCGCTGAGCCGCGACCGGGTCCAGCCCGGCCCGCGCGTACACCCGCGGGTGGACGATCTCCGCCACCGACTGCTGCGCCAGCACGGCGAGGGCCCGCCGGAACACCGCCCGGCGGGGCGCGCTCATCCGGGCCCAGCGCCGCTCCAGCTCCGGTTTGGCGTAGCCGATGTGCCGGGCCTCCTCGATCACGTGGATCCGGGCGACCGCGCGGGCCAGCGGCTGGAGGCCTTCGTCGCGGATCATCTCGCGCTGCATCGCGTCGGCGAACTCCTCGACGAATATCGCGCCGGCGAAGGTCATCGCGGTGTCGTTCAGGAGGAAGTGCAGCCGGCCCAGCCGCTGGGCGCGGCGGCTGGGCCGCGCGGACGGGTAGCCGACGGTGCTGATGTAGCGGGCGAACATGGTGGAGTGCCGGCACTCGTCGGCGACCTCGGTGAGCGCGTACTGGGCGTGCCGGGTGGTCAGATCGCTCGCGTAGACGTGCCGGACCAGCCCCTCCATCAGGATCAGCTCGAACCAGATGCCGGCGGAGGTGGCGCTGGCGAACTGGTCGACGCTGAGGCGGGCGCGCTGCCGCGGGCCGAGCGCGTGCCACATCGGGGTGCCGTGGAGCGAGACCCGGTGCGCGGGGAGGGCGAACTGCTCCGGGTCCACCGGGGCGTCCCAGTCGATCGCGGTCAGCGGGTCGTAGGAGTGCTTGGCGGAGGCGCGCAGCAGCCGTTCGGCGTTCTGCTCGCGGTCCTGCGGGCGGGCGGCGGTGGAGGCGTCACGCATCGGTCGGCTCCGGTGGCGGGCAGGGACAGGGGGAGGCCGGACGGTCCCGCGTGCGGCCATGCCAAGGAGTGAAGCAGTTATACACGGTGTCAACAAGGGTTCTGTGTCGGATCTCTCGGTCGGATCCCTCGCCGAGCGCCGCCCGGTGACGACGGGCCAGACTGGCGGTATGGACCCGGTCACCGCACTCGAACGGATCGCCTTCCTGCTCGAACGGGAGCTGGCCTCGCCGTACCGGGTGAAGGCCTTCCGTACCGCGGCCGAGGCCGCCGCCGCCCTCCCGACCGGACCGCTGGACGCCGCGCGGGCCGCCCGGGTGCCCGGCATCGGCCCGGTCACCGCCGAGGTGATCGCCCAGGCCTCGACCGGCCGCACCCCCGACTACCTGGCCGAGCTGGAGCAGCGGGCCGGGCCGCTCGCCGAGGGCGGCGAGGAACTGCTCGCGGCCCAGCGCGGCGACTGCCATCTGCACTCCGACTGGTCCGACGGCGGCAGTCCGATCGGTCTGATGGCCCGCACCGCACGGGATCTCGGGCACGAGTGGGCGGTGCTCACCGACCACTCGCCCCGGCTCAAGGTCGCCCGCGGCCTCAGCCCCGAACGCCTGCGGCAGCAGCTGGCGCAGGTCGCCGGGGCCGGCGCCGGCCTGGCGCCGTTCCGGCTGCTCACCGGGATCGAGTGCGACATCCTCGACGACGGCTCGCTCGACCAGGAGCCGGAGCTGCTGGCGGAGCTGGACGTGGTGGTCGCCTCGGTCCACTCCAAACTCCGGATGGACCGGGCGGCGATGACCCGTCGCCTGCTCGCCGCCGTCCGCAACCCGCGGGTCGACGTCCTGGGCCACTGCACCGGGCGGCTGATCGCCGGCAGGACCCGCCCGGAGTCCACCTTCGACGCCGAGGCCGTCTTCGCCGCCTGCGCGGAGTCCGGGACGGCCGTCGAGATCAACTGCCGTCCCGAGCGCCGCGATCCGCCCGCCCGGCTGATCGCCCTGGCGGCCGAGGCGGGCTGCCTGTTCTCGATCGACACCGACGCCCACGCACCCGGCCAGCTGGACTGGCAGGCGTACGGCTGCGCCCGGGCCGCCGCGGCCGGGCTGGACGCCGAACGGATCGTCACCACCTGGCCGGTGGAGCGACTGCTGGCCTGGGCGGGCGAGCGCGGGTAGGCCCGGGGGGCGCGCGGGATCGGGTGCAGAGCGCCGGTGTTGTGCGCCGTGCGCCTCGTTGCCCGACGACCGGTCAGCGGGCAGTGTGTGTCGCGGTCGACCCTGTACGGCCGGTACGGCCCGTACGGCAGAGGAAGGGACGGAATCCCAGGCATGGCAGCCAAGATCCTGATCGTGACCGGTGACGCGGCGGAGTCGCTGGAGGTGTTCTACCCCTACCAGCGGCTGCGGGAGGAGGGTTACGAGGTCCACATCGCGGCGCCGAGCAGGAAGCGGCTGCAGTTCGTGGTGCACGACTTCGTGGACGGCTTCGACACCTACACCGAGAAGCCCGGTTACACCTGGGAGGCCGACCTGGCGGTGGCCGAGGTCGACCCGGCCGACTACGTCGCCCTGGTGCTGCCCGGCGGCCGCGCCCCGGAGTACCTGCGCAACGACGCCGAGGTGCAGCGGGTGGTGCGGCACTTCTTCGAGCTGGACAAGCCGGTCGCGCAGCTCTGCCACGGCCCCCTGATCTCGCTGGTCGGCGGCACCCTGGCGGGCCGCCGGACGGCCGCGTACCCGGCGCTGGAGCCCGATGTGGTGGCCGGCGGGGCGGGCTACGTGGACGGCGAGGCCGTGGTCGACGGTGTGCTGGTCTCCGGCCGGGCCTGGCCGGACCACCCGGGCTGGATGAAGGCCTTCGTCGAGGTGCTGCGGGACAAGGCGCCGGTGGAGTGAACCGCGGGCGGCCGGCCCACCCCACCGGGGATGGGCCCGCGGCCCGCGACGGCGGGGGCCCGCAGGTCGTCGGCGGCAGCGGTGAGCTCCGCGGGCAGGAGTGGGACGGCGGCGCCGGAGGGGCCGTGGGCGGGGGGAAGGCGTTCCCGAGAAAGGGGTGGGCCCCGATTCAGTCGGCCAGCAGATCGGCGCGGGGCGGGTTGGCGCCCGGCACCGAGCAGGTCAGGGCGGCCACCCGGCCGGCGAAGCGGCAGGCCTCCACGGCCCGGTCGAGGGTCAGGGCGTCCAGTCGGCCGCCGAGCAGCCCCTGGCCGCCCAGATGGTGCAGCAGCCCGGCGGTGAAGGCGTCGCCCGCGCCGACGGTGTCGACCACCGTGACGGGCTCCGCGGGCAGCGCGGCCCGCGCGCCGTCCAGCGAGACGAGCGCCCCGGCCGCGCCCAGAGTGACCACCACCAGCCGAACCCCTGCGGCGTGCCAGCGGTCGCAGGCCTCCTCCGGGGCGGCCCCCGGCAGCAGGTGGCCGAGGTCGTCGTCGCTGAGCCGGAGCACGTCCGCCAGCTCGCACCAGCGCGTCAGCCGCTCCCGGTAGGCGGCGGGCGCGACCAGCAGCGGCCGGACGTTGGGGTCGACGGACACGGTCGCGCGCCCCGCCGCGCGGGCCAGCAGCTCCTCGACCACCGGGCCGCCCGGCGTCCGGACCAGGGCGAGGGAGCCGGTGTGCACGCAGACCGGGTCGCCCGCGGGTTCGGCGGCCAGCTCGGACGCCGTCCACTGCCAGTCCGCGGTGCCCTCGGCGTGGAAGGAGTAGTCGGCCCGGCCCCGGACGTCCAGGTCGGCGACGGCCAGGGTGCTGGCCTCGGCGGCCGGAACGCAGCCGGTCAGGTCCACTCCCGACTCCGCGAGGTGGGCCCGGAACAGCCGGCCGAACACGTCGCCGGACAGCCGGCCGAGGAACCGGGTGGGGGTACCGAGCCGGGCCAGTGCCACCGCCGTGTTGGCCGGACCGCCGCCCGGGTGCACCCGCAGGGCCAGCTCGCCGTGCGTCCCCCGACGGCTGTCGGTGAAGGCGTCGGCCACGCACTCCCCGAGCACGGTGATCTGGCGGCGGGACATGGCGGCTCCTCGGGTCGCGGCGGCCGGACGGCTCCGATCGGGTCACATCATCCACCGTGGCCCGCACGGTGTGCCGCGACGGGGCATCGGGGGCACTGTGTGGGTATGGCATGTCAACACGAGCGCAACGCCCACCGGGACGTGCTGGACCGCTACACCGAGGCCGTGGCCGAGTTCGACCGGCTGGTCGGCATGGTCCTGCGGCGCCAGTGGGAGCTGCCCACGCCGTGCTCCGAGTGGACCGTCCGCGACCTGGTCAACCATCTGACGGCCGAGCAGCTGTGGGTGCCCGAGATGCTGGCCGGTGCGACGGTCGCGCAGGTCGGTTCCTACTTCGACGGCGATGTGCTGGGCGCGGACCCGGCTGGCACCTGGGCCGCCGCGGCCGCTGCCGCGGGCGCGGCGTTCGCCGTTCCCGGGGCGCTGGACCGGACCGTCCACCTCTCCTACGCCGACCGGGACGGCCTGGGCTACTGCCGGGAGATGGCGGTGGACGCGGTGGTGCACGGCTGGGATCTGGCCCGGGCGCTCGGCGGCGCCGGGCGGATGTCCGCGCAGGCCGCCGGTTTCGCGCTGGCCGAGGTCCAGCGCTACGGGGACCTCTCCGTGACCGGGATGTTCGCCCCCGCCGTGCCGACCGGCCCGGACGCCGACCCGCAGACCAGGCTGCTCGGTCTGGCCGGCCGGGATCCGGGCTGGTCGCCGCCGGGGTGATCCCCGCGGTACGGGCTCAGCAGTCCCGGAACTCCGGCGACTGGTTGAGCAGCTGTGCCCGTACCGAGGTGAACCGCCGGTAGGTCTCGCCCTGCTCCGCGCCCGGGTGGAAGACCGCCACCCGGTGGCAGTTCTGGAAGGCGAGGCGGACCCCGAAGTGCCGTTCCAGGCTGCCCCGGATCGCGTCACTGGCCAGCGCGCGCAGCAGCTGGCCGCGCTCCGGTTCCGAGGGGGCGGTCGTGTTGTCGGCGAACTCGGCCACACCGCCGCGCAGTTCGGCGGCGAGGTCGGAGATCAGCCGGTACGCGTAGGGCAGCGAGGTGCGGACGGTGTCGACGAACGCGGTCTCGTCGACCTCGTCGCGCTCGGCCTGGGCCAGCAGGGTGGGGGAGACGTCGAGGGACATGCGCCAGCTCCTTCTTAGAAGTGAAAGTCATTTCCAATTTCGGGATCCTGCTGGTCCGCTGACGAACTGTCAAGCCGGGGCTGGGCCGTTCGGGTCCGTGCCCTGCTGCGGTCGCGCCCGACGGCCGCCGTTCCTAGGCTGGAGGCGGAACCGAGGAGGCGCCGCATGGCACAGCAACCGGACCTGGGGGGTGGGGCGGACCGGCGGATTCTGGACCGGATCGGGGAGATGGTCGCCGCCGAACGGGACCTGCGGGCGCTCCTCGCCGAGGGGCGGATCGACCCCGAGACCGAGCGGCAGCGGCTGCGCGACATCGAGCAGCAGCTCGACCAGTGCTGGGACCTGCTGCGTCAGCGGCGGGCCCGCTCGGAGGCCGGGGAGGATCCGAACCTGGCGAGCGTGCGCAGCGTCGAGGAGGTCGAGCGGTACGAGTCCTGAGCCGACGGCCGTGTCCGGGTCGACGGCGGCCGGGACGGCGGCCGCGTCGGGGCTGGGGGCCGGGCCGTCGGGGCCGGGCCGGGCTCAGGCCTCGTCCAGCACCGCCGCGTCGAGGGCGGTCGTGACGCGCGCCAGCAGGGCGCGCAGCTCGGTGAGGTCGGAGAGCGGGAGGCCGGCCGAGCGGCCGATCCGGCGCGGCACCTCCAGGGCCGGCCCGCGCAGCGCGTCCCCGGCCGGGGTGAGGCTCACGGTGACGGAGCGCTCGTCCTCGGGGCTGCGCTCGCGGCGGACCAGGCCGGCCGCCTCCAGGCGCTTCAGCAGCGGGGAGAGGGTCCCGGAGTCCAGGCGCAGGCGCTCGCCGATCTGCTTGACCGGCAGCTCGCCGTGCTCCCAGAGCACCAGCATGACGAGGTACTGGGGGTAGGTCAGGCCGAGGTCCCTGAGGGCGACCCGGTAGACGCTGCCGAAGGCGCGCGCGGCGGCGTGCAGGGAGAAGCAGATCTGCTGGTCGAGGCGCAGCAGCTCCTCGTCCGGCAGTGCGGGGAGCGTGGTCATGGCTCCAGGGTACCGACTTCTCTCCGCACCATTCAGTTGTGCGCAATTTAGTTGTGTGCTCTACTTGTGGCCATGGGGCAGCCCGGGGATCGGGGCCGCCGAGGCGAGAAGGGAACCGGAATGGACGCGCTCTACACCGCTGTGGCCACTGCGAACGGCCGCGAGGGCCGCACGGTCAGCTCCGACGGCCAGCTGGACCTGGCGCTGGCGATGCCGCCGGCGCTCGGCGGCAACGGTCAGGGCACCAACCCCGAGCAGCTGTTCGCGGCCGGCTACGCGGCCTGTTTCGCCAGCGCTCTCGGCCTGGTCGGGCGGCAGTCGCGGGTGGACACCAGCGAGGTGTCGGTGACGGCAGAGGTCTCCATCGGCAAGGACGGCGCCGGTTTCGGCCTCGCGGTGACCCTGCGGGTCGAGCTGCCGGACGCGCTGGCCGGCGAGCCGGGCGAGCTGCTCGTCAAGCAGGCGCACGAGGTCTGCCCGTACTCCCGGGCCACCCGCGGCAACATCCCGGTCGAGCTCGTCGTCGAGTAGTCGACCTGTCGACCGGCTGTGCCGGAACGCCCGAGGGCCGTACCACCACGGTGGTACGGCCCTCGGGCGTTCGGCGTTCCGGCGGCCGGGCGGACCGGCGGCCGGGGTGCGGTCAGAGCGGCAGCAGGTCCGGGCGCTTGGCCTCGACGTTGTCGCCGGACGACTCGCCCCGGATCCGGCGGCCGACCCAGGGCAGCAGGAAGGTGCGGGCCCACTGCAGGTTCTCCCGGCGCTGCTCGGCCGGGGTCGGGGCGGGCCCGGCCGGCCACGGCGCCTCCGGGTCCGCGGCGACCGGCAGCCCGAGCGAGCGGGCCGCGAGCAGGGCGACCCGCTGGTGGCCCTCGGGGGAGAGGTGCAGCCGGTCGTCGCTCCAGGCCCGGCGGTCGTGCACCGAGCGCAGCGACCAGAGATCGGCCACCACGCAGCCGTTGCGGTCGGCGATCGCCCGCAGGTGCACGTTGTAGGTGGCGATCTTGCCCCGCAGGTGGCGCAGGACCGGCACGTCGCGGGTGTCGAAGCCGGTGCAGACCAGCACCGTGCCGGCGCTGCGCCGGAGTTCCACCACGGCGCTCTCGAACCGCTCGGCGACCTCGTCCGGGTCGCTGCCCGGGCGCAGGATGTCGTTGCCGCCGGCGCAGAAGGTCACCAGATCGGGCTGGATCCGCCGTACCTGCGGCACCTGTTCGGCCGTGATCTGGTCGAGCAGCCGGCCGCGGACCGCCAGGTTGGCGTAGCGGAAGTCGCCGTCCCGGTGCTGGTCGGCGAGCATCCCGGCGAGCCGGTCGGCCCAGCCGGCGAACTGCCCGTCCGGGCCGGGGTCGTTCAGGCCTTCGGTGAAGGAGTCGCCGAGGGCGACGTACGAGCGGAGGTCAAGGGTCTCCTGGTGATCGGCCATGACGAAGATAGTTCACCTTGTGAAGTGACTTACGCGACCGTAGGTGGGGCATGGCGGAGCGTGATCTCCGCCACGGCCCGGGGACGGGCGGCCGCGGCGGCCGGCGCGGCCGTAGGCTGGGAGGCCGCATGGCCCGCTCCCGGGCCGCCGCGCCCCGGCCCCGAGCAGGAGTCCCGTCATGTCCGACGCCACCCCGACCGACGCCACCCGCGACGAGAAGGCCAAGCGCAAGGCCATGATGATCAGGGCCTCGATCTACATCGCGGGCACCCACCTCTTCGCCGGCTTCGTGATCGTGCTCTTCGCGCTCGGCAACCGCTGAGCGCTCCACCGGGGGCGACCGCCCGGCGGCTCAGAACACCACCTCCGCGACGCCGGCGACGAGGCCGACCGCGATGCCCAGCAGCGGCACGCCGATCAGCCCGGCCAGGGCCGCGAAGACATAGCCCTCGGCCTCCTGGAACCGGCCGTGCCGGGCGCACGAGAGCAGCCAGGCCGTGAGGGTGGCGCCGACCACCAGGATCAGCCCGGCTGCGATGCCGTACTTCACCACCGGCTCCGAGGACGGCTCGTACGCGGCGCCGTGGCTCAGCCGGACGGCGAGCCGGGTGCCCGGCCGGTGGTCGGCCGCGGCGCCGCGCAGCACCATCGGGCGGACCGCGTCCGCGGAGGCGCCCGCCGGGGTGAACTCGCCGCGGCAGTCCCGGCCGTTGTCGTCGCCCTCCGAGTCGTACACCTCGTAGCACCGGGAGACCACCAGGTCGCCGCCGGGCGGGCCGATGCCGAGGGCCGCGCCCATCCGCTCACCGGCCAGGAACCAGATCCCGCTGCCCGTCCCCACCAGGCAGGCCACCGCCGCCAGGGCCGCTGCCGCACGTGCCAGTCGACGCCACACGCCGTCCCTCCCCACTCCCCGGGAGCTCCCCATCCTCCCGGTCGTCGCCCTCGCGCTCTACCCCGCACCGGTGCGAGCGCACAGCCTGGAGCGGGCCGTTGCTCCCCTTGTGCGGAGGATCGACCGTTGTGTCCGGATCCGCCCCGAACAGCTCATGAACGGACGGTGCGGCCCGGTCCGCGCCGCCGTGGCCGGGCTGATCGCCGCCGCCCCACGTCCGGTGCCGCGGCGACTGCGACCGGCAGTCGCCGCAGGTCTGCAACCGCGGTACCCGCGGCGGGATCTACTGGTACCGGGCGGGCTGGAACGTCCCCGCGACGGTGCGCCGTCGACACCCCCGGCCGCCGACGGCCGCTCAGAGCGGGGTGGCGGCCTTGAGCAGGAGCAGCAGGGCCACGGCGGCGTTGAGCGAGGATGCCGCGGAGACCGCCGTGCCGGCGGCGGCGACCATCGCGGCCAGGCCGGCCCGGCTGTGCGCCGGGGGCCAGCCGGTGGTGTGCGGGCCTGGTGCGAGCAGGGCGGCCACCCGGCGCGGGACCGGCCCGGGGCCGGGCTCGGCGAAGGCCGGCAGGCCGGGCAGCGTACCGGGGCCGTGAGCGGTGAACGGGCCGGAGATCAGCGCGGCCCTGGCGACAGCGCGGGCGGTGAGGCGGCGGTCGCCGACCGACCGGGCGGCCTCCTCGTCGGCCCACCGCTCGGTGCTGTAGGCCACGGCCTGGCGCAGCGGGCGCAGGCAGGGGTTGACGCAGGCGGCGAGCCGGGTGGCCAGCAGGTACCGGTGGTGGCGGTGGGTCAGGTGGGCCCGTTCGTGGGCCAGCAGGACCGTCCGCTCGGCGGCGGTGAGGCCGGCGAGCATGCCGGTGGAGACCACGACCCGGCCGGTCACGCCGGGCAGCGCATAGGCGTACGGGCGCTCGTCCGGGAGGACCGCGACCTCGGCGCCGGCGGCCAGCCCGTCGAGGGCCTGGCGGCAGCGGGACCGGACCCGCAGGTGCCGGCGCACGGTGTGCGCGCATGCGGCGACCACCACCAGCAGGGCGACGACGGCGGAACCGCCGACCGTCCGGTGGAACGGGACGGCGTCGCGGACCTCGGGGTCGGACCAGCTGTCCGGCAGCGGATTGCCGGGAATGTGGGCGGTGCCGACGACGAACAGCAGGCTGAGGCTGATCGCGCAGCTGGCCGCCATCACCACGGCGATGACGGTGAGCAGCCGGGCCGCGGTGCGGGGGTGCAGGTGCTGTTCGGCGAGCCGGGCGATGGGCAGGGCGGTGAGCGGCAGGACGAGCGGGAGGAAGACGAACACGCCCACGGTTCAGGCCTCGGGGCCGTCCGCCGCGCTGTCGAGCAGGGCCCGCAGCAGTTCCTCGTCCTGGGGGAGCAGCGCGCTCACGAAGCTGGCCAGCACCGCGTCCCGGTCCGCCTGGGTGTCCAGCACCCTGCGCATCCGCAGGGCGGCGAGGCCGGCCGCGTCGGAGGCGGCCAGCCAGTGGTAGGAGCGGCCCGTCCGGGAACGCGACACCGCGTTCTTGGCGTGCAGCCGGGACAGGATGGTCATCACCGTGGTGTAGGCGAGATCGCCCTCCAGCTGCTGCTGGACCCAGCCCGCGGTGACCGGTTCCGCGGCGGTGCGCAGCGCGGCCAGTACCTGGGCCTCCAGCTCGCCCTGGCCGCGTCGGCGGACGCGCGGGAAGGCGACCGCGCCCGGCGGTCGGTGGTCTGTGGTGGTGTCGCGCACGGCGGTGGTCCCTCCGGTCCTGCGGCTCCGGGCTGCCGGGGCGCTCGGGGCCATTCTACTGAGGCACCGTGAGCTGTGGCCGCACGGTGGGGTCGTGGGCGTCGAAACGCGGAGGGATTGTCCTGGATGGGCGGTATGCTCCGATTCGTCTTCGTCCGGTCCATGCGGTCGGGACCGGCCCGGCGGGCGGACGGACCGTCAGTTCGGCGACCCGCCGGAGTCGGCGGCCACGGTGAAGGGGGTAGGTGCGGATGGCGGGGCGGCGCAGTCACCGGAAAGCGGTGCTCTGGAGCGTGACCGGCGTACTCGCGTTGATCCTGCTGGCGGGTGCGGCGACCTACTACCGGCTGGACGGCAACCTCCGGATCTTCGACGGCGGCGCACTGAGCCCGGACCGCCCGGCGGCCGCAGGCCCGGACGCGGACGGGCGCACCCCGGTCAACGTGCTGCTGATCGGCTCCGACTCGCGGGACGGCGCCAACCGCGACCTCGGCGGCGGGGAGGAGAGCGGAGCCCGCTCGGACACCACCGTCCTGCTGCACGTCTACGCCGACCACCGGCACGCCGTCGGCGTGTCGGTGCCGCGCGACTCGCTGGTCGACGTCCCGGCCTGCCGACTGCCGGACGGCAGCTGGACCAGACCGCGCAGCGGGGTGCTCTTCAACAGCGCCTTCGAGGTCGGCGGCGCCGAACAGGGCAACCCGGCGTGCACCCAGAACACCGTGGAGAAGCTGACCGGCCTGCGGGTCGACCACACGATCGTGGTGAATTTCGCTGGTTTCGCCGCGATGACCAGCGCCGTCGGCGGGGTCGAGGTGTGCCTGCCGAAGGCCGTCCACGAGGGCGACCTCAACCCGAACCTCGGCCGGCCCGGCCGGCTGCTCTTCGGCCAGGGCAAGCAGAAGGTCCAGGGCCAGAGCGCGCTGGACTACGTCCGGCTGCGCCACGGCATCGGCGACGGCTCCGACATCGGCCGCACCAAGCGCCAGCAGGCCTTCCTCGGATCGCTGCTCCGGCAGGTCAAGGGCGTGGGGATGAACCCGACGACGCTGCTGCCGCTCGCCGACGCCGCCACCGGCTCGCTGCTGGTCGACCCGGGGCTCGGCTCGGCGGCGAAGCTCCTCTCGTTCGCGCTGTCGCTGCGCGACATCGAGCTGCGCGACGCGCGCTTCCTCACCGTGCCCTGGCGCTACGAGGGTTCCCGGGTCGCGCTGGCCCAGCCGGACGCCGGGCAGCTGTGGGCCGCGCTGCGGGCCGACCGGCGGCTGGACGGGTCGGACGACGCGGGCGGGCCCTCGCCCGACTCCCGGGGGGTCTCCCTCGCGGTCCGCAACGCCGCCGGTACGGCGGGCCTGGCCGCGCGGGCGGCCGAGCGGCTGGAGGCGGAGGGCTACACGGTGTCCGACCGGGCCGACAGCGCGCCGACGACCCGCGCGGTGACCGTGGTCCGCCACGGCCCGGGGCAGGCGCAGAGCGCCCGGGAGGTGGCGGGGCTGTTCCCCGGCGCGGTCCTGGAGTCCGTCGACGAGCCGGGCCTGGTCCTGCTGCTGGGGCGGGACTTCGCGAAGGCGTCGCCGTCGCCGTCGCCGAGCGCCCCGCCGACGGGCCGGCTGCCCGCCTCGGTGACCGCCGCGGGCCGCTCCGCCGCGGACGACCCGTGTACCGACCTCTCGTACGGCTGACGGCTCACCAGCGGGCGGATGGGCCCGGCCGATTCACGTGCGATCTACAGTGCTGTAGATTCAGCAGTGCGCTGAGATGCAGGTAGCCGGCCGCTCGCGGCCCGGCACGGGGTAGCAGGAGGACACCATGGGAGTCTCGCTCGCCAAGGGCGGCAACGTCTCGCTGACCAAGGAGGCCCCGGGCCTCACCGCGGTCATCGTCGGCCTCGGCTGGGACGTCCGGGGTACCACCGGCGCCGACTTCGACCTCGACGCCAGCGCGCTGCTGTGCAACGAGGCCGGCCGCGTCCTCGGCGACCAGCACTTCGTCTTCTACAACAACCTCCGCAGCCCGGACGGTTCGGTCGAGCACAGCGGTGACAACCTCACCGGTGGCGGCGACGGCGACGACGAGCAGATCAAGGTCGACCTGGCGGCCGTGCCCGCCCAGGTCGTCAAGGTGGTCTTCCCGGTCTCCATCTACGACGCCGAGGCCCGCCGGCAGAGCTTCGGCCAGGTGCGCAACGCCTTCATCCGGGTCGTCAACCAGGCCGACGGCAGCGAGGTCGCCCGCTACGACCTCACCGAGGACGCCTCCACCGAGACGGCCATGGTCTTCGGTGAGCTCTACCGCTACGGCAACGAGTGGAAGTTCCGCGCCATCGGCCAGGGTTACGCCTCCGGTCTGCGCGGCATCGCCCTGGACTACGGGGTCAACGTCTGACCGCCACCCGCCGCGGCCCCGACCCCGATCAGGGGCCGGGGCCCCGTCGTACCCGTGGACGGCCTCTGGTAGAACTCGACCGATGCACCGCCGGACGAACGGACCGGGCCCCGGCCGGGTTCCAGAAGGAGCGCCGCAGTTGACCACCGAACGCATCGGCCCGCCGCTCACCGGCGGTGAGCGCGAAATGCTGCGCGCCTTCCTCGACTTCCACCGGGCGACCCTGGCGATGAAGTGCGACGGCCTGACCGACGAGGAACTGCGCCGGGCGTCGATGCCACCCTCCACGCTCACCCTGCTCGGGCTGGTCCGGCACATGGCCGAGGTCGAGCGCACCTGGTTCCGCCGGGTCGTCAACGGCGAGTCGATCCCGCTGGTGTACTCCGACACCGACGACTACCAGGTCGCCTACGACGCGAGCGGGGCCACCCGCTCGGAGGCCTTCGCGGCCTGGGAGGCCGAGGTCGAGCACTCCCGCCGGATCGAGCGCGAGGCGCAGTCCCTGGACGTCCTCGGCCACAACGCCCGGTGGGGGGACGACGTGTCGCTGCGCCTGGTGATGCTTCACCTGATCCACGAGTACGCCCGGCACAACGGCCACGCCGACTTCCTGCGCGAGGGCATCGACGGGACCGTCGGCGCCTGACGGGCGCTCAGGAGACCCCGGCGCGGCCACTCGGGAGACCGCGGCGCCGACCAGTTCGGCGAACTCCTCCGGACTCAGCACCCGGACGCCGAGCTCCTCGGCCTTGGCCCGCTCGGAGCCGGCCCGCTCACCGGCGACCAGCGGCGCCGTGCGCTGGGAGACGCTGGACGAGGCCTTGCCGCCGGCGCGCTCGATCCGCTCGTTCATCTCCGTCCTGGACAGCTGCGCGAGCGGACCGGTCATCGGCGCCTCGACCCGGGGGACCACGTCGCCCGCCCGGTGGACGAAGACCTGATCGCCGATCAGCAGGCCGCGGCGGGTGATGTCGGCCGGGTTGTGCAGGGTGGCGTAGGTGATCGTCACCCCGTCCACCTCGACCGGCTCCAGCACGGCGCGCGGGGCGATGACGCCGGTGCGGCCGACGTTCCACTCCACCTCGACCAGCCGGGTGACCTCGTGCACGCGGGCAGCTTGTAGGCGACCGCCCAGCGGGGCGCACGCGAGCGAACATCATCTCGAACGGCACTGACAGTGCAGGTCGGCGGCGGGTTCAGGCCCCCCGGCCCGGCGTGGCCCGGACGCGTTCGAGCCGGGCGGCGGCGGCCGAGAGCAGCAGCTCCAGCGCGAGCGGGTAGCCGCTGCGCCGCATGTCGGTGACCAGCAACCGGGCGGTCGCGGCGATGTTGGGGTGGGTCTCGGCCGGCAGCCGGGCGTAGTGCCGGTGCCAGACGTCCAGGTCGGCCGCCCAGGCGGGGCCGGGCAGCGCGGCGGCGGCCGCGTCCTGGGCGGCGAAGGCCAGGCCCTGGTCGACGAAGGCGTGGTAGATCGCCACCGCCTCCGGGTCGGGGAAGCCCGCACCGCGCAGGATACCGAGGATCGTCTCCACGGCCCTGGTCTCGTTCTCCCGCCCGGTCGTCCGGTACGCGGCCAGCAGCGCGGCCTGCGGGTGCGCCTGGTACGCGGCGTGGATCCGCAGGCCGATCTCGCGCAGGTCGGCCTGCCAGTCGCCGGTGGAGCGCCAGTCCTGCTGGGCCCGGGCGATCAGCTCGTCCGCGATCGCCAGCAGCAGGTCGTCGGTACTGCGGAAGTACCGGTAGATCGCGCTCGGGTCGGCGCCGAGCGCCGCGCCGAGCCGGCGGACGGTGAGCGCCTCGGCGCCGTGCTGGCGCATCAGCCGCAGCGCGGTGGTGACGATGACCTCCGCCGACAGGACCGTGCCCTGCTTGGTGGGGCGCCGCCGGCGGCGCTCGGGTTCCGGGACCACTCGGTCGTTCATCGCGCTCGCTCCTGCGGTCGTCCGACTGCCTGGGGATTCTCGCCTGGGGATTCTCGGCTGGCCGCACCTTATGACAACGGCATTGACCTGAAAAGGCCACCAGGAGTTTCATGACCAGCCACCGGGGCCCGACGCGGCCCCCACGGTCAAGGCGGTGGTCCGTTGGCAGCAATGGCGAAGGACGAGGCGAGAGCCCTCAGAGCGGACGGCGGCGGGCCCGGCGGCGAGGCGCGGCACACCTCGATGCGCAGGACGCTGGGCGTCATGGACGGGGTGGCCATCGCCGCCTCCAGTACCGCCGCCACCTCCAGCATCGGCATCGGCCTGGGGCTGACCGCCGCGGTGGTCGGGCTGCACCTGCCGGCGATCATGCTGCTGGCCTTCCTGCCCGTCCTCGGCATCGCCGGGGCCTACGGGCGGCTCAACCTGGTCGAGCCCAACGCCGGCAACTCCTACACCTGGGTGGGCCGCACGCTCAGCCCCTGGCTGGGCTTCCTCACCGGCTGGGTGAACACCGTCGGCACCATCGTGTTCATGGCCTACACCACGGCCGTCACCGGCTCCGCGCTCGTCCAACTGGCCGGCGAGGCCGGCCTGCACAGCGCGTTCGGCCTGACCCTCGACCCGGACTCCACCGCCCAGACCACCGTGATCGGCCTGGTGGTGCTGGCCGTGGCCACCGTGATCGCGATCCGCGGTCTCGGTCTGGCGGCCCGGCTGCAGAAGTACCTGCTGGTCTTCGAGTACCTGGTGCTGCTCGGCTTCTGCGGGTACGGCCTGTTCGCCGGCAGCCAGCCGTTCTCGCTGAGCTGGTACAACCCGCTGGACATCCCCTCGTTCGGCGCGCTGGCCCAGGGCATGGTGCTCGCCGTCTTCTGCTACTGGGGCTTCGAGTCGGTGTTCAGCGTCGGTGAGGAGGTCCGCGAGCCGAAGGACGCCTCCCGCGGCGGCATGATCGCGCTGGTCACCATGGCGCTGCTGTTCCTGCTCGCCGGCACCGCGTTCCAGCGCGTCCTGCCGCTCGACGAACTGGCCGACAACGGTGCCCAGGGGCTGACCTACTTCGGCAACAAGCTCGCCCACCAGCCGCTCGCCGCCCTGCCGTTGATCGCGCTGACCTTCTCCGCCGTCGCCTCCCTCCAGGCCAACGTCATCCCGACCGCCCGGGGCACCTACGCGATGGGCCGCGACGGCACCCTCGGCGCGATCTGGACCAGGATCCACCCGCGCTACGCCACCCCGGTCGCCGGCACCGTGCTGATCACCGTGATCGCCTCCGCCGTCGCCCTGATGTCGCTGGTCATCCCGACCGTCACCGACCTGATCAACGCCGCCGTCAACGCGATCGGCATCGTGGTCGCCCTCTACTACGCGCTGACCGCCGTCGCGGCCGCGGTGCGCTTCCGCCACCTGCTGCGCAGCTCTCCGTGGGAGGCGCTGCGGGCGGTGGTCGGCCCGCTGCTCGGCGCCGCGGTCCTGCTGGCCGTCGGCGGGTACCTGGCCTGGAGCTTCTACGACTCCGCCGACCACTTCGAACTCAGCGCCGACAACGGCTGGTTCCAGCTGCTGGTCCCCGTGCTGATGATCGGCAGCGGCCTGCCGGTCGCCGCCTGGGCCCGCTGGGGGCGCCGCTCGGCCTACTTCCGGACCGGCGAGGGCACCGACGGCGAGGCGCCGGGCGTCCTCCGGTAGTCCTGCCGTACCAAGGTCCTGCGACCCCGACGCCGATCCCGGCCCCGTACTCCGCTTCCGTACTCCGCTTCCGTACTCCGTTTCCGCACCGCACAGTTGGAGCAGCACCCATGACCCATGCCGATCTGGTCCTCACCGGTGGGCCGATCTTCACCGCCGACCCGGCCCGGAGCCGGGCCACCAGTCTCGCCGTCACCGGAGAGCGGATCACCGCCGTCGGCCACGACGAGGTCCGCGAGCTGATCGGCCCGCGTACCGAGGTGGTGGACCTGGCCGGCCGGATGCTGGTGCCCGGCTTCCAGGACGCGCACGTGCACGCCGTCTACGGCGGCACCGAGTTGGGCGAGTGCGACCTGAGCGGCACCGTCGGGACGGAGGACTACCTGCGGCGGATCCGGGCCTTCGCCGAGGCCCACCCGGAGCGGGCCTGGATCACCGGCAGCGGCTGGTCGATGGAGAGCTTCGACGGCGGCCGCCCGACCCGGCAGCTGCTCGACTCGGTCGTCGCCGACCGGCCGGTCTACCTGCTCAACCGCGACCACCACGGCGCCTGGGCCAACACCCGGGCGCTGGAACTGGCCGGACTCACCCGCGACACCCCGGACCCGGCCGACGGGCGGATCGAACGCGAACCGGACGGCACCCCGTCCGGAACGCTCCAGGAGGGTGCCACCGCCCTGGTCGCCCGGCTGGTGCCGCCGACCACGGCCGCCGAGCGGCTGGCCGGGCTGCTCCGGGCCCAGGAACTGCTGCACTCCCTCGGCATCACCGGCTGGCAGGACGCCCTGCTCGGCGTCTTCAACGGCCAGCCCGACCCCACCGACGCCTATCTGGCCGCGGCCCGTGCGGGCACCCTCACGGCCCGGGTCACCGGGGCGCTCTGGTGGCAGCGCGACCGCGGCGCCGAGCAGATCCCCGAGCTGGTCGCCCGGCGCGCCGACACCGCACACGGCCGGTTCCGGGCCACCGCCGTGAAGATCATGCAGGACGGCATCGCCGAGAACTTCACCGCCGCGATGACCGCGCCCTACCTGGACGGCTGCGGCTGCGCCACCGCCAACAGCGGGCTGAGCTTCGTCGACCCGCAGGCCCTGCGCTCGTACGTCACCGCGCTGGACGCCCTCGACTTCCAGGTGCACTTCCACGCTCTCGGCGACCGCGCCGTGCGCGAGGCCCTGGACGCCGTCGAGGCCGCCCGGACGGCCAACGGGCGCCGGGCCACCCGGCACCACCTGGCCCACCTCCAGGTGGTCCACCCCCAGGACGTGCCGCGGTTCGCCGCGCTCGGGGCGATCGCCAACATCCAGCCGCTGTGGGCAGCGCACGAGCCGCAGATGGACGAGCTGACCATCCCCTTCCTCGGCCCCGAACGGGCCGCCTGGCAGTACCCGTTCGGCGACCTGCTGCGGGCGGGTGCCACGCTGGCCGCCGGCAGCGACTGGCCGGTGAGCAGTCCGGACCCGATCGCCGGCCTGCACGTGGCGGTCAACCGGATGGAGCCCGGGGCCACGGACGGCCGGGTCTTCCTGCCGGAGCAGCGCCTGGACCTGGGGGCCGCGCTCGCCGCGTACACGGCCGGCGCGGCGCACGTGAACGGGCACGACGACGCGGGCAGCCTGCGGGTGGGTCACCTCGCGGACCTGGTGCTGCTGGACCGGGACCCGTTCGCCGGGCCGGCCGAGGAGATCGCCGCGACCCGGGTGCTGCGGACGTGGGTCGGCGGGCGGACGGTGCACGCCGCGCGGTGACGGTGCACGCCGCGCGGTGAGGTCACCCCGGTCCGGGCCGGAGCCGGGCATTAGGTTAGCCTTGCCTAAAACCGGCTGGGCGGGGTGCTGCCGCCCCGGAAGGGATCGACCGTGCAACCGATGGAACTCGACGGCGAGGTCGCCCTGGTCACCGGCGCCGGTCAGGGCATAGGTGCGGCCGTGGTCCGGGCGCTGGCCGCCCGGGGTGCCAAGGTGGCCGCGGTGGACCTCCACGCGGCCGGGGTCGAGGCTCTCGCCGCGGACCACCCGGACGCGGTGCACGCCTACCCGGCGGACGTGTCCGACTCCGCCGCCGTCGAGGCGGTGGTCGAGCGGGTCGAGGGCGAGCTCGGCCCGCTCACCGTCCTGGTCAACGTCGCGGGCATCCTGCGCACCGCCCGCGCGCTCGACCTCACCGACGAGGACTGGGCGGCCACCTTCGCCGTCAACACCTCCGGCGTCTTCCACCTCAGCCGCGCCGTCGCCGGGCGGATGGCCGGGCGCGGCCGGGGCGCGGTGGTCACCGTCGGGTCCAACGCGGCCGGCGTGCCCCGGGTCGGCATGGCCGCCTACGCCGCCTCCAAGGCCGCCGCCACCATGTTCACCAAGTGCCTCGGGCTGGAACTGGCCCGTTCGGGCGTGCGCTGCAACGTGGTCTCGCCCGGCTCCACCGACACGCCCATGCAGCGCGCGCTCTGGTCCGCCGACGAGGAGGCCTCCGCCGCCCGGGTCATCGCCGGCGACCTGGACTCGTACCGGGTCGGGATACCGCTCGGCCGGATCGCCGAGCCGGCGGACGTCGCCGAGGCGGTCGTCTTCCTCGCCTCCGACCGCGCCCGCCACATCACCATGCACGACCTGTACGTGGACGGCGGCGCCACCCTGCGGGCCTGAGTCGGTCGGCGGGTCGGCCGGTCAAGCGGTCAGGCCCGGTGCGGGCACCGCGTGCTCCGCGGCGCGGCCGACCTGCTCCCGCGGCGTCTGTCCGATGGGTGGTCAGTGATGCGCTGTGGGGCCGGAAGCGGCGGACGCCGACGACGGTCTCGGCCGGGCCGTCCCGGATCCGCGTCCATCCGCGTGAACGTCACATCCGTACCGTCATCCCGCAACCGGTGGACCAGGTCCGCCACCGGCTCGGGTGCGGTTCACGCGGAGGGTGCCACCTCGGCTTCAACACCGGCGCGTACAAGGACCGAACACCGTCGAGCCGACTCGCAGCCATCCCCATCCGGGCCCGCAGGCGGCAAAGAGGCGGGCCTTGGGTGTGACATCGACCACATCCCTCCCGTCGAATGCCGGCCAGCTGTCGCTCGCGACACCAAAACCCGCAGGTCAGAGCCACGGTCGAGGTCCCGAACGAACCAGGGTCCGTTCAAAACGATCTAGCTCCCCACGGGGGATTGAGCCTAGCCTGCCCGCCATGTCCCAGAACACGAACACCCCCGGTCTCCCCGGGCAGCCGGCGGCTCCGGTCGGCGACTCCGTCAAGGTGCAGCGCCAGGTACAGCAGCAGGCGGGCGTCGGACCGGTCTCCGGTGGCGGCGGCACCCTCTTCTCCGAGCCGGTCCTGGTGGTGAACCAGAAGGCCAAGCTGATCGAGCTGACCAACGAGTACTCGGTCTTCGACCAGCAGGGCGCCACGCTGGGCTCGGTGGTCCAGGTCGGCCAGAGCGGTCTGCGCAAGGTGATACGGCTGCTCTTCTCCATCGACCAGTACCTGACCCACAAACTGGAGATCCGTGACGCGCAGGGCACTCCGGTGCTGCTGCTGACCCGCCCGGCGAAGTTCATCAAGTCGCGGGTGATCGTGCAGCGTCCGGACGGCCAGGAGGTTGGCCAGATCGTTCAGCAGAACGCCATCGGGAAGATCAATTTCGCGCTGGAGGTCGGCGGACAGAAGATCGGCGCCGTCAAGGCGGAGAACTGGCGGGCCTGGAACTTCTCCATCGTCGACGAGGCGGACACCGAGATCGCCCGGATCACCAAGACCTGGGAAGGCCTGGCGAAGACGATGTTCACCACGGCCGACAACTACGTGCTCCAGATCCACCGCCCGCTCACCGACCCGCTGCTCAGTCTTGTCGTGGCGACCGCGCTGACCGTGGACACCGCGCTGAAGCAGGACGCCCGCGGCCTCGGATAGCGGCAACCCGTACGCTGTTTCGAGCCCCGCCCCCCGACCGTCCCGGGAGGCGGGGCTCTCCCATGTCCGGTACGCCGTCGGACCCTGCCCGGCTGTCCCACCGTCAACCGGTCGGCGGTCCGCCCCGCGCGGCGGAACTCTGTCGGCCGAGCGGAACAGGTCGGTCGACCACGTGCGCAGCCGAGCTGGGCCCGTATGCCGTCCACGGACCTGATCGGCCGGCATCAACGGCTCGATCCGGCCGCGCGGCGCATCACCGACCACCGATCGGACAGACACATCCGATCAACAGCTCAACCCGTCAGAGGGACACGCTCTCTCGCGCGCGGCGTCAGCCCTCGCGGATTCGTCCGGGTGCGGAGGTGTCCTGCCGCTCCCGGTGGAAGCGCACCCGACGCCGATTGCTCACCCGTACCTGGTCGAAGCATGCGCAGGTCCGCGGGTCGACGGGCTCGGCGGGGGCCGGTTCGTTCGCCGTGCCGGGCACCCTACCGGTCCGTAGCCCTGCGGGCGTGGGGGATTGACGGTGCATCGGCACAGTGGTTGAGTGGCTCAGCCACTGGACCACTGAAACCGGAGACACCCATGAAAGCGCTGCCTCGGCGCGGCACGGCGTTCGACGAGTCGATGGTCGGGACGGTGCGGCTCGCGGGCGAGGCGCGGGACCGTCCGATCCGGCTCGACCTCGCCGTGCGGGCGGACCGCATCCTGCTGCCGCACCGGACCACGGACGCCACACTGACCGGGCGGGTGCGGATCGCCGGCCTCGCCGACGACCCGGGCGCCGCAGGCGAGTTGGAGATCTCACCGTTGGCCCGGCGGCGGATCCGCTACCGGCTCGACCTCACCGCCGACGGCCGCCGACTCACCCTGCACGGCTGGAAGTCGGTCACCGCGCGCCGCCCGCTGGCCTCGATGACCGTGCTGCCCTTCACCCTCTCCGAGGACGGCGCCGAGGTCGGCCGCGGCACCCTGCGCTTCCCGCTCGCCACCGCACTGCCGCCCTTCCTGGCGAGCTGGCGGTTCCCGCGCCGCGAGGACGCGCAGGCGCCGCGCTGGGACGGCACGCCCGGCCGTACCGAGGTCTGGTACACCACGCTGACCGACCCGGCGAGCGGTACCGGCCTGTGGCTGCACCACGAACTGACCGCGCCCAGCGACGGATCGCCCGCCCGCGCCCACGGCTGGATCGCCCTCTTCCCACCCGACGGACCCGCCGAGCACGCCCGCTACACCGCCGACCCGGGGCCGCCCGCGGAGCGGCTGCGCGGCAAGGCCGGTCCGTACACGTGGGACCTCGCCGAGCAGCCTGCCGGCCCGCCGCTGTACACCTTCCCGCGCTGGGCCTGGCGCCACCCCGTCCTGCCCGCCGCGCACATGCTCCCGGCGGCGCGCTCGCGCTACACCGGGACCGTCACCCACCCGGGCGGCGAACTCCGGCTGGCCGGCGCACCCGGCGCCGGAGCCCGGATCTACGGGCACGGCAACGCCCGGCGCTGGGCCTGGCTGCACGCCGACCTCGGCGGCGGGGACGTGCTGGAAGTGGTCGCCGCCGTCTCCCACCGGCCCGGGCTGGACCGCCTGCCGCCGCTGGTCTTCCTGCGACTGCTCAGGGACGGCCGCACCTGGCCCCGCCGGGCCGCCGGCTCGGCGCTCGGGCCGTTCCGCGCCGTGATCGGCCTGCCCGAGTGGAGCGTGACGGGCCGTACCGCGCTGCGCCGCATCACCGTGACCGTCCGCCAACCCGAGGAACGCACCCTGGCCCTGGACTACACCGACCCGGACGGCAGCCGGGCCGTGTGCCGCAACAGCGAGTCGGCCGACGCCCGGATCACGGTCGAGCGGTGGTGGGGCCGCTGGCGCCCGGACGGTGAGTGGACGCTGAACGGGACCGCGCACGCCGAGGTGGGCACCCGATGAGCGCCCTCGCCCGCAGCCGCGGCGGCCTGGTCGCGGCGCTGCTCGCCGACGACGGCCGCGAGGCCTGGCCCATCGCCACGGCCGCCCGTCTGGACGGCCTGCTGGCCGCGCTGCCCGGCCCCGCCCGTACCGGCTTCCGTGCCGCGGCGGCCGCCGTCGACGCGTACGCCGTGCTGCGGACCGGCGCCCGGCTCGACCGGCTCCCCGTGTCCGAACGGGAGGCCGTCCTCGCGGCCCTCGCCGGCCGCCCCGCGCTGCTTCCGCTGCTGGACGTGCTCAAGGTCCCGGTCCTGCTGGCGGCCGGGACCGAACGGATGCTGGACCGGCGGCCGCCGCCGGCCCCGGCCGCCCCCCAGGAGCCGTCCCAGAAGGCGCCGCTGGACCCGCCGCTGGACTGCGTACCGTCCGCCGAGTGGCCCGACCGGGCCACCGCCGACGCCGTGGTGATCGGTTCCGGCGCGGGCGGCGCCGTCGCGGCCCGGACCCTGGCCCGGGCCGGCCTGCGGGTGGTGGTGCTGGAGGAGGGCCGGCACCACACCACCGCCGAGTTCGGCCGGCGCGCCCCGCTCGACCGCTTCGCCGACCTGTACCGGGACGGCGGCGCCACCGTGATGGCGGGCAGCCCGCCCGTCCTGCTGCCCACCGGCCGGGCCGTCGGCGGCACCACGGTCGTCAACTCCGGTACCTGCTACCGGACACCGGGCCGGGTGCTGGAGCGCTGGCGGTCCGGCCACGGGCTGGAGCTGGCCGACCGGTCGGCGTTCGGCGCGGACCTGGACGAGATCGAGCGCACCCTGCGAGTGGCGACCCAGCCCCTCGACGTGCTCGGCCGCAACGGACTGCTCACCCTGGCCGGCGCCGAGCGGCTCGGTTGGCGGGCCGGGCCGCTGCGCCGCAACGCCCCCGGCTGCAAGGGGTCCTGCCAGTGCGTGGTGGGCTGTCCGGCCGGGGCCAAGCAGAGCGTGCAGCTGTCCGTCCTCCCGGACGCCTGCGCGGCCGGTGCCCGGATCGTCACCTCCGCCCGGGTGCTGCGGATCCTGGTCGACCCGGACCGTCCCGGTGGTCCGCGGGCCGCCGGGGTCGCGGTGCGGCGACCCGACGGGAGCCCGTTCGAGCTGCTGGCGCCGCTGGTGGTGCTGGCCGCCGGGGCGCTGGAGTCCCCTGCGCTGCTTCGGCGTTCGGGCCTGGGCGGGCACCCGCGGACCGGTCGCAACCTGGCGGTGCACCCGGCGACCAGTGTGGCCGGCCGCTTCGCGGAGCCGGTCGCGAGCGGGCCGGCGGTGCTGCAGAGCGCCGGGGTCGAGGAGTTGCACGACCGGGGGATCCTGATCGAGGCGACCGCGCCGCCGCCGGGCATGGGCTCCTTCGTGCTGCCCGGCCTCGGCCGGGAGCTGCGGGCCGAACTGGAGGGCGCCGACCGGTTGGCCACGCTGGGGGCGATGATCGCGGACCGTCCCGGCGGCCGGGTGTTCGGCAGCGGCAGGCCGTTGCTGCGTTACCGGCTCGACCCGGCCGACGGGCGGTCACTCCTGCGGGCCGTCGCCGCGATGGGCGGGCTGTTGTTCGCGGCCGGCGCCGAGGAGGTGCTCACCGGTCTGCCCCGCGCGCCCCGGGCCCGTTCGGCGGCCGAGCTGGACCGGATCCTGGCCGGTACGACCCCCCGCGACCTGCATCTGTCCGCCTTCCATCCGACGGGGACCGTCGCCCTCGGCACTGACCCGGCCGTCGCTCCCGCGGGCCCCGACGGTTGGCTGCGGGGGGTGCGCGGCGTCCTGGTCGCGGACGCCTCGGCGCTGCCCGGCTGCCCGGGGGTCAACCCACAACTGACCATCATGGCACTCTCGTTGGCCGTCTCCCGGTCCGCCGTCGAACAGGGATACGACGTCCGCTCTTGATGATCTGTCATGTCCGCGCTTCACTGATCCCGGCACCGCCACCCGACACGGCGGCCGCCTCCCCCGAGGAATGAGGAGAAACCCCCATGTCCTTCTCCCGTGCGCGCCGCGGCACCTTAACGGTCGCCGTCGCGTCCCTGCTCGCCCTGGCCGCCGGCCAGGCCGTGGCCTCGCCGGTCACCCCCGCCGTCCCCGCCGCGGCACCGGAGTCCGCCCGGATCGCCGAGGGCGCCAAGGTCGGGCAGGTCGAGCAGCAGGTGGCCCGAAACCTCGCCACCTCGCTCGCCGACGCCGGCTGGCGCTCGCAGGTCCGGGCCGGCGCCGCCGCCGGCGCGGTGCCGCTGAGCTCCCTCACCGCCGGGGCCGCCGCCCCGGCCGCCCGCCGGCTGGCCGGCACGGTGGCCGAGGCGGACCGCCGGATAGCCGAGGCCAAGGGCCTCGGCGGCGGCCTCGGCCCGTTGCTGAGAATCCAGTTGGCCGACCCGTCGATGCGCCCCGCGCTCGACGCCGGGGTGGAACCGCTGGTGGCCGCGGCCACCGGGGACGACCACGCGAAGACGATCACCGCCTACGACGCGGCCGGCCGAGCCCACACCCTGGACACCCGCGAGGTGCCCTCCCGCCCGGTCTACCTGGTCGACGTCGACTCCTCCAAGGCGCTGGCCGCGGGCATGCGGGTGCTGAGCGCCGAGCTCGCCCGCAAGGGCCTCAACTCCCCGGTGGCGGCGGCGCCTTCGGCCACCACCGCAGGCGCGGGCTGGTGGGCGACCAAGGTCGACGCGATCGAGGTCTCGGACGACGAGGAGCCCTGGTTCAAGGGCGGCGCCGAGATGTTCGCCCTGGTGACCGGCTTCGGCCAGGACGGCAAGCCCCGCGTCGACTCGGTCACCATGCCGTACCTCGACTACGACGGCACCGTGTACTACCCGAACCAGATCCTGGTGAACTGGTCGAACTACAAGTACAACCTGGCCGACGTGGTCCTGATGGAGGACGACGGCGACACCAACTACCTGGCGCTGGCCCAGGCCATCGCCGCCGTCCTGCTCACCATCGCCGACCAGGGCGCCTACATCCCGCTGGTGAACGCCGTGCTGGCCGCGATGCCCGCCTCCTGGTGGACCGACGACCCGGACTACGTCGACTCCTGGTACACCCTGGCCAAGAACAGCTCCGGCCGCCTCAACGGAGCCGCGGCCAACGGCTGGATGAGCGTCTCGCCGTACTTCGTCCAGCAGTTCTGATCCCGCTCCCCGCGGCCGGACCCTGCCGCCGGACCCCCACCGCGGCCCCGCGCCGGGCCCGGCCGGGGGAGCTTGACGACCGCTCGGCCACCCGCTTGACTCCGGTCACGGGTGGCTGAGCCACTCAGCCCCGAAGCGCAGCCGAGGAGAACGTCCGTGCCCGTCGAGACCATCGCCCGCCAGTCCGTGGTCGACGTCCTGGAACACCGGCTGCGCGAGGACATCCTGGACGGCACCCACGGCCCGGGCGACCTGCTGCCGCCCGAACGCGAACTCGCCGCCGGCTACGGCGTCACCCGGACCACGCTCAAGCACGCCCTGTCCCGGCTCGAACAGGCCGGGCTGCTCAGCACCCGGCACGGCATCGGTACCCGGGTGCGGGACTTCCTGCGGGTCGGCGGCGCCGACCTGCTGCCGATGCTCGCCGCGCGTGACAACGGCTGGCTGGCCGAGGTCTTCGAGGTCCGCCGGCACATCGGCGCCGTCATCGCGCGCCGGGCCGCCGCCCGCCGTACCACCCGCCAGGCCGACCGCCTGCTGGAACTGCTCGACGCGGTGGCCCGGGCGCCCGACGGGGACGGCGCCCAGCTCGCCGACGCCGAGGTGCACCGCGAACTCGCCAGGGCCACCGGCAACCGGGTGTACCTGCTGCTCACCAACACCCTGTTCAACGCCTACCTGCCGGTGCGGGCCGCACTGCGGGCCCCCTTCGAGGACCCGGCCGCGGCCGCCGACCGGCTGGCCCCGGTCGTCCGGGCCGTGGCCGACGGCCTGCCCGACCAGGCCGAGGCCGCCGCCGAGACCTACCTGCGGACGACCGAGAAGCTGATGCTCGGCTCGCTGCGGCCCGAGCGCGCCTGACCCCGGACAGCGCGATGCCCCGCCGCCCGGGTGCGGGTGGCGGGGCATCGGCGTGGGGCCGGTTACTTGGTGAGGCCGGCCTTGACGGAGCAGACGGGCCAGGCGCCGGGGCCCTGGGAGGCGAGGACCTTCTCGGCGACGGCGATCTGCTGGGCCTTGCTGGCCAGGTTGGCCTGCGGGGCGTAGGAGGTGCCGCCGAAGGCGGCCCAGGTGCTGTTGGTGAACTGGAGGCCGCCGTAGAAGCCGTTTCCGGTGTTGATGCTCCAGTTGCCCGTCGACTCGCACTGCGCGACCTTGTCCCAGGTGGAGACCGGCGCGGCGGAGGAGGACGTGGCCGTGACGAGGCCGGCCACCGGCAGGGCGAGGACCGCGCCCGCCATGACAGCCATCCGCACCCGTTTGCGCTTGGTGGTGGCGGAGGTGGTGGCAGCGGTGGTCTCGTTACGGAAAGTCAATGTGAGTCCTCTCGAAAGCCCGCGAGGGCGGTCGGAACCAGGCCCGGGGGGCCTTCGGTTCATGGGGTGGTGCGGCGGGCCGTGATGGCGACCCGTGGGCCGGCCGTGCTCGCCGCACTGGTTTCGAAGCTACGGAAGCCGGCCGACGGCTTCAAGGATTTCCGCGAAGTCCCAGGTCAGAACGGGGTTACCGGGAGTATCCGGACGACCGCCGGCCCGTGGTTGAGCGGATCCGCCCCCGCCACCGCACCCCGATGTGGCCCCGGTCACCCCGAAACGCCTGTGAGGCCGGGCACATCCTCGACCCAGCGTGACCGTCGAGGGACGCGGAGGTCGCCGTTCCGGGCCGCGCCGGGTGGGCGCGGATGACCCGGGTCACATCCGCCAGCCGCGGTGACGGCGCGTGTCGGCACACGCCGGATCTCGGTACCGTCGAGGGGTGACTGAGCCCGGGAGCGAGACACCCGTGCCGACCAGGTCGGCGCAGGCCCTGCTGCGGGCCGGCCTGGCCGACCCGCAGCACCTGCCGGAGCAGCTCGCCCGGCTCGCCGTCCAACTGGAGGGGCACCGGGCGCGGACCGCGGTCGACAAGCTGCGGCGGGCCAGGCCCGACGCGCCGTCCGAGTCGCTGCGCCACGTGGTGGTGGAGCGAGGCATCCGGCTGGCCGTGGTGGAGGGCGGCGCCGTCGGCGGGCCGTTCATGGTGCTGGTGCCGATCGCGTTCTGCGCCGCGCTGCTCGTCCAGATCCGGATGGTACTGATGCTGGCCGCGCTGGCCGACCTCGATCCGGCGGCCCGGCCCAGGGTGGCGGAGCTGCTGGTGCTGCAGGGCGTCTATCCGGACGTGGAGCGGGCCGAGGCCGCACTCGCGGAGGTGCCCGAGCTGCCGGCCGCACCGGCCGACGGGCGTCTGCCGCGCGGCACCCGCCTGGGCATGGTCCGCCGGATGGCCTACCTGCTGGGGGTGGTCGGCCCGGGGGAGGAGCGGCCGGGCCGGATCAGGCAGCTGGCCGGCTGGCTCGGGGTGGCCGTCGTGGTGGCGGTCGGCATGCTCCTCCCGCTGGTGTGGATCCCGGTGATGGGCCTGGCCTACTACAAGGGCACCGGGCGGCTCGGCGTGCGGGCGTCCGCCTACTACGCCCTGGGTTCCGAGCGGCAGTCGGACGCACCCGGGCCGCGGCGCGGCAAGCTGCGCCCGTCCGCGGTGCTGGTGATGCTCCGGACGGTCGGGGCGACCGTGCTGCCGCTGCTCGCGCTGCTGTTCGTGGTGGCCTCCGACATCCGGCTGGTCGGCAGCAAGCTGGGGGCCGCCCTGGTGGCCGTCGTCGCGGTGTCGGTGGTGGTGGCGACCGTCCAGGGCGTGCGGCACTGGCACCGCCGCCGGCAGCGCTGAATCCCGCGGCCGGCGGTCACCCGGACAGCGTGCAGCGCGGGCGGCGCCGCCGCGGACGTGGTGGCGTGGGTCCTGACCCTTGCCGGGCGTCGGCCCTGAGGAGTGCTCATGCGTTCGACGACACCGTCGACACCTGAGCCTGTGTCAGACCGGAACGAGGAGCCACCGACATGACCGAGGACGCAGCGGACGACGGCCTGGCCCGCCGGATCGCCGAGCTGATGCCCCGCGCCAAGGCCGACCTGGCGGAGCTGGTCGCGATCCCCTCCGTCGCGGACCCGCGGCAGTACCCGCCGGAGAAGTGCCGCGAGGCCGCCGAGTGGCTGGCCGGTGCGTTCACCGAGGTCGGGCTGCGCGACGTGCACCTCGCCGAGACGCCGGACGGCAGTCACGCGGTGCTCGGCCACCGCCCGCCCCCGCCCGGCGCCCCGACCGTGCTGCTGTACTGCCACTACGACGTGCAGCCGCCGCTGGACGACGACGCGTGGACCTCCCCGCCGTTCGAGCTCACCGAACGGGACGGCCGCTGGTACGGCCGGGGGAGCGCGGACTGCAAGGGCAACATCGTCATGCACCTCACCGCGCTGCGGGCACTGGGCGACGACCTGCCGGTCGGGGTGAAGTTCGTCGCCGAGGGCTCGGAGGAGCAGGGCACCGGCGGTCTGGAGGAGTACGTCCGGGCGCACGCGGACGAGCTGCACGCCGACGCGCTGCTGATCTGCGACACCGGCAACGCCGCCGTCGGCGTCCCGACCGCCACCACCACGCTGCGCGGCCTCGCCAACCTCGTGGTCACCGTCTCCACCCTGGCGGGCGACGTGCACTCCGGGATGTTCGGCGGCCCGGCCCCGGACGCGCTCGCCGCGCTGATCCGGATGCTCGACTCGCTGCGCGACGCCGACGGCGGCACCCGGATCCAGGGGCTGGAGACGGACGGCCACTGGGACGGCGTCGGCTACGACGAGCGGCAGTTCCGCACCGATGCCGGGGTGCTGGACGGGGTGGGGCTCACCGGCTCCGGCAGCGTCGCCGACCGGCTCTGGGCGCGGCCCGCGGTGACCGTCCTCGGCATCGACTGCGCGCGGGTGGTCGGCTCCGCCGCCGCCATCCCGGCCACCGCCCGGGCCCGGGTCAGCCTTCGGGTGCCGCCCGGCACCGACGCCGCCGGCGCGCTCGCCGCGCTGACCGCGCACCTGCGGGCGGCCGCCCCCTGGGGCGCCCGGGTCGAGATCGAGCCGGAGGGGACGGGTTCGCCGTTCCGCGCGGCCACGGACGGCCGGGCGTACGCCACGCTCGACCGGGCGATGCAGGAGGTGTACGGGAAGCGGATGTCCTTCCTCGGGCAGGGCGGATCGATCCCGCTCTGCAGCGTGCTCGCGGGCTGCTATCCCGAGGCGGAGATCATCCTGATGGGCGTGGAGGAGCCGCGCTGCCTCATCCACGCGCCGAACGAGAGTGTGGATCCGGCCGAGATCGAGCACATGGCCCACGTCGAGGCGCTGTTCCTGCGACGCTTCGCCGAGACCGCCGTCCGGCGCTGAGCCGGGGACGCTGAGCCCGGGGCGCCGATCCCCCGGGAGAGAGAGGCAGGCAGCAGATGCCGAGCACCAACGCCCGGCGGCCCTTCACCCCGAAGGACTTCGCCGACCGGATGGCCCGGGCCGCCGAGGCGGCCGCCGCCGAGGGCCTGGCCGGGCTGGTCGTCACCCCGGGCCCCGACCTGCTCCACCTCGCGGGCTACCAGCCGGTCGCGATCACCGAGCGGTTGACCGCGCTGCTGCTGGCACCGGGGCGGCAGCCCGTCCTGGTGGTGCCGTCGCTGGAGCGGCCCGACGCCGCCGGAGCGCCCGGCGCCGCGGCGGTGCGGCTGGTCGACTGGGCGGACGGCACGGACCCGTACGCGGCCCTGGCGCCGCTGCTGGACCCGCGGGGGCGCTACGGGATCTCCGACGCGGCCTGGGCGATGCACCTGATCGGCCTCCAGGAGGCCCTGCCGGGCACCTCGTACCGCTCGCTCACCCAGGTGCTGCCCATGCTGCGGGCCGTGAAGGACGCCGACGAGCTGGAGCGGCTGGCCGGCGCCGGGGGTGCGGCCGACGCGGTGTACCGGGCGATCCTCGGCGTCCGCTTCGCCGGGCGGCGGGAGGACGAGGTCGCCGCCGACCTCGCCGAGCTGCTGATCGGGCACGGGCACAGCCAGGTGGACTTCACCGTGGTCGGTTCGGGGCCCAACGGCGCCAATCCGCACCATGAGGCCGGTGACCGGGTGATCCGGCAGGGTGACACCGTGGTGCTGGACTTCGGCGGGCTGCGGGACGGCTACGGCTCCGACACCACCCGCACGGTGCACGTCGGCGAGGATGTGCCGGCCGAGGTCCGGGAGGTGCACGGGATCGTCCGGCGGGCGCAGCAGGCGGCCTTCGAGGCCGTCCGCCCCGGAGTAGAGTGCCAGGAGATCGACCGGGTGGCCCGCAGGGTGATCACCGAGGCGGGTTACGGGGAGTACTTCATCCACCGCACCGGGCACGGTATCGGGCTCACCACCCACGAGCCGCCGTACATGGTGGAGGGGGAGACCCGGCGGCTGGTGCCGGGGATGTGCTTCTCGATCGAGCCGGGGATCTACCTGCCCGGGCGGTTCGGAGTGCGGATCGAGGACATCGTCACCGTCACGGCGGAGGGCGGCCGACGGCTCAACAACACGCCGCACGAGCTCGGAATCGTCTCCTGACGGCGATTCGCTGTGGTGTGGCTCACAGGTGATCGCGCGAGCTGACGCCTCGTCAGATCGACTGACGGTTCGTCATATTTGTTGCAGTGGAGTGGGCCTACCAGCTGACGACATGTCAGTAAAACTGAAATCAGGCCCAGTTGGGCTGAGTTGCGATCAGCCCGACCGGATCGGGTCGGGGCTACCATCGGCACCGTTGTCCGCTTTCGGCCCGGGAGCGAGTGGACGGGGACGAGGACGAGGAGCGCACAGCTGTGACCACCGAGATCGGCACACTGCACGAACCGGAGCTCCGGGAGGACCGGAGCACCGACCCGCGGGCCGTGTTCCCCGGCCGCCCGGCGCCCGCGCCGCGCACCCTGGTCGAGCTGCTGAACGCCACCGTGCGGGCCCACCCGCAGGAAGCCGCCCTGGACGACGGCCGCACCACCCTCAGCTACACCGCGCTCGCCGCCGAGGTCGACTCCCAGCGCCGCCGCCTGGCGGCGGCCGGCGTCGGCCCCGGCGACCGGGTCGGGATCCGGATCCCCTCCGGCACCAACGACCTCTACATCGGCATCCTGGCCGTCCTCGCCGCCGGCGCCGCCTACGTCCCGGTGGACGCCGAGGACCCGGACGAGCGCGCGGAGCTGGTCTTCGGCGAGGCCGACGTGGCCGCCGTCCTCGGCGCCGACCGCACCCTGACCGTGGCCCACGGGCACCGCGCCGGCCGGGAGCCCGGCCGGCCCGGCCCCGAGGACGACGCCTGGATCATCTTCACCTCGGGCTCCACCGGCAAGCCCAAGGGCGTCGCCGTCACCCACCGCAACGCCGCCGCCTTCGTGGACGCCGAGGCCGCGCTCTTCCTCCAGGAGGAGCCGATCGGCCCCGGCGACCGGGTGATGGCCGGCCTCTCGGTCGCCTTCGACGCCTCCTGCGAGGAGATGTGGCTGGCCTGGCGCCACGGCGCCTGCCTCGTCCCCGTCCCGCGCTCCCAGGTGCGCAGCGGCGCCGACCTCGGCCCCTGGCTCGCCGAGCAGGACATCACCGTCGTCTCCACCGTGCCCACCCTCGCCGCCCTGTGGCCCGCCGAGGCCCTGATCGAGGTCCGGCTGCTGATCTTCGGCGGCGAGGCCTGTCCGCCCGAGCTGGTCCAGCGCCTGGTCACGGAGGGCCGCGAGGTGTGGAACACCTACGGCCCCACCGAGGCCACCGTGGTCGCCTGCGCCTCCCTGCTCACCGGCGACGGCCCGGTCAGGATCGGCCTGCCGCTGGACGGCTGGGAACTGGCCGTGGTGGACGAGAACGGCGAGCCCGTCCCGATGGGCGGCAGCGGCGAACTGGTGATCGGCGGTGCCGGCCTGGCCCGCTACCTCGACCCCGAGAAGGACGCCGAGAAGTACGCCCCGCTCAAGTCCCTCGACTGGGACCGCGCCTACCGCAGCGGCGACCTGGTGAAGGCGGAGCCCGCCGGCCTGCTCTTCCTCGGCCGCGGCGACGAGCAGGTCAAGCTCGGCGGCCGCCGGATCGAGCTCGGCGAGGTCGACGCGGCCCTGCAGGCCCTGCCCGGAGTGGCCGGCGCCGCCGCGGCCGTCCGCACCGCCCGCGGCGGCAACCAGCTGCTGGTCGGCTACCTGGTCACCCAGGAGGGCTGGGACCAGGCCGCGGCCGTCGCCCGGCTGCGCGCCGAGCTGCCCGCCGCCCTCGTACCGCTGCTCGCCCCGGTCGAATCGCTGCCCACCCGCACCTCGGGCAAGGTCGACCGCGCCGCCCTGCCGTGGCCGCTGCCCGAGCTGGAGAGCGCCGGCC
This sequence comes from Kitasatospora sp. NBC_00374, assembly GCF_041434935.1. Taxonomy (NCBI): domain Bacteria; kingdom Bacillati; phylum Actinomycetota; class Actinomycetes; order Kitasatosporales; family Streptomycetaceae; genus Kitasatospora; species Kitasatospora sp. NBC_00374. The sequence goes on along the minus strand of NZ_CP107964.1, from coordinate 1,787,160 downwards.
CCGCCGAGCAGCTCTACGGCACCGAGGCCTGGCTGGCCGAGCAGTGGAGCGAGATCCTCGGCATTCCGGTCACCGGTGCCCAGGACGACTTCTTCGCGATCGGCGGCGGCAGCCTCGCCGCCGCCCGGCTGACCACCCTGCTGCGCAGCCGCTACCCGGCCGCCGCCGTTCTGGACATCTACCAGCAGCCGGTCCTGCGCAAGCTCGCCCGGCACCTGGAGCGCTCCGCGCAGGGCGACGGCGCCGCCCGGACGGTGCTGCCCGTCCCGACCCGCGCCAAGATCGTCCAGCTGCTCCTGCTGCTGCCGCTGTTCACCCTGGTCGGGTTGCGCTGGACGGTCGGCCTGCTCGCCCTCGGCAACGCGCTGGCCTGGTTCGGCGACTACCCCTGGGCGCCGACCGCGTCCTGGTGGGCCGTCCTGCCGGCCGGACTGCTGCTGTTCAGCCCGCCCGGCCGGCTCGCCGTCGCGGCCGGCGGCGCCCGGCTGCTGCTGCGCGGCCTGACGCCCGGCAGCCACCCGCGCGGCGGCAGCGTCCATCTGCGGCTGTGGGCCGCCGAACGGCTCGCCGAGCTGAGCGGCGCCACCTCGCTGTCCGGCGCGTGGCTGGTGCGCTACGGGCGGGCGCTCGGTGCCCGGATCGCCCCCGAGGTCGACCTGCACTCGCTGCCCCCGGTCACCGGCATGCTCCGGCTCGGACGCGGCTGCGCGATCGAGGCCGAGGTCGACCTGTCCGGCTATTGGCTGGACGGTGACCGGCTGGAGGTCGGCCCCGTCAGGGTCGGCTCCGGCGCGGTCGTCGGCACCCGTAGCACGCTCTTCCCCGGCTCCCGGGTCGGCAAGCGCGCCCAGGTCGCACCCGGCTCCGGCGTCACCGGCCAGATCCCGACCGGCCAGCGCTGGGCCGGCGCGCCCGCCGTCAAACTTGGCAAGGCCGAGCGCAGCCGCCCCGCGCAGCGCCCGCCCCGCCGGGCCCGCTGGGCCGCGCTGTACGGGGCGAGCGGACTCGGGCTGAGCCTGCTGCCGGTGCTCTCCGGCGTCGCCGCGCTGGCTGTGCTCGGCTGCTTCGTCCACCCGGGGGACGGCCTCGGAACGGCCCTCACCGGCGCGCTGACCGCCGTGGTGCCGGCCACCCTGGCGTTCGCTCTGGCCTACGCCGTGCTGCTGGTGGCGGCCGTGCGACTGCTCAGCGTGGGCCTGCGCCCCGGCTACCACGCGCTGCACGGCCGGATCGGCTGGCAGGCCTGGACCGTCAGCCAGCTGATGGACCTGGCCCGCGAGACGCTGTTCCCGCTCTACGCGGGCCTGATCACCCCGGCCTGGCTGCGCGCGCTGGGCATGAAGGTCGGCAGCGGGGCCGAGGTCTCCACCGTGCTGGCCCTGCCCAGCCTGACCACCGTCGGCGACGGCGCCTTCCTGGCCGACGACACGCTGATCGCCCCGTACGAGCTGGACGGCGGCTGGGTCCGGCTCGGCGAGGCCGAGATCGGCGAGCGGGCCTTCCTCGGGAACTCCGGGATGACCGCACCCGGGCGGGCCGTGCCCGACCGGGGCCTGGTCGGGGTGCTGTCCGCGACGCCCAAGAAGGCCAAGAAGGGCAGCTCCTACCTCGGCATGCCGCCGATGCGGCTGCCGCGCTCGGCCGACGCCGGCGACCAGAGCCGCACCTACGACCCGCCCGCCGGGCTGCTCTGGGCGCGCGGTCTCACCGAGGTCTGCCGGATCGTCCCCGTCCTCGCCTCCGCCGCCCTCGGGGTGCTCACCCTGGCCGGGCTCGCCCTGCTCGCGGCGGCCGGTACGCCGCTGCTCGCCGCGCTGCTGTCCGGCGTGCTGCTGCTGGCCGCGGGAACGGTCGCCTGCCTGGTGTCGATCGCCGCCAAGTGGCTGCTGGTCGGCCGGTTCCGCGCCGTCGAGCACCCGCTGTGGAGCGGTTTCGTGTGGCGCAACGAGCTCGCCGACACCTTCGTCGAGGTGCTCGCGGTGCCGTGGCTGATCGGCGCGGTGCCCGGCACTCCCGTCCTGAACCTCTGGCTGCGCGGCCTGGGCGCGGAGGTCGGCCGCGGGGTCTGGTGCGAGAGTTACTGGCTGCCCGAGGCCGACCTGGTCACCCTCGGTGACGGGGTCAGCGTGAACCGGGGCTGTGTGCTGCAGACCCACCTCTTCCACGACCGGATCATGCGGATGGATACTGTGGTACTCCGCGAGGGTGCCACACTCGGCCCGGGCGGAATCGTGCTGCCGGGCAGCACCGTCGGGGCCCGCAGCACGCTCGGGCCGGCCTCGCTGGTGATGCGCGCGGAGTCCGTCCCGGCCGACACCCGCTGGCTGGGCAACCCGATCGAGGCCTGGCAGACGTAGCCCGCACCACCGCACCGCGCAGTTCCGCAAGCCGGCAGGGAGAGTACGCACCGTTGAGCCCCAAGCAGGCGCCGCACCTCGGCGTCGACCCGTACTTTCCCAGCCACGGTGACAACCGGTACCGGGTCCACCGGTACGAACTCGCCCTCGACTACAAGCCCGGCCCCAACCGGCTCGCCGGCTCCGCCCGGCTGAGCGCCGTCGCGGGCGGCGAGCCGCTGCGCGAGTTCGCGCTCGACCTGGCCGACTTCCGGATCGGCCGGGTCCTGGTGGACGGCCGGGCCGCCCACTACACCCACCGGGCGGGCAAACTGCGGATCCGCCCGGCCAAGGCCCCGGCGGCCGGCGCGGCGTTCACCGCCGAGGTGCACTACAGCGGGAACCCCAAGCCCGTCCGCAGCCCGTGGGGCGGCCTCGGCTGGGAGGAGCTCACCGACGGCGCGCTGGTGGCGAGCCAGCCGGTCGGAGCGCCCTCCTGGTACCCGTGCAACGACCGGCCCGCCGACAAGGCCTCCTACCAGATCTCGATCACCACCCCGTCCCCGTACACCGTGCTGGTCGGCGGCCGGCTGCTCACCCGCACCCCCCGGGGCGGCAGCACCACCTGGGTGTACGAGCAGTCCGCCCCGACCTCCAGCTACCTGGTGTCCGTCTCGATCGGCCGGTACGTGCCGCTGCGGCTCGCCGCCCAGGGGCCGGGTGCGACCGTGCCGCAGCAGGCCCACGTGCCGGCCCGGCTGGCGCCGCAGGCCGCATACGACCTGGGGCGGCAGCCGGAGATGATGCGACTGTTCGAGGAGCTCTTCGGCCCGTACCCGTTCGGCTCCTACACGGTGGTCGTCGCCGACGAGGAGCTCGACGTCCCGGTCGAGGCGCAGGGCGTGGCCACCTTCGGCACCAACCACATGGACGGCCGCCGCGGCTCCGAACGCCTGGTCGCCCACGAGCTGGCCCACCAGTGGTTCGGCAACAGCGTGACCATCGCCGACTGGCGGCACATCTGGCTCAACGAGGGCTTCGCCAAGTACGCCGAGTGGCTCTGGTCCGAGCGTTCCGGCGGCCGGCCGGCCGCGGCGCACGCGGCCGTCGCCCACGCCCTGCTGTCCCGGCTGCCGCAGGACCTGCGGCTGGCCGACCCCGGCATGCGGCTGATGTTCGACGACCGCCTGTACGAGCGGGGCGGGCTGGCCGTGCACGCGCTGCGGTGCGCGCTCGGCGACGAGTCCTTCTTCCGGATGGTCAAGGACTGGGTCGGCCTGAACCGGTACGGCGTGGTCGGCACCGCCGACTTCACCGCGCACGTGCGGCGCTACGCGGCCCGGCCGGTGGACGGGCTGCTGGAGGCGTGGCTGCACGAGACGGCGCTGCCGATGCTGCCGGTGGCGGGCTGACGGAGCCGGCGGTCAGCCGGTCTTGACCACCTTGAGCACCTTGCCGGTGGCGCCCGCGGTGAGATAGCCGCCGCTGTCGTAGTCGCCGGCGACGTAGTACCGGATGGTGATCTCGTCGGCGAACCAGCCGTAGTCCACGATCAGGTAGCGCGTGCTGGGGTTGGCCACGCCCAGTTCGGCCTGGGCCTTCGCCATCACCGTCGGGATCTGGTTCCAGTCGATCGCGGTGAGGTCGACCGACTTCTTGCTGCTGGCGATGGTCCCGCCCGGCTCCTTGGTGACCTTGCCGCCGCGGTAGCTGACGTCGTCGTAGTGCTTGGGGTTGTCCTTGGTCACCACGTCGGCACTCGCGTACTCGGGATAGACCGTCATATCCACGATCGAGGTGCTGCCGGTGGACGAGCGGATGGCCTCGACCAGGCTGCGGGCCCCGTCGGGCGTGAGCAGGTCCTTGCCGGCCGCGGCCGCGGGCGTGGATGCGGCCGGTGCGGCGGCCTTCGGGGATCCGTTGCCGCCGCCCGTGGTCCGGCCACCCGTGCTCGCCGAGTTGGACGGCTTGAGGCTGGACCCGGCGGTGGCGGCCCCGCCGGACTTCAGCAGGCCGTGGCTCACCTTCCAGCCCAGCAGTCCGACCAGCAGCACCCCGGCCACCGCGACGGCCGTCACGACGCCGGTGTGCGACCGGCGCTGCGGGGACTGGGCCGGGGCCGGCCAGGCCTGCTGCGGATGGCCGCCGGTGCCGTACGAGTGCATCGGGCCGGTGGGGCCGGTCGGGTACGGGGTGCCCGGGAACGGGGTGTTGAGCTGGGTCTGCGCGTACGGCGCCGGGGTGCTGAGCTGGGTCGGCGAGAACGCGGACGGCACGCCGCCGCCCTGGGTGCCGTCCAGGCCCTGCTCGGCGGCGGCGAACAGCCGGTCCAGCTGGTCGGCGTTGGGGCGGACGGCCGGGTCGCGGGCCAGCAGCGCGCTCAGCGTCGGGCCGAGCGGACCGGAGCGGACCGGCGGCGGCAGCGGCTCGTCCAGGACGGCGGCGAGCGTCGCCAGGCTGGTCGCGCGCCGCAGCGGGTGGTGGCCCTCCACGGCGACGTACAGCATCATGCCCAGCGACCACAGGTCCGAGGACGGATTGCCCTCCTCGCCGCGGATCCGCTCGGGGGCGATGAACTCCGGCGAGCCGATCAGCGAGCCGGTCGCGGTGAGGCTGGTCGACTCGCTGAGCGCGGCGATGCCGAAGTCGGTGAGGACGGGGGTGCCGTCGGTACGCAGCAGGACGTTGGCGGGCTTCACGTCGCGGTGCTGGATGCCCGCGGCGTGCGCGGCGCGCAGCGCGGAGAGCACGCCGCGGCCGATCCGGGCGGCCTCCGGGGCCGACAGCGGGCCCTGGCTGATCCGGTCGTGCAGCGAGCCGCCGGTCACCAGCTCCATCACCAGCCAGGGGTGCGGCAGTTCGGCGTTGTCGACGATGTGGTAGATGATCACCACGTTGGGGTGCTGGAGCCGCGCCAGGGCCTGCGCCTCGCGCAGCACCCGCTCGCGCAGCTCGTGCGCGGCCGCCGGGTCGGCCGCGAGCATCGCCGGATCCGGCGGCCGGACCTCCTTGAGGGCGACCTCGCGCTGGAGCAGCGTGTCGCGGGCGCGCCACACCAGGCCCATGCCGCCGCCGCCGAGTCGCTGCAGCAGCTCGAAACGGCCGTCGATGAGCTGGGATCCAGCCTCCCCTGTAGTCATGCCGGTCATCGTAGGGGCTGCCGCGGACAGGTGTGGACGCGGCCGGTGGCCCCCCGGCGCCAGGGTGCGTGGCGCCCGCTCCGGTCGTGAACGCACGGCGCCGGCACCGTCCGGGAGGCCCGCGGGACACCGCCGGGACGCGACCGGGACCGGCGGCCCGGGTGGTCGGGACAGCGGGCCGCCTAGGTTCGGCGACGTGCCCGCAGGACGGGCGCGGACGCGGCCCCACCGCGGGGTTCGCGCCGAGCGGACAGGAGGCATTCCGTTGTTCGACTACCCCGGATTCTTCGCCGACCGGATCGAGGCCATCAAGGAGTCCGGCCAGTACCGGACCTTCGTCGAGATCGAGCGCCTGGCCGGGAGCTTCCCGCAGGCCCTGCACCACGGACCGGACGGCCCGCGGGAGGTCACCGTCTGGTGCAGCAACGACCACCTGGGCATGGGCCAGCACCCCGCGGTGCTCCGGGCGATGCAGGCCACCATGCTGAAGTCCGGTGCCGCGGCGGGTGGTTCGCGCAACATCTCGGGGACCACCCCGCACCACGTGGCGCTGGAACGCGAGGTCGCCGACCTGCACGGCACCGAGAGCGCCCTCACCTTCATCACCGGCTACGCGGCCAACGACGCGGCACTGTACGTCCTGGGGCGCCACCTGCCCGACCCGGTGTTCCTGTCCGACCGGCTCAACCACGCCTCGATGATCCTCGCCATGCGCGCCAGCGGCGCCGAACGCCGAATCTTCGCGCACAACGACCCCGCCGACCTGGACCGGCTGCTGCGCGACGTCGACCCGGACCGGCCGAAGGTGGTCGCCTTCGAGTCGGTGTACTCGATGGACGGCGACGTCGCTCCGATGGCCGAACTCTGCGCCGTCGCCCGGCGGCACGGCGCACTGGTGTACGTCGACGAGGCGCACACCGTCGGCATGTACGGGCCGCAGGGCGCGGGCATGGCGGCGCAGCTCGGCATCGGCCGTGAGGTCGACCTGCTGATGGGCACCTTCGCCAAGGGGTACGGGACGGCCGGCGGCTACCTCGCCGGGCCCGCGCCGCTGGTGGACGCCGTGCGCAGCTTCGCGCCCGCCTTCATCTTCACGCTCTCCATGCCGCCGGCGCTCGCCGCGGCGGCCCTGGCCAGCGTCCGCCACCTGCGCACCAGCGAGGAGGAACGCAGACTGCTGCGCCGGCGGTCCGGCCTGCTCAAGGAACTGCTGCGGGATGCGGGCATCCCGCTGGTGAGCGACCAGAGCCACATCGTGCCGGTGCTGGTGGGGGACGCCCACCGCTGCCGGCGGCTGGCCGGCCTGCTGCTGGAACGGCACGCGATGTACGCCCAGCCGATCAACTTCCCGAGCGTGGCGGCCGGGACCGAACGGCTGCGGATCAACCCCTCGCCGGTGCACCGCCCGGACCAGGTGTACGCGCTCGCCCGGGCGCTGGACCGGCTGTGGGACGAACTGCAACTGCCCAGGGCCGCCGACGACTTCCCGTGCCTGGCGGCCTGAGGCCCCGGCGGTGAGCGACCTCGGCCCGGCCGTCTCCGCCCGTCCGGCCGTCGGCCCGACGGGCGGGGCCGGCCGCGCCCACCACCCCCTGCTGTTCCTCTTCCTCTTCCTGATGGGCGCCGAGACCTTCCTGGTCGCGCCGCTGCTGCCGCGGATCGCGGCCGACCTGCGCACCGGCACCGGCGCCGCCGCCCAGGTGGTCACCGCCTACGTGCTCACCTACGCGCTGGCGGCGCCCTTCCTCGGCGCCCTCGCCGACCGGGTGCCGCGCCGGTGGTCGATCGGGGTCGGCGGCCTGGTCTTCCTGACCGGGAACGTGCTCTGTGCGGCGGCCGGCAGCCTGGGCGCCCTGACCGCCGGCCGCGCGGTCACCGGGCTGGGCGGTGCGGCGGCGGCGCCCGCCCTGTGGGCGTACCTGGCCGAGACCTCTCCCGCCCACCGGCGGGGCCGGACCCTCGCCACCGGGGTGGCCGGGTATGCGCTGGGGCAGGTGCTGGGCGTGCCGATGGGTGCGCTGCTGGCCCAACTCGCGGGCTGGCGATGGGCGTTCCTGGCGATCGCGGCCGGCCTGGGACCGCTTGCCGTGGTCGTGCTGGTGCGGCTGCCCGGTGGCCGGCCCGGCCCGCGCGGCCCGCTCCTGGCGGGGTTCGCGGTCTGGCGGGAGCGCCGGGTGCGGCGCTCGCTGCTGGCGACGGGGGCGTTGCAGGCGGGGCGGTTGGGGGCGTACACCTTCGTCGGTGTCCTGTTCGCCCGCCGATTCGGCTTCGACACAGGGCAGTTGGGCCTGCTCGGTCTGCTGGCGGGAGCCGGTGCGCTGACCGGCTCCCTGGCCGGCGGTCAGGTGGTCGACCTGGCCCGGGCCCGGGGCCGTCCGGAGGGGCTGGCGGCGGCCGGCTGGGCGCTGCTCTTCGCGGCGGCGGCCGCCGTCGGGCTGACCGCCGGGCGGCCCGGCCCCGCACTGGCGGCGCTGTTCGTCTGGTCCGCGGCCGGCGGCGCCTTCTACACCACCCAGCAGACCGGCCTCGGCGGCCTCGACCCGGGCCGGCGGGCCGCCCTGCTGTCCTGGAACAGCACCTTCGACCACCTGGGCGCGGCCGTCGGCACCGTCCTGCTCAGCCTGCTGCCGCTCGCGGGCCCGGCGTTCGTCCTCACCGCGGTCGGGCTGGGGCTGCTCGCGGCGCTGCTCGCCGCCGGGTCGCGGCCCGGGCGGGGCGGTGTCGGCGGCCGTTGCCAGGGTCGCCTCCAGCGATCGGACGGGAGGAGGTGCGGCGGTGGCTGATCCCGGCGCCCGTCCTGACCGCGATACCCAGGGCGGACGGCCGCCGGCCCACCGTCGTCCGCACGGCGAGCCGGGAGCTCTCGCTCGCCTGGAAGCGGCTCTGGCTGCACGGTGACCGGGCCGCGGGCGGCCGCTCCCGGGGCAAGGACCTGTACGACGCGGTGCTGCTCGCCGAGTCCCCGCGGACCTGGCTGCCGGAGCGGCTGCTCAGGTCGGTGCTGCGGAGCGCCCCGGGCGCCGAGGCGGGCGGATGGGAGCCGTCGGCGGTACGGCGGTGGGACGTGGAGTGGGAGGGCTTCCGCGCGCAGTACCCGCGGGTGCGCGGCTCGGCGGCGGACTGGACCGGCCGTCCGGCACGGGCGTTGGAGCCCATGCTGGGGTGACCGGCCCGGGTGGGGCCGCCGCGGTGGCCGGGAGTCTGAACGGCGAGGCACCCACTGCTCACTCCTCGATGTACAGGAACTCCGGCCCGTAGGTCCTCCCGCTGCCGTCGGGCAGCTCCAGCTGCACCAGCTTCCGGGCCTCGGTGCGCATCCCGCTCATGTGGCCGATCGCCGTGACGAGCGGTGTCCGGTCGTCCGTCTGCCACGCGGCCTCCAGCGCTCGCAGCATCGCGCTGAACTGCGTGTTGAACGCGCCGAGGACCTGCTGGACCGCGGGCGCGGGCGCGTTCGACGCGTCGTTGGCCCAACCGCCCTCGGGGACCCTCCCCATGGGGAAGGCCGGGGGCAGCGGGACGTCCTCGCCCTTGAAGTCCCAGACGGCCGGCGACTCCGACACCTTGATCAGCCGCTTCCCGTGGAACATCTCCCGGAACACGTAGTAGTGCGCCAGCTCCCCGGGCTTGCCGGGGAACGGGTTCTCGGGTGACGCGGAGGTGCCCTCGCCCTGCTCCTTGATGATCTCGATGGCGGCCCGGACCTTCTCGATGGTGTCCAGCGGAACGATCTTGTTGCCCTGGCCGTGGCTCTCAAGGGAGAAGTCGACCTGCCGGGCGCCGCTGATCAGGTGCTGATGCGTCTCGAACGCCTCCTCGATCGCGGTGTAGAACGCGCCGATCGTGGCGAAGGTCTCGAACTGGGCGACCGGGTTCTCCGGGCGCTCGATCTCGGAGAACATCTCGACCGAGTCCTTGGTCAGACCTTCGAGGAAGACGGTCAGGTCCGGCCGCACGCCGCCCGGAAGCGCGTGCTCGTACTTGGGCACCACCTTCGGATCCGCGAGGACCGGAGTCCCTCCGATGGTGGTGAGCATGTTGCACACCAATCCCATGTGGGTCATCTCGTCGAAAATGATTTCCCGGATGTCCTTGGCGACCGCCTCGCTTGCGCTCTTGATCGACCACAGAGCACTCGCGTACGGGCCGATCGTCGCGATCTCCACCATGATCGCCTGCTGTAGGGAGTTCTTCAGCCACTGCGCATCGCGGTCCGCGGGGAGGACCGCCATCAGCTCGACGATGGCGTTGCTCCGGTACTCAAGGACATCGGTCATGCCGCACCTCTTTCGCTTCCGTTCGGGCAGCCCGAAATGTATCCAGTCGGCGAGTCCGGCAGGTGGTGCGAAGACGAACTTTCGTGACGGTTCACCCGATCGGGAGCTGTGACGGCTGTTCAAGGCCGTTCGGCGCTGCTGTTCGGGCGGCGGCCGAGCGGGCCGTGAACGGCGGCTGCCCCGCGTCGCCGGCCTACCGGCCGGAGGGGGGCCGGCGGCGCGGGGCGGGTGCGGTGTCGAGGACGCAGTCACCGCACAGGCCGCCGCCCGGTACGCGGTAGTACAGGCAGCAGGTGGTGCGGCGGAACGGCGGCGGCCCGCCGGGGGCGACCGCACCGGCACCGGTCAGCGGGGCCCGGGCCAGCAGCCCGGCCACCAACCACCTCGCGGTGTCGGTGCCCTGATGCGGCGTCAGTACGCGCAGGGCGCCGACCAGCGCGGAGGCCGCATTGCCCCAGAGCAGCCGGTCGGCGACCGGCGCGATCGAGCGGACGGCCTCGCCGAGCGGTACGAGGACGCCTTCGACCGCGCCCCGGTGCAGGGCGTCCACCGGATCCCCGGTGACGGCTTCGACGCCGGGCAGCGGCAGCCAGAGATCGAGCGGGCCGCCGGGCGGGAGCCGCACGTGCGCCCGGTCCGGGTGCAGGTCCGCGCTGCCGCCGAAGGACGCCACCCCCAGCGCCACCGACCAGAGCCGGGCCGCGAGCCCGAGATGGACCACCGACGCCGCCACCCGGACCTCCTCGGTGCGCAGTTGGCCGGCGGCGTGCCGGATCCGCCGGGCGAGGGCGGTGTCCGGCCCGGGAGCGAACAGCTCGCGCAGCGGGCGGAAGCCCTCCGGCGGGCCGTCGGCCGGGTCGCAGGCGTCCACCCGGAAGTACGGACCGACGGCTCCGACCAGGCGGAGCACCTCGGACGCGGGGAAGGCTTCGGCATCGGGCACGGGTGCCATGGTGGCACGTGGGGCGAGTACGGGGCGGCAGACGTCGGACCGGTCGGTCCGCCCACCGCCCCGCGGCGCGGACCCGGGCTCACGGCCGGCGGGCCGCGCCCGAGTCGGCGGAGAGCTGCAGGGCGGAGACGTCCACGGCTTCGAAGTCGGCGCCGGTGAGGGCCCCGAGGCGGGCCAGGGCGGTGTTGTCCCAGCGGTCGTCCTGGGTGCCGCTGACGTACCAGGCCGAGCCGTTGTCGGCGACGATCGCGCCATAGGTCTTCAGTGCCTGGGCGACCGCCCGGGCCTGTGGCGGCAGCCCCGAGATGTCGACGCCGGCCTTCAGCCGCAGCCGCAGGCCCATCGGCGGCAGCCCCGGATCGGTGCTGCTGCCGGCCTGGTGCCGGGCGGGCCAGCGGGCGGCCTTCCGGCTGTGCGGGACGGTGATCCGCAGCGCGTGGCCGATGGTGCCGGTGCTCGCCTCGTCGTAGCGGGCCAGGCCCGGCAGGATCGGCAGGCCGGCGGCGTCCGCGGAGGTCCAGCCGGCCGGGCGCAGCGCGTTCGACCGGAGGTCGAAGACGGCGCCGGAGCCGGCCCGCCAGGAGCCGTCGCCCTGGGGGTGGGCGCCGTAGAGCTCGTAGACCCGGCAGGCGGCCCGGTCGAGGGCGATCACGTGGCGGTCGCCGTCGGCGTTCGGGCCGCCTTCGACCAGCGCTCCGGAGGGTATCGGGTAAGGGCCCCGGTCGCTCTCGTCGGCGTAGTCGAAGGCGACCTTCGCGGTGGGCGTCCCGGCCGGGACGGCCGTGACCGGGATGCCGAACGGCGCGCCCTCCCAGGTGCCGGCACCGAAGTCGGCCTTGAGGTGCTTGGCCGTGCCGATGCCCGCGACGAGGGCGGCGGAGTCCGGTGCGGCGGGCAGCTTGTCGACCGGGGTGCGCCAGATGCTGTCGGCGGGGGCGACCGGGCAGCCGCCGAGGTCGGCGGCGCCGTCGGCGGCGGGTGATGTCGAGGCCGGGGCGGTCGAGGGATCGGCGGGTGCGGTGGTGCCGGGTGCCGCGGTGTCCGACGCCGCGGCGGTCGGGGCGGTCGGGGCGGTCTGGGCCGGTGGTGGCGCCGAGGCGGCGGCCGGGGTGAGCGTGCCGCGGTGGCCCTGTGGCTGCGCCAGCACCACCGCGAGGCCGGCCACCGCGCACAGGGCGACCGAGCCGACGGCCAGCGGGGCGCGTCCCCGGGAGCGCGGGCGGCGGTGCGGACGGCGGGTCGGAGGGGTCACGCGGGCGTGCCTTTCGCCGGGGGACGGGCGGCCGCGGGGGCGGCGGCCGGGTCGTCCGCGGTGGCTCGCCGCCACGGCGGGGCCCCGGGCGACATCCGGCAGTGAACCCAGCGCGCCCCGGGGTGTCAAGCGGTCCCGACGTCGGGCGGTCCGGGGTCGAGGCCGGTACGGACCTCACGGTGCGTCAGGCCGCTGCCGGGCCGGGCCGTGGGGCCGTGCCATGATGAAGGTGCCATGTTCCCGTCGACGCGGTTGCGCACCGTGCGCGCCCTCCTCTTCTCCGGGGTCTGCACGACTCTCGGGGCTCTCGGGCATGCCCTCGCCGGTGGTGGACCGGCCGCCCTGCCCGCCGTCCTGACGGGTGGTGTGCTGACCCTCGGGGCGGCTCTGGCGCTGGCCGGGCGGGAACGCGGGCCGCTGGCCGTGACGGCCGGTGTGCTGGCCTCTCAGCTGGGGCTGCACCTGTGGTTCGCCGCCTGGACGGTGCCGCCCGGCGGCCCGGGTGCCGTCGATCCCGCCCGGCTGGTGCTGGACCGCCTGTTGTGCCCGGCCGGTCTGCACCGGCCGATCCCGGAGGACCGGGCCGCGGAGCTGCTGCGGGCGGCCGGTCTCGACCCCGGGCCGGCGCCGCAGGCCGCTCCGCACGGGCATCCGGACTGGCGGATGACGGCGGCCCACCTGCTGGCCGCGCTGGCCTGCGCCTGGTGGCTGCGGCAGGGCGAGGCCGTGGTGTTCCGGCTGCTGCCCGCACTCGGCCCGGCCGTCCGGTTCGTGCGCTGGGCGCTGCTGCTGTCCGTCGCGACCGGTTGCCCGGCGCTGCCGCCCGGGCCCCGGCCGGCCGACCGGGGGGCCGGTCCGTACCGGCCGCCCCTGCTGCGGCACTCGCTGGACGGCCGGGCGCCGCCGGCCCCGTTCGCCCCGGTGGTCTGACCGCCGGGGAGGCGCCGCGCGCAGCCGCCGACCGCCCGCGGGTGACCCGGGCGCCCGGCGGGCTGCCCTTCCCCCTTCACCGTGCCGTTCGGCGTTCCCCGCCGGCCGCTGATCGCCGACTGCCGATCGCGGGCCGCCGGGTCACGCCCGCCGCGGCACGTCCTTCTCCGGCGTGCGCCCGTACGGCGCGGCCGACTCCTTCTGGAGAGTCAGATGAGCAGTACGACGACGACCAGTACGACGACGACCAGTCCACCCGCGCAGGCCCGTCCGGCCCGCCTGCTGGCGTGTTTCGCGCTGATGCTGGCCCTGCTGTTCGGGGCCTCGTACGGCCTGGGCCGGGTCGCGGGGCCGGTCGCCCCGGGCCTGGCCCCGGCCGGCCCGGACCGGGACCACCCGGGTGACCGGCCCGGTGACATGGACGGTGGCGGTGACATGGACGGTGACGGGATGTCCGGCATGACGATGGGCGCCCCCGCGCCGTCGGCCCCGGCCCAGGCGGTGGCCCGGTGAGCGCCCGGGCGGCCGGCACGCCCGCCCGGCAGGCCGCGGAGCCGCAGGCCGAGCTGGTGACCACCGACCTGGCGATCGGCGGGATGACCTGCGGCGCCTGCGTGGCCCGGGTGGAGAAGAAGCTGGCACGGCTGGAAGGGGTGAGCGCCGGGGTCAACCTGGCGACCGGGCGGGCCCGGGTCGTTCACCCCGGCTCGCTGGACGCGGCGGAGCTGGTCGCGGCGGTCGAGGCGGCGGGCTACACGGCCGAACTGCCGGACGACGCGGAAGCGGGCCCGGCCCTGCACGAAGACCTCCTGCCCGCCTGGCAGTTGGCGGTGGTCGCGGCGCTGGCCGTGCCGGTGATCGTGCTGGCGATGGTGCCGGGGCTGCAGTTCCGGGGCTGGCAGTGGGTCAGCGTCGCGCTCGCCGTACCGGTGGTGACCTGGGGCTCGGCGGAGTTCCACCGCCGGGCCTGGCGCGGGCTGCGGCACGCCACCGGGACCATGGACAGCCTGGTCAGCCTCGGCATCCTCGCCTCGGCCGGCTGGTCGGCGTACGCGCTGCTGTTCGGCGGTGCGGGCGAGTTGGGCATGGAGATGCCGTTCTCGCTGACCGCGCAGGCCGGGGAGGGGGCACACGTCTACCTGGAGGCGGCGGTCGGGGTGCCGCTGTTCGTGCTGTGCGGGCGGTGGCTGGAGGGCAGGGTCCGGGACCGGACCGGGTCGGCGCTGCGGGCGCTGGCCGAGCTCGGTGCCAAGGACGTCTGCGTACTGGACGACGGCGCCGAGCGCCGCATCCCGATCGACCGGCTGCTGCCGGGGCAGCTGTTCGTGGTCCGGCCGGGCGAGAAGGTGGCGACCGACGGCGTGGTGGTGGAGGGCGGCTCCGCGCTCGACCTGTCCCTGCTGACCGGCGAGAGCATGCCGGTGGAGGTCGGTCCGGGGGACCGGGTGACCGGTGCGACGCTGAACGTCGGCGGCCGGCTGCTGGTCCGGGCCACCGAGGTCGGCCGGGACACCCAACTGGCCCGGATCACCGCCCTGGTGGTGGACGCCCAGACCGGCAAGGCCAGGTCGCAGCGGCTCGCGGACACGGTGGCCGGGGTGTTCGTGCCGTGCGCGCTGGCGATCGCGGTCTGCGTGCTGGGATTCTGGCTCGGCGCCGGGGCCGAGCCGGCGGCGGCGGTCACCGCGGCCGTCGCGGTGCTGGTGGTGGCCTGCCCGTGCGCCCTCGGCCTGGCCACGCCCACCGCGCTGCTGGCGGCGACCGGGCGCGGCGCGGAGCTCGGCGTGCTGGTGCGCGGACCGGAGGTGCTGGAGAGTCTGCGGCGGATCGACACGGTGGTGCTCGACAAGACCGGCACCCTGACCAACGGCCGGATGGAACTGCTGGAGGCGGTCGCCGCGCCGGGCGCCGACCTGGACGCGGTGTTCCGGCGGGCCGGCGCGCTGGAGGACCACTCCGAGCACCCGGTCGGCCGGGCCGTGACGGCGGCGGCCCGCCGCCGCTGCGGCGACGACCTGCCGGCCGTGCACGGATTCGCGGCCGAGCCGGGCACCGGCGTGAGCGGCGAAGTGGAGGGCGTCACCGTCCGGGTGGTGCGGCCGACGGCGGCCGGGCCGCTGCCGGGCCCGCTGGCCGCCGCGCTGGTGAAGGCCGAGACCGACGGCCGGACGGCCGTCGTGGTGGAGCTGGACGGCACGGCGGCCGCCCTGCTGGTGGTCGGCGACAGCCTGCGTGCCGGCAGCTACCGCACGGTCCACCGGCTGCGCGGGATCGGCCTGACCCCGGTCCTGGCGACCGGTGACGGACCGGGCGCGGCCCGCGCGGTGGCCGAGCACCTGGGCATCGCCGAGGTGCACTCGGGTGCCTCGCCGGAGCGCAAGGCCGAGCTGGTCGCCGAACTGCGGGCGGCCGGGCGAAGCGTCGCCGTGGTCGGCGACGGGGTGAACGACGCGGTGGCGCTGGCCGCCGCCGACCTCGGGGTGGCACTCGGTTCGGGTACGGACGCGGCGATCGGCGCGGCCGGGCTCACTCTCGTCCGCGGCGAGATCGAGACCGTGGTGGACGCGGTGCTGCTGGCCCGGCGCACCCTCGCCACCGTCCGGGCCAACCTCGGGTGGGCGTTCGGCTACAACCTGGTGCTCATCCCGCTGGCCGCCGTCGGCCTGCTCAACCCGATGCTGGCGGGGCTGGCGATGTCGGTCAGCTCCGTCCTGGTGGTCGGCAACAGCCTGCGGCTGCGGACCTGGCGCCCGGGGCCGGCCCGGTCGGCGCGGCCGGGGGCGGGCGGATGAGGATACGCCGGGACGGGCTGGCGGCGGCGGCGCCGGTCGGCGCGGGCGCCGTCACCCTGCTGGTGCTGGCCGGGTGGGTCGGACTCGGCGGGGCGGGCCGGTCGCGTCCGGTCGAGGTGGACCAGGGCTGGGTGCTGATCGGTCCGGGCGCGAGCCCGGTCTCCACCTCGGCGTTCTTCACGGTCCGCAATCCCGGGGACGTGCCCGACCGGCTGATCGGGGCGAGTACGGCGCTCTCCGGGCGGGTGGCCCTGAGCCGGCACGAGCACCGGGGCGGTGGCGCCCGTCCGGCCGAGACGGACGCGCTGCCGGTGCCGGCGCGCGGCGTGCTGACGATGGACCTGATGAGCGCGGACCTGGTGCTGTCCCGGCCCGGACCGCTCGTCCGGGGACAGCGGGTGGAGTTCCGGCTGCGGTTCCGGCGCAGCGGGGAGCTGCGGGTGACGGCGGTCGCCGTGACCCCGCAGGAGCTCTCCGGCCTGCTCGCCGGCGGTCGCGCGGACGAGCCCGCGGGCAGCCGAGCGGTCGGACTCGCGGGCGGCTGAGCGAACGGGCCCCGGGCGGCTGAGCGGAGCCGCCGGAAGGGCCCCGCGCCGGGCGCGCCCGGCCCGGTCGTAGCGGCGGGAGGGGTTCCGGAAGAAATCCGCCATCTGTTCGGAACTCTCCCGGCCCGGCGGACGACTGGTGTGACGGATGCCGTGGATCCGCGGCATCCGTCACGAGGGGGAGGACGGTCCATGCCGACACGCGGCGGGGTGTCATGACGACCGAGCGGACCGCGCCCGCACCCGCGGGCACCGAGCTCGACCGCTGGCCGCTGGTGGGTCTGGCCGGCCTGCTCGCGTTCGTCGCGATGCTCGACCTGAACATCGTCACCGTGGCCGTCCCGAAGATCGCCGAAGGCCTCGGGGTCCAGCCGGAGACCGCCCAGTGGGCCGGACTCGGCTATCAACTACCGGTCGTGGCCCTGCTGTTGCCGGTCGGACGCTGGCTGGACGGCGCCGCCCTGCGACCGGCCCTGCTGGGCGCGCTGACCGGGTTCGCGCTCTGCTCGGCGGCGGCCGCCGCCGCGCCCGGCGCCGGCTGGCTGATCGCGGCACGGATCGCCCAGGGCTGCTTCGCCGCCGTCCTGTTCGTGCTGATGCCGGTGCTCGCCGCCACGGCGGTGCGGCCCGAGCTGCGGGCCCGGGCGATGAGCGTCCCGGCCACCCTGGGCCCGCTCGGGGCCGTCACCGGGCCGGCGGTCGGCGGCCTGCTGCTCGACCACCTGGGCTGGCGGGCCGTGTTCCTGGTCAAACTCCCGCTCTGCCTGGCCGCGTTGGTCCTCGCCCACCGGCACCTCGTCCGCGGCGGCAGACCGCGCCGCCCGGACCGCCGCTCGCTGGCCGACGCCGCGCTGATCGGCGCGGCCGTGGGCGCCGTCCTGCTCGCGTTCACCCTCGCGCCCGACGCCCCGCCGTGGCTGCTGCTCGCCCTCGCGGCCGGTCCGTTCGCGGCGCTCTGGCTGCGCGGCCCCGGCGGGCGCACGGTGGTCGCCGTCCTGCGGGACTCCGGCACCGCGCCGGTCAACGCGGCCGTCCTCGCCGTCGCGTCCGGCTTCGCCGCGATGCACTACCTGATCTCGCTGCACCTGCAGCGCGACGAAGGGGTCAGCGCCACCGCCACCGGCCTCACCGTGCTCGCCTTCCCGGCCGCGATGGGCCTGGCCGGACCGCTCGGCGGCCGGCTCGCGGACCGCTTCGGCACCCGCCCCACCGCGGCGGCCGGCGCCGCCGTCACCGCGCTCGGACTGCTGCTGCTGATCCCGATCGGCGACCACTGGTCCACCGGCTCGATCGCCTGGCGGCTCGCGCTGGCCGGACTCGGCATGGGCCTGTACGGCGGGCCGAGCCAGGCCCTGGTGATGACCGCCGCCCCACCGGACCGGATGGCCACCGCCGGCTCCACCGTCCAGCTCGCCCGCTCCCTGGGCTTCGCGCTCGGCCCCGCGCTCGCCACCGCGGCCTGGGGCCTGGCCGGCCGCGGCGGCACCGGCGTCCGGACCGGCCTGGCCGTCGCCGCCGCGGCGGCCTGTCTCGCGGTACCCCTGCTGGCCGCCGGCGTCCGCTCGTCGCGGTCCGGCCTGCCGCGCAGACGCTCCGGCAGCTGACCCCGGTCGGCCGCGGGCGCCCCCTTCACCCCACCCGCCCCTCGTCCACCTCTTCCCCGCAGAAGGGAACATCCGCATGTGCGGAATCACCGGCTGGGTCTCCTTCCACCAGGACCTCACCCCACAGTCGGCGGTCATCGAGGCGATGACCGCCACCCTGGCCCGCCGCGGCCCGGACGCCGGCGGCTGCTGGCTCGGCCCGCACGCGGCGCTCGGCCACCGCCGGCTCTCCGTGATCGACCTGGTCGGCGGGGTCCAGCCGATGGCCGACCGGCCGGAGCAGCCCGCCGCCGTCCTCAGCTACAGCGGCGAGGTCTACAACCACCACCGGCTGCGCGCCGAACTCCAGCGGCTGGGACACGAGTTCCGCACCCGCAGCGACACCGAGACGGTGCTGCGCGGCTACCAGCAGTGGGGCGACGCGGTGGTCGACCGGCTGGAGGGCATGTACGCCTTCGCGATCTGGGACGCCCACCGCGAGCGCCTGCTGCTGGTCCGCGACCGGCTCGGCGTCAAGCCGCTGTACTGGGCGGAGGTGGACGGCGGCCTGGTCTTCGGCTCCGAGCCGAAGGCGCTGTTCGCCCATCCCGAGGTCACCCCCCGGGTGGACGCGGACGGCCTGCGCGAGACCTACAGCCTGCTGTTCAACACCGGCCCCACGCTCTGGGCCGGCGTCCGCGAGATCCCGCCCGGCGGCCTGCTCACCCTGGACCGCTCCGGCCTGCGCGAGCAGCTGTACTGGCAGCTGACGGCGCGACCGCACGAGGACGACCGCGAGACCACCGTCGAGCGGATCGGCTCCCTGGTCAACCGCACCGCCCGGGCCCAGCTGGAGGCCGACGTCCCGCTCTGCAGCCTGCTGTCCGGCGGCATCGACTCCACCGTGATCACCGCCCTGGTCGCCGACGAACTGCGGCTCGCCGAAGGCCCCGGCGCCCGGCTGCGCTCGTACGCCGTCGACTACAGCGACCAGGCCGAGCAGTTCACCGGCGACGTGCTGCGCACCGGCCACGACACCCCGTTCGCCGCCGAGGCCGGCGCGTACATCGGCACCGAGCACTCCACCGTGGTCCTCGACCCGCGCAGCCTGCTCGACCCCGAGCACCGCCGCGCCGTGGTCGAGTGCCGGGACTCGCCGATCGGCGTCGGCGACATGGACACCTCGCTCTACCTGCTCTTCGGCCGGATCCGCGAGCACTCCACGGTCGCGCTCTCCGGCGAGGCCGCCGACGAGATCTTCGCCGGCTACCCCTGGTTCCACACCCCTGCGGCCGTCCAGGCCCCGACCTTCCCGTGGCTGCTGGTCACCGGCGACGAGGCCGCGATGCCGCTCAACCCCGAGCTGGCCGCGACCCTGCGGATCGCCGAGTTCCGTCAGGACACCTACCGGGACGCCCTGGCCGCCGTTCCCCACCTGCCGGGCGAGACCCCGGCCGAGCACCGCCAGCGCGAGCTCCAGCACCTCTCGCTGACCCGCTGGCTGCGCCAGCTCCTGCACCGCAAGGACCGGCTGAGCATGGCCCAGGGCCTGGAGGTGCGCGTGCCGTACTGCGACCACCGGCTGGTCGAGTACGCCTTCAACACCCCCTTCGCGCTGAAGAGTTTCGACGGCCGGGAGAAGAGCCTGCTGCGCGCCGCGGCCACCGGTCTCGCCCCCGACTCAGTCCTGCGGCGGCCGAAGAACCACTACCCGGCCACCCACCACCCCGACTACAACAGCGGCCTGCAGGCGATGGCCCGCGAGGCCCTGGACGCGCACCACGGCCAGGTCCGCGAGATCGCCGACGAGGCCGTGATCAAGGCCACCCTGGACACCCCGCCCGACCGGCTCACCTGGGGCCACCGCCTGCGCCTGGAGCGGGTGGTCGACCTCGCCCTGTGGCTGGACCACCACAACCCCCACCTGACGTTCTGACCTCTCCCGGGAGCCCCCAGTCATGACCGACCCCACCGCGCCGGCGGGCCGCTGCCCGTACGGCCATGACACCCCGTCCGGCGCCGAACAGGCGGAGCCCGTACCGCTGTTCGGCCAGGAGTACAAGAGCGACCCCTACCCGCTCTACCGCGAGCTGCGCGCGGCGGGCCCGGTGCACCGGGTGCGCTTCCCCAGCGGCATCGCCGCCTGGCTGGTGACCGGCTACCAGGCCGCGCACCAGACCCTCAACGACCCGCGCCTGGGCAAGAACCACCGCCTGGGCAACGAGGGTTGGCGCAGGCTCGCGTCGATCATGCCCGAGCCGCAGCACTCCCAGCTCCAGGTGCACCTGCTGCACCAGGATCCGCCCAAGCACACCGACATGCGCCGGCTCGTCCTGGACGGCTTCGCCCCGCGCCGGATCGAGGCCCTGCGCCCGCGCTTCCAGCAGATCGCCGACGCCCTGGTCGACGCCCTGCCCGCCACCGGCGGCGCCGACCTCGTCCAGGGCTTCGCGGCCCACTACCCGTTCCGGGTGCTGGCCGAAGTCATCGGCCTGCCACAGGAGTTGGCGTCCCGATTCGATCGCGACTGGGGCAAGGTCGTCCAGCCGGTCGGGCCCAAGGACCCGGGCCGTCCGGCCTACGAGGGCCGGCTGCGCGGACTCCAGACGTACATCGCCGACGTGGTCGCCCACAAGCGGGCCGAGCCCTCGGACGACCTGCTCGGCCGGCTGGTGGCCGCCCAGGACGACGGGCAGCTCGGCAAGGAGGAGCTGGACTCCATGATCTTCCAGCTGCTGGTCGCCGGCCAGGAGCCCGTCACCAACCAGATCAGCACCATGCTGATCACTCTGCTGCGCCACCCCGACCAGCTCGCCCGGCTGCGCGACGAGCCGGCCCTGCTGCCCCGGGCGGTCGAGGAACTGCTGCGCCACGACAGCGCGTTCGAGCTGACCACCTGGCGGTTCTTCGCCGAGGACAGCGACCTGCACGGGACCGTGATCCCGGCCGGCGACTCGGTGATCGTCTCGCTCTGCGCGGCCAACCGGGACCCGGAACAGTTCCCGGACGCCGACGCGCTCGACTTCGACCGCACCCCCAACGCCCACCTGGCCTTCGGGCACGGCATCCACTTCTGCCCCGGCGCCGCGCTGGCCCGGGCCGAGCTCCAGATCGCCCTCGGCACCCTGCTCGCCAGGCTGCCCGGGCTGCGGCCCGCCGTCGACGGGTCCGAGCTGAGCTGGATCCCCGCCGTCCTGGCCCGGGGCGTCAACCACCTTCCCGTCCACTACGACACGCGCTGCTGAGCACGCCGCACTGACCGTCAGCCGTCCCCGCGCCCGGCGCTCCCGCGCCGAGGCGCTGTCCCGTCATGCCCTCATGGAGGACCGCATGTCGTCAACCGCCACTCTGGCCCCACTCCAGCCCACCCATCCGGCCGTCGCCCGCGTCAGCGCCGAACTGCTGGAACTGCTGCTGCCCCATCGCCGGGCCTCCGACCCGGACCTACCCGCGACCGCCGGCCTCTTCCCGGTCCAACTACGCCAGGTGGCCGACTTCGTGGCCGCCGGCGAGCCGGTCGTGTTCACCCTGCCGGGCTTCCCCTGCAAGTCGCCCAACACCCACAAGGTGCTGGGCCACCTCCCCGACGAGGGCGAGCGGCTGGCCCTGGGCTTCCTCAACGGGCTGTGCGAGCGGATCGCCCAGGTGTACTCACCGGGCGCCAGGATCCTGATCTGCTCGGACGGCCATGTGTTCGGCGACCTGATCCGCGTCCCGGACCGGGACATCGACGCCTACTCCGACGAACTCGCCGCCATGATCGACCGGGAGGGCCTGCAGCACCTGGCGACCTTCGACATGCGCGACGTGCTGGGCGATCTGCCCTACGACGACAAGCGCGCCCTGGTGCACGCCCGGTTCGCGCCCTCGCTCGAGGACCTGCGCGCCGAGGTCAGGTCCGACGAGGAGACCAACAGCCTCTACCGGGGCATCACCCGCTTCCTGGTCGACGACACGGCCGACTTCACCGGTACCAGATCGGCTCTGCAGCGCGAGTGCCGCCGCCGCGCGTACGGCGTGATCCAGCGCAGCCGCGCCTGGGGCACCCTGATCGCCGAGCAGCACCCCCGTTCGGTCCGGCTGTCCATCCACCCGCAGCCGATCGGCGCCGGCAAGTTCGGCATCCGGCTGCTGGACCACCGGGACGTGTGGGCCACGCCGTGGCACACCGCGGTCCTGCACCGGGCCGACGGCGAGTGGGAGCTGATGCACCGGGCGGAGGCGGAGCGGATCGGCACCCTCGTCCACCGCGACGGGCGGCCGAGCCACTTCGAGACCGCCCGATAGGCCGGCCATCGCCGGCCACCGCGGCGGCACGCCGGACCGCGGAGGGACGGGGGTGCTGCCGACCCCGCCCCTCCGCGGCTCACCGGTCGACCCCGACCGCGCCTGTGCCGGTGACCGCGGAGGCGGCCCCGTCGGCAGGGCTGCGGTGGTCGAAGGCGATCAGCGGATCGCCGGTCAGCGGGTGCTCCACGACGGCCGCGCGCACCCCGAACACCTCCGCGAGCAGCTCCGGCGTCAGCACCTCGCGCGGCGGCCCGGAGGCCACCACGGCGCCCCGGTGCAGCACGTGCAGCCGGTCGCAGACCGAGGCCGCCGCGTTCAGGTCGTGCAGCGCGACCAGGGTGGTGGTGGCCTGCGCGCGCAGCAGGGCGAGCAGCTCCACCTGGTGCCGTACGTCCAGGTGGTTGGTGGGCTCGTCCAGCACCAGCACGTCCGGCTCCTGGGCGAGCGCCCGGGCCAGCAGCACGCGCTGCCGTTCGCCGCCGGAGAGCTGGGAGAACGGGCGCCCGGCGTGCTCCAGCATCCCGACCCGGGCCAGACCGGAGGTCACCGCGGCCCGGTCCCGGACGCTCTCGGCGGCGAACGCCCGCTGGTACGGGATCCGGCCGAGCGCCACCACCTGGGCCACCGTCAGCTCGAAGTCCCCGCCGCGCTCCTGCGGGAGGGCCGCGATGTGCCGCGCGGACTCGGCGGGCGGCAGCGCCGCCAGGTCGCGGCCGTCCAGCACCACCCGGCCGGCCTTCGGCGCCAGGTGCCGGTAGACGGTCCGCAGCAGGGTCGACTTGCCGCTGCCGTTGGGGCCGACCAGGCCGGCGATCTCGCCCTTCTCGGCGACCAGGTGGACGCCGGCCACCACGGTGCGCCCGGAGAGGGCCACGTGCAGGTCTTCCAGGGCGATCCTCAACTGCGCTCCAGTCGTCGGTCGAGCAGGTACAGCAGGGCGGGCGCGCCGATCAGCGCGGTGACCACGCCGATCGGCAGCTCCTGGGTGTCCAGCGCGGTACGGGCCACGGTGTCGACCACCACCAGCAGGACGGCGCCGGTGAGAGCGGACAGCGGCAGCAGCCGGCGGTGGTCGCCGCCGCACACCAGCCGGCAGACGTGCGGCACCATCAGCCCGACGAAGCCGATCGCCCCCGAGACCGCGACCAGGACACCGGTCAGCACGCTGGTGGCGACGAACAGCTCGCGGCGCAGCCGGGCGACCGGCACGCCGACGCTGGCTGCGGTCTCGTCGCCCATCAGCAGGGCGTTGAGACCCCGCGCCCGGGCCTGGAGGACGGCCAGCCCGAGCAGGACGGCCGCCGCGGGGACGAGGAGTTCGTCCCAGGTGGCGCCGCTGAGGCTGCCCATCAGCCAGAACAGCACCCCCCTGGTCTGCTGCTCGTCCCCGGCCTGCAGCACCAGGTAGCTGGTGAAGCCGGACAGGAACTGCCCGATGCCGACGCCCGCGAGCACCAGCCGCAGCGGGGAGAAGCCCCCGCCGCGCCGGGCCATCGCCCAGACCAGGGCGAAGGCGGCGAGGGCGCCGGCGAACGCGGCCCCGGAGACGCCGAGGCCGACCGCCGTCCCGCCGGCCGTACCGAGCACGATCACGCCGACGGCGCCGAGCGAGGCGCCGGAGGAGATGCCGAGCAGGTAGGGGTCGGCGAGCGGGTTGCGGACCAGCGCCTGGACGGCGGCGCCGACCAGGCCGAGCCCGGCGCCGACCAGGGCGGCCAGCAGGGCGCGCGGGACGCGCAGTTGCCAGACGATCAGGTCGCGGGTGCCCGGCAGGGGCGGGCGGCCGGTCAGCCGGCGGGCGACCACCGACCAGACCTCGCCGGGCGGGACGTCGACGGAGCCGAGCGAGACGGCGGTGGTCAGCGCGGCCAGCAGGGCGAGTGCGAGGACGGCGGCGGCCCAGCCGGCCGGCACCCGGCGGGGTGGACGGCCGCCGGGCGGGCCGGCCGCGGGCCCGGGGGCCTCGCGAGGCGGTGCGGTGACGGCCATTCAGCTGCCGTTCCGGACCAGGTCGGGGTGGACGGTGGCGGCGATCCGCTGCACGGTCTCCGCGTTGCGGGTCCCGGCGATGGTGGTGACCTCGGAGCCGATCCGCAGGAAGTGGCCCTGCTGGACGGCGGGCAGGGCCTTGGTGGCGGGGAACTCGCGCAGGAACCTCTCGGCCTCGTCGTAGGCCTTGGTGTTCTCCGCCTCGCTGCCGCGGTCGCGAATGCCCAGCTGGATCCAGTCCGGGTTCTTCGCCACCACGTCCTCCCAGCTCACGGGGCGGAAGTCGGAGTCGCAGTCGGCGAAGACGTTGCGGGCGCCGGCCAGGGTGATCACCGCGTTGGCGACCTGCCGGCCGCAGAGTGCGACCGGCTGCTTGGTGCCGGCGTCGAAGTCGAAGAAGAAGTAGCCGGGGCGGCGGTCCGCGGGCAGGTCCTTGAGAGCGGTGGTGACCGCCTTGACCCGGGTCTCCATCGCGGCGGTCAGCTCCTCGGCCTTCGCGCCGGTCCCGGTCACCGCGCCGAGGCGGCGGATGTCCTGCTCGACCTCGGCCAGATCGGTGCGGGCTCCCTTGGCGGAGGCGGTACACGCGGTGGAGAGCAGGTAGACGTGCTTGATCCCGGCGGCCGTGAACTCGGCCTCGGTCGGGGCGCCGCCCGCGCCGCCCATCATGTCCATCGAGCCGAAGGTGTCCACGTAGGTGTCGGCGCCGGAGCCGAGCAGCTTCTCCTTGGCGATACCCATCTCGCCGAGCACCGGCACCTTGGCGCCCTGGTCGGCGACGGCGGCCGGGAGGGTGCCCTTGCCGGGCGGGAAGCCGGTGCCGATGACCCGGTCGCCGGCGCCGAGCTGGAGCAGCATCTCCAGGGCGGAGCCGTTGCTGGTGACGATCCGCTGCGCCGGGCCGGTGAAGGTGGTCTCCTTGCCCGTGCAGTCGGCGACCTTCGTCGGGAAGGCCCCCGACACGGCCCCGGCCGTCCTGGGAGCGGCCTCGCTGCCGCCGCCACCTTCGGTGGTGTCGCAGGCGGTGGCGGTGAGCAGCGCGGCGGCCGCCGCGATGCCGCACAGGACGCGAGAACGCATGGGGACTCTCCTGGATATCCGGGTGGGACGGGCCCGCTGTGGCGGGCCGTGGACCAGGTAGTCGCGCGGATCGGGGGAGGAGTTCCCAGGGGTGCCGAAACAGCCGCCGGGGAGCGATGGGGCGCTCCCCGGCGGTCGGTGCGGTGCGGTGCCGGAGCGTCAGCTGCTGTGGCTGAGCGCTCCCGGGCGGCGGCGGTAGACGAAGACCGCGGAGGCGGCCACCGCCGCCAGGGCGGATCCGCCGAGCACCAGCGACCCGGTCGAGCCGGCCGGGAGCGGTACGGCGGCGCTGCCCTGCGCCGCGGCGGCCTGGTGGTCGCCGCCGTGGCCCTGGTGGTCGACGGTGGAGCGGGTGTAGCCCGCGGCGATCTGCTGCTCGGTCGGCGCGGACGGGGCGGACAGGGACTGCAGGCCGGTCGCGGCCGCGGTGGTGCCCTGCCCGTACGTGACGTCGGAGCAGCCGTAGAAGGCCTCGGGGCTGTCGTTGCGCTGCCAGACCAGGTAGAGCAGCTGGCGGCCGGTCCGGCCGGGGAGGTTGCCGCTGAAGGTGTAGTACCCGTTGGTGGCGGTCCGGCTGGTCGGGTACTCGGCCACCGGGTTGGCGAGGTCGAGGTCGGCCCACTTGAGGGGCTTGGTCGGGTCGTAGCCCGGCTTGGTGATGTAGAGCTTCATGAGGCCCTGGTGCGGCGCGGTCACCCGGAAGTTGAAGGTGAACGAGCCGGACTGGACGCCGGTGTCGGGCCAGTCGGTGCGGGCCATGTCGAGGGCCTTGTACTTGTCGCGGTTGGCCGAGCAGAGCTTGCCGTCCGGGATGAGCTGCTGGTGCTGACCGTTCGCGTTGGCGATGTTGACCTCGTTCCAGTCGTACAGCGGCTGGGTGCCGCTCATCGCGACGAGGTCCTTGCACACCTGGGACTGCGGGTGCTCGGGGCCCTCGGCGTAGCAGGTGGCGACCCTGCTGACGGGGCCGTAGAGCGAACCGTGGGCGCTCGCGGTGCCGGTCGTGACGGCGGCCGTCAGCAGGACGGTCGCGCCGACGACACCCGAGGCCAGGAGGCGGCGGGTTACGGACATGGGGGATCTCCTCGACGGTACTTCGGGCCTGCTGTGGGGGACGGGCACGTCTGCCCGGGGACCCTGGGGAGCGACCCCGGGGCAAGGCGCGGCGCGGACCCGGCGCGCAGCCTGGTACGAGCGTATGATTGGCCTAGACCATATGGCAATAGCCGGGAATACCCGGTGAGTTGACGGACCGTCCTACCTAGTCTGCGACCTGCGGAAAGGGACGCGGAACGGCCCGTGCTCCGCCGGGGTCGGCTGGGGGGCACGGGCCGTCAGGGGTTGGTGCGGGGTCAGACACCCCATGACGTTTGAGGTCAAGCGGCATGGAGGTGTGCGTGGTGGGACCAGGCGGTTGCTTCGTCGTAGTGGGTGCGGGTCTTGAGGCATCCGTGGAGGATGCCGACGAGTCGGTTGCCGACCTGGCGGAGAGCGGGGTTGTAGCCGGCCTCGGGTGCGCGCTGCTTGTCGTAGTAGCGGCGGGCGCCGGGTGAGGCGCGCAGGGCGGAGAACGCCTGGCGCTGGAGGGCGTCGGCGAGCCGGTTGTTGCGGACGTAGCGGGCCTGGACGGTGTGGCTCTTGCCGGAGGCCCGGGTGACGGGGCTGGTGCCGGCGTAGTTCTTGCGGGCTTTGGCGGAGGTGTAGCGGGTGGGGTCGTCCCCGAACTCGGCGAGCACCCGGGCGCCGGTGATCTCTCCGATGCCGGGCATGGAGAGGTAGATCTCAGCGTCCGGGTGCGCGAGAAAATGCGCCCTCACCTGCTTTTCCATCGCGGCTATCTGCTCGTTGAGGGCGAGCAGGAGCCGGGAGTGGGCAATGGTGGCGGCCGCGTAGGCGGCCGTGACCGGCTCGGGCAGCTCCAGCTGCTTCTCGCGCAGTGCGGCCTGGATCGCGCCGGCCTTCTGGTCCCGGTTGTGTCGGCGGGCCCGGGCGAGGACGGCGGCGATCTGGGTGCGGGTCAGCTTCGCCGCCGCCTGCGGTGTGGGTGCTCTGATCAGCAGTTCCAGTGCGTCGGTGCTGGTCAGTTCCAGGGACGCGTAGGCGTTCAGGGCGGCGGGGAAGTACTCGCGCAGCGTGCTGCGGAGCCGTTGGAAGGTGCGGGTGCGTTCCCAGATCAGGGTCTGGTGGGCGCGGGTCACGACCTTGACGGCCTGGGCCTGGTCGCTGTCGCCGGCGATGGGCCGTAGCTGGTCGCGGTCGATGCGGACCATGTCGGCCAAGGCGTGGGCGTCGCCCTTGTCGCTCTTGGCGCCGGAGGTGCCGTACCGCTCCTTGAACCGGGCGACCTGCCGGGGGTTGATCGCGTAGACCTGGTAGCCGGCGGCGAGCAGGGCCTGTACCCAGGTGCCGCGGTCGGTCTCGATCCCGACGATCACGTCGGCGGGATCGGGGTCCTCTCCGGCGTGCTTGGCCACGAGCTCGTGCAGCTTGGCGATGCCTTCCGCGCCCTCGGGCAGCCTCGCGGTTGCGAGGCGTCGGCCGGTCGCGTCCTGGACCTCGACGTCGTGGTGGTCCTCGGCCCAGTCGTCGCCGATCAGCAGCAACTCTTCCTCCCCATCGCGTATTTGCTGGTCGTGCAGCCTGCGGAAGACACGGCACGCGGCCTAATGGATCCAGTGCTCACGCCCTGTTCGGCGGGCACGCCACCCCATCAGCGGTCATGGCCTTCCGGCCGACCAGCAGGGGCACGGTCTGACCCCAGAACTCGCAGTGGTTCCGGCGGAGAGAGTGCTCACCTGCTGGCGGCTACGGCACCGAGTCTCTACGACTCAGCAAGTCCCATTAGGCGGAGACCTTCTCGGGCTGCTCGGCGCCGTCCCGGCCGTCCTCGGCGCCGGACTCCGGGTGCGGCCGGGCGTGCTTGGGCAGCAGGAAGATGGCGGCGAACACGACGGCCAGCATCGCGATCTCGACGGCGAGGGTGAACTGCTCGGCGTGGACGAAGCTCTCGGTCTTGATCTGCTCGAAGAAGACCGTGCCCAGGATCGCGGTGCCGAGGGCGGCGCCGAGCTGCTGGACGGAGGTGAGGGTGCCCGAGGCCGAACCGGTCTCGTGCGGCTCGACCGAGGCGAGCACGGTGTCGAAGAACGGCGCCATCACGAAGCCCATGCCGAGGCCCGTCACCGTGAGCGCCGGTGCCAGCTGCCACGGGGTCACCTCGGCGCCGGCCAGATGGAGGGTGAGGATCACGGCGCCGACGCCGAGGGCCATCACGATCAGCCCGCCGTGCATGACCTTGCGGCCGAACTTCAGCAGCGCCTGCGAGGTGACGAAGGCGATCACCATGCCGACCGACGACGGGATGCCGGCCAGGCCCGCCTTGAACGGCGAGTAGTGCAGACCGATCTGGGTGTAGAGGCTGAAGGTGAGCCAGAAGCCGGTCATGGCGGAGAAGAAGGCCAGGCCGAGGACCATGCCGCCGCTGAAGCCGCGCTTGCGGAACAGGCTCGGCTCCACCAGCGGGTCGCCGCCGGAGCGGCTCTTGCGGTTCTCGTACCAGGCGAAGAGGGCGAACACCGCCAGCGACAGCCCGATCAGCGCGAAGGCCCAGGCCGGCCAGCCGTGCTCGCGGCCCTGGACCAGCGGGAAGACGATCAGTGCCGAGCCGACGGCGGCGAGCAGGGCTCCGGCCAGGTCGAGCCGCACCGTCCGGGCGCTCTTCCACTCGGGCAGGAAGGCCACGCCGCCGGCGATCGCGAACAGGCCGAGCGGGATGTTGATCAGGAAGATCATTCGCCAGCCGCTGCCCCACAGGTCGGCGTCGACCAGCCAGCCGGCGAGGATCGGGCCGCCGACCGTCGACAGGCCCATCACCGGGCCGAACAGGCCGAACGCGGTGGCCTGCTCCTTCTCGGAGAAGATCTCCTTGAGCATGCCCAGGCCCTGCGGCAGCATGATGGCGCCGAGCAGGCCCTGGAACACCCGGGCGGCGATCAGCTGGCCGGGCTCCTGGGCGAGGCCGCAGGCGACCGAGCCGAGGGTGAAGCCGACGGCGCCGATGAGGTACATCCGGCGGCGGCCGAAGATGTCGCCGAGGCGGCCACCGGTGATCAGGCCGATCGCCATGGCGAGCGTGTACGCGGCGCCCAGCCACTGGATGAGGGACTCGCCGCCGCCGATGTCGGTCCGGATCGACGGTCCGGCGATGTTGGTGACGAGGGAGTCCAGGAGGTCCATGACCTCGGCGGCGAGGATGACGAACAGCGCCGCCCATCGCCATCTGTAGGGGGACGTCGGCTCGGTCATCTGGAACTCCTGGGGTGCGGGGACGGACTCGTGACGAACACTGTTCTACGGCGCGACCGCCGTTCTGTCAACACACTGTTCGCCTGGCGAACGTCGTTCGTGCCGGCCTCGGCCTCCCGACCTGGGGAACAGTGTTCGCCGGGGGTACGATGTTCGCCGGGGGAACGCCGGACGATCACCGAGTAGTCGCGAAAGCAGGTGGCGCATGACCTCGCAGATGCCCCCCGTCCCCTGGCACAAGGCGCGGAAGGCGGACGTCCGCCAGCCGTTGAGCCAGGAGGCGATCGTCGAGGCCGGGATCCGGATCCTCGACGCCGAGGGCCTCGGCGGCGTCACCATGCGCCGGATCGCGCAGGAGCTCGACACCGGCCCGGCCTCGCTCTACGCGCACGTGTCCAACAAGGACGAGCTCCGCGAGCTGATGCTGGAGCGGATCTCCGGGGAGATCCCGCTGCCCGACGCCCCGGACCCGGCCCGCTGGAAGGAGCAGATCACCCGGATCTGCCTGGACGCCCAGCGCGTCTACACCGCGCACCGCGACATCACCCTGGTGTCGCTGGGCTCCATCCCGACCGGCGCCAACCAGCTGCGGGTCGCGGAGTTCATGCTCTCCGTGATGCTCGCGGCCGGCATCCCGGACCGGGTCGCCACCTGGGCCCTGGACGGTCTCGGCCAGCTGATCGACTCGGACGCGTACGAGGCCTGCATGTACGCCGCGGAGATCCAGCGCGGCACCGATCTGGACGCCTACTTCGAGAGCATCAAGGACTACTTCTCCCGGCTCCCCGCCGACCGGTTCCCGCTGATCAGCAGCATGGCGTCGACGATGGTCGACGGCGACGGGGACGACCGCTTCGCGTTCAAGATCGACGTGTTCCTGCGCGGCCTGGAGTCCTACATCGAGTAGTGAGGCCGCACCGAGCCGTGCGGCCGCACCAGGCAGTGCGGCCGCACCGACGAGTGAGGCCGCCGCACCCGCCGACCGCCTGTCAGGGCGGGGTGGCCGGCGGGTGCGGCGGCGTTCGGGGGCCGGGCCGGTGCCCGACGGGGTGTCAGCAGCCGCCGCGGATCCGGTGCACGGCCGGGTGCAGGCCGGACAGGATGGTGTCGAAGCGGTGCCGGGTGGTGTCGGAGTTGACCCGCAGCCGGTTGATCCGCAGCGGGTCGGGCGGCAGCAGGGAATCGTGTCGGTGGTTGAACAGGAAGCCCAGCCGGTAGCCGAGCTCGCCGAGCAGCGCCTCGGTGCGCTCGTCCCGGTTGCCGTTCGGGTAGGCGAAGGCGGTGGGCGCCTCGCCCAGCCAGCCGGTCAGCAGGCGGTGGGCCTCGGTGACCTCGGTGCGGGCGGTGCCGTCCGCGCAGCGGTCCAGGCACGGGTGGGAGTCGGTGTGGTTCCCGATCGCCACGCCGGCCGAGCGCAGTTCGGTCAGGTCGGTACGGGTGAGCTGGGCCTGCCGCGGGGCCCGGATGGCGGCGGTGGCGCGCAGCTCCTGCAGGCTGCGGCGGCGGTCCGCGTCCGGCAGGGCCTTCAGCCGGCCCACGGTGTTCTGCGGCGGACAGCCGGGCAGTGCCTGCGCGGTGCCGCCGTGACCGGCCAGGAACGCGGCCTCGGACCACCAGAACGGGTGGTCGGTGTCGATGAGTTCGGTCACCACGAAGGCCGCGGCGGGAATCCGCAGCCGGGCGAGCACGGGCAGGCCGTGGGTGAGGACGCTGCGGTCACCGTCGTCGAAGGTGACCAGCACGCTGCGCGGCGGCAGCGGGCGCCGCTCCGTCACGCAGCGCTGCAACTCGCCGAGCGAGACCGGGCTCGCGGTGCGTACCAGGCGCTCCATCTGGGCGGCGAACGCCGTCGGGTCGTCGATCCCGTGGTAGGCCAGCACGGCCAGCCGCCGGGAGGACAGGGCGCGGAACACCGGCTGCAGCGGCGAGTGGCGCAGCAGCCCGTCGATCCTGCGCCGTCGGGCGTCCCCGGCCACCGGCTGCGGCCGGTGCGCCGTGGTGTTCGACGCCGTGGTGTTCGACGCCGCGGTGGTCGACGGTGTGCTGCTCGACGGTGTGCTGCTGAGCTTCTTGCTGTCCACGGTGACGGTCGCACGCGCGGTCGTGTCCGGCTTCGACACGCTTACCCCCTCCGAACTCTGCCGCGTGCGCAGCCGACCCTGGGTGGCAGTGGCCCGGCAGCGCGCTGTCGGGCGCGACAGCGGATCCCGCACGCTCTGAAGACGTTTTTACCGCCACGGTGGTGACTTTAATACCTCTTTGGAAAACTTTTCCTGACTGAATATCAACTGGGCGGATCCTGGCTGCGATCTGTACGCGTCAGAGCTAACGTACTGCGTGTCACGCCTCCCGGCACCGGAGTCCGCACGGTCGGCCGGATTCGGTCGGGTGGTGGGCCGGGGAAGGCGGAGCGCCCGGCGCGCGGCCGCCGGGCGGGGGTGCGCCCGGCGGGAACGGGCGTTCGGCCCATCGGTGCCGGAGGCTGTCCTTCGCCTGCGGATCATCACAGGATCGACACGCCCTGGTCGCGGAATCTTTACTTCGCGCACCGGCGTCGCCGGTGCCGCCGACGGGCGGCCGCTCAGCCGAACAGGCGCAGCCGCTCCGCCGCCACGCCGACCCGGACGGTCTGACCCCAGGTTAGCCGCAGCGCGTCGGACTCGACACCGTCTCCGAAAGCCACCAGCTGGTCCGACTCGACGGTCAGCGTGAGCCGCTCGCCGCCCGCCAGCAGCCCCTGCACCTGTCCGGTGCCGGTGAGCGGCGACGGCCAGGCCTCCCGGACGAACCAGGCCACCGCCGGCGCGCCCGGCCCCGGCAGGTCGAGGCTGCTGCGCCGTTCCAGCCAGGTCGAGCGGCACCAGCCCGTCGCCCCGGTGCCGGTGCCGACCAGAACCCCGGAGGAGGCCTGCGACTCCTCGGCGCCGTCGGCCGCCGCGAGCCGGTAGCGGGCGGTCTGGTGGCTGTGCTGGCCGAGGTAGATCTCGTTGAGGGCGAGCAGCCGCTGGGTGTCGTCGGCGACCGCCTCGACCATGGTGCGCTCCTCCAGGTGGCGGTCGCCGCCCGGGGCGGCGACCGCGCGCAGCACCCGGGCCGCGTCCGCCGCCCGGTGCCGGACGAGCACCCCGAGGCCGCGGCCGGGCTCGGTGTCGATCCCCACCACCGGCTGCCCGGCGAGGTACTTGGCGGCGTTGGCCACCAGTCCGTCCTGGCCGACCACCACCAGGACGTCCTCGGGGGTGAACAGGAAGCGGTCCAGGTCGGCGCGCTCCACCCGGCTGCGGCGCCAGTCCAGCGGCACGGCCGCGGCCACCTCCGCCAGGGCGGCCAGGGCGCGGTGGTGGCGCTGCTCCACCTCGTCCAGGGTCCGGCCCCGGGTGGACAGGAAGAACGCCGCCTGCCCGCGGGAGCCGTGCCGGGCGATCAACTCCTCGTACTCGGTGCGGCGGTGGACCACCACCGCCCGTGGCGCCAGGCTCATCGGCCCTCGCCCTCGGCGGCCCCGGCCCGGCCGAGCCGGGTGAGCAGGCCGGTCAGCACGTCCGGGCTGAGCGTGATGCTGTCGATCTTCGGCAGGTGCTCGGCCAGCTTGCTCAGCGCCAGCGCGTGCAGCAGCTCCGGCCCGGCCTGCTGGTGGGCGAGCAGCCAGGCCTCCTCGGAGGCGGCCCTGGCCTCGCCGAGCACCCGCTCGGAGTCGGCCTGGGCGTCCGCCAGGATCCGGGCGGCCTCGGCCTCGGCGGTGGCGATCCGGGTGCGGCGGGCGGCCTCCGAGTCGGCCCGGACCCGGTCGGCGGCGGCGTTCTGCTCGGCCTGTCGACGGGCGTTGGCGCCCTGCTGGGCGACCAGGTCCTCCTCGCGGCGGGCCAGCTCGATCTTGCTGGCCAACTCGTTCTCGGCGATGGCGCGCTCACGCTCGACGGCGACCGCGCGGCGCTCGTACGTGGCCCGGTCGGCCTCCTGCTGGACCAGCTCGCGCGCCGGGGTGCGCAGCGCGCGCTCCAGCTCGGCCTCGGGTCGCAGCGCGGTGACCCGGACGGCGATCACGGCGAGCCCGGTCTCGGTGAGCCGCGGGTCCGTGGTCAGGCCGGCGCCGATCTTCTCGCGGACGGGGGTCACCCCGGCGGCGAGCGCCTGCGAGAGCGTCAGGCCGGCGATCAGCTCCAGGGCGTGCTGCTGGGCGCTCTCGGTGAGCAGGGTGCCGAGCTGGTCCAGCGGCTCGGCCCGCCAGGCGCCGGTGTCGGGGTCGATGCCGAAGTCCACCCGGGTGGCCGCCACGACCGGATCGGTGATCCGGTAGGTGACGGTGGCCTGGACGGTGAGGTCCTGGAAGTCGGCCGTGCGGGCGTGGCAGATCATCGCCAGCTCCCGGTCGTCGGCGGGGACTTCGGAGATCGCCGCGGTGAGCGGGCGGAACCAGAAGGCGAGGCCGGTGCCCTCGTGGGCGAGCGTGCCGCTGCGCAGGTGCCGGATGTGGGCCGTGGGTGCGGCGCGCAGGTGGCGGAATCCGAATCGCCTGGTGATGTCGGCCATGGCTGGCCCCCTTTCTCGTCCACCTGACGATAACTGGCCGAGATCATTATCGTCAAGAGGACGAAAACGGCGGCCGCGGGGCCGCGGGGGCATGATGGCCCGACAGGTACGGCTCGGGAGCGCGACGGAGGCGGACGCGGTGGCGAAAGACACGGTGGCGAAGGACGCGGTGCGGGTCGAACAGTGCGGCCCGGTCAGAACGGTGGTCCTGGCCCGCCCCGAGGCCCGCAACGCGGTGGACGGGCCGACCGCGGCCGCCCTGCTCGAAGCCTTCGAGGAGTTCGACGCCGACGACAGCGCCTCGGTGGCCGTCCTCTGGGGCGAGGGCGGCACCTTCTGCGCCGGCGCGGACCTCAAGGCGGTCGGTACCGGGCGCGGCAACCGCCTCGCCGGGGACGGACCGGGCCCGATGGGCCCCACCCGGCTGCGCCTGGGCAAGCCGGTGATCGCCGCCGTGGCCGGCCACGCGGTGGCCGGCGGACTCGAACTGGCGCTCTGGTGCGACCTGCGGGTCGCCGCGCAGGACGCGGTGTTCGGCGTTTTCTGCCGCCGCTGGGGCGTCCCGCTGATCGACGGCGGCACCGTCCGGCTGCCCCGTCTGATCGGCACGGGCCGGGCCATGGACCTGGTCCTGACCGGCCGCCCGGTCGACGCCGAGGAGGCGTACCGGATCGGTCTGGCCGACCGCCTGGTGCCGGCCGGCACCGAACGGGCCGCCGCCGAGGCGCTGGCCGCCGAGCTCGCCCGCTTCCCCCAGACCTGCCTGCGCCACGACCGGCTCTCGCTGCTCGAACAGGACGGCCTCGCCGAGCCCGCGGCGATGGCCAACGAGTGGGCCCACGGCCGTATTTCGCTCGCCTCGGACACCGCGGCCGGTGCGGCCCGCTTCGCCGCCGGGGAGGGCCGCCACGGCTCGTTCTGAGGCGGAACCGGGCGCGGTGCGATTGTCCGTCCATTCCGGTCGGTGCATGGCCCGGGGCCGCGGCGGGGAGCTCTCCTCCCGAGCGACGAAGGAGCACCAGTGTGACGACCGAGACCCTCCCGCCCGACCGGTTCGCGGCCACCCTGCCCAAGCACGTGGTGTCGGCGGGGGTGCTGCTCACCGACGCGGACGACCGGATCCTGATGCTCCGCCAGGCCCGGGCCTACCCCGCGCACCCGGTCTGGTGGCAACTCCCCGGCGGCCTGGCCGACCACGGCGAGCGCCCCTGCCGCACGGCCGTGCGCGAGACCCACGAGGAGACCGGCCTGCGGGTCGACGGCCCGCTGCCGCTGCTCGCCGTCGACTACCGCCGTGCCTCCGACGGCTGGCCGCCGGTGATCGACTTCTGCTTCGACGGCGGTACTGCGGCGGGCGCTCCCGTCCTCAGCGCGGAACACGACGCCTACGACTGGCGCAGCCACCGGGACTGGCTGGCCGGCCTGCACCCCGCACAGCAGCCCTGGTTCACCGCGCTGTGGCGCGCCCGCCGGAGCCGGACACCGCCGTACCTGTACGACGGCGTGAGCCCGTGAGCGGGCCGCGGCCGGTCAGCCCCCGCTCTCCAGGTGGCGCAGCACGGCCAGGACGCGGCGGTGGCCGCCGTCCGAGGCGGGCAGGTCGAGCTTGGTGAAGATGTTGGCGATGTGCTTCTCGACCGCGCGCCCGGAGATCACCAGGAGGTCCGCGATCGACTGGTTGGTGCGGCCCTCGGCCATCAGCGCGAGCACCTCGCGCTCGCGCGGGGTGAGCGCGTCGAGCGTGGCGGCCCGGCGGCTCGCGCCGAAGAGCTGGGAGACCACCTGCGGATCGAGGGCGGTGCCGCCGGCCGCGACCCGGGCGAGCGCGTCCGTGAACTCGTCGAGGTCGACGACCCGTTCCTTCAGCAGGTAGCCCACGCCGGCGCAGTCGCTGCCGAGCAGCTGGGCGGCGTACCTGGTCTCCACGTACTGGGAGAAGATCAGCACGCCGACGCCGGGGTGCTCCTGGCGGATCGTCACCGCCGCCCGCAGCCCCTCGTCGGTCTGGGTCGGCGGCATCCGTACGTCCACCACCGCGGCGTCCGGCCGGTGCTCGGCGACGGCGGCCAGCAGCGCCTCGCCGTCCCCGACCGCGGCGACCACCTCGACCCCGCGCAGGGCGAGCAGTTGGGCCAGCCCCTCCCGCAGGATGGCCGAGTCCTCGGCGATCACCACCCGCATCCGCGGTTCCTCCCCCGTCCGGCCCGGTCAGTACGGCAGCCGGACGGTGACCTCGGTCGGTCCGCCGCGCGGGCTGTCGCAGGTCAGGCTACCGTCGACGGTCCTGGCCCGGGCCCGCAGGCCGGACAGTCCGCTGCCGGCGCCGACCACCGCGCCGCCGCGGCCGTCGTCCCGGACGGCCAGCCGCAGCACCTCGCCCGGCTCGGCGGCCACCGCGATCCGCACCTGCCGGGCGCCGCTGTGCTTGACGGCGTTCGCCAGCAGCTCCGCGGCGCAGAAGTACGCGATCGACTCGACCGCGGGGGAGGGCCGCCGGGGCAGCTCCACCGTCACCTCCACCGGCAGCGGACAGTCGGCGGCCAGCGTCTCCAGCGCGGTCGCCAGCCCGCTGTCCAGCGCCGGCGGGTGGATGCCCCGGACCAGGTCGCGCAGGTCGGCGACGGCCTGCTTGGCGTTGCCCTGCGCCGTCTCCAGTACGGGCAGCAGCTGCTCGCGCCCGGCGCCGGCCAGCACCAGTTCGCGGATCACCGTCAGATGCATCCCCAGTCCCACCAGCCGGGCCTGGGTGCCGTCGTGCAGGTCGCGTTCGATCCGCCGCAAGGTGGCCGCGGCGTCGTCGACGGCCTGGGTCCTGGTCTCCTCCAGGTCCCGGATCCGCCGGTCCGCCGCGTCCGGGCCGAGCAGGGAGCGCAGCAGGGCGCACTGCGGTGCGAGTGTCCGCCGCACCAGCCAGGGCGCCGCGGCCAGCAGGCACAGCCCCACGGCGCACGGGACCAGCCAGCGCGGCCAGGTGTCCCACTGCACCCCGCCCACCTCCAGCGAGACATGCCGTACCGAGCCGTCCGCGGCGTGCACGGTGAAGCGGTTCCACCGTTGGAGCAGCGGGTGCGCGGCCAGCAGCACCCCGTACACGTAGCCGAACAGCACGGCCGGCAGCGGCAGCAGGGCGGTCAGCGGGGTGGCCAGCGCCGCCCCGACCGCCCGCCAGCCGGCCCGGTCGCCCAGCACCGCCCGCCGCCAGGCGAAGGCCCCGGCCGCGCCGACCGGCGCCGGCGGCTCCACGGCCAGGCCGAGCAGCCGCCGGGCGAGCGCACGCTGGACGGCGCCGAGGCCGCGCGCCCCGCGGACGGTGAGCGCGATCAGCCACGGCCCGAGCGGGGTCACCGAGAGCACGCCGCCGGCCAGCAGCCCGGCCAGCACCAGCGCGGCGCCGGCCAGCGCCGGTACCGGCGCGAGCAGGGCGTAGAGCAGAGCGGCCAGGGCCCGGCGGCGGAACGGCGCGGCGGCGAGGTCGGCGGCACGGGAGAGCATGCGCGAAAGCCTAGAGCTGGTGGGCGACGGGGACGGCGACCGCGGTCCCCACCGCCGCCACCAGCGCGGCGAGCAGGACGGCGCGCCCGGCGCCGATCCGCCGGGGGCCGAGCAGGCCGACGGCCAGCCGGGCCTGAAGGGCGGTCAGACCGCGGCCGACCCAGGGCATCAGCAGCAGGAAGCCGACCCCGCCGGCCAGCGCGTGCAGTGCCCAGGCCCCGGCGAAGGTCGGGCCGCCCCAGGCCTCGGCGTAGTCGCCGGTGCCCATGCCGAGCAGCGGGCGCAGCGGCCAGCCCAGGTTGAGCGGTACCAGCGACCAGCCGTAGACCGTGGTCACCAGGCCGACCGCGTTGAGCGGCAGTGCGAGCACCGCGTGCGCCAGGGCCGCGGGCCGGCCGCCGGCCGGTTCCTCGATCCGCCGGCCGAGCAGCCGTGCCACCAGCCCCCGCTGGAGCCGGCCCGCGGGGCCGCCCATCAGCGCCAGGGGTACGGCGAGCAGCCCGACCGGCAGCGCGAGCAGCAGATAGCCGACCCGCCGCCAGGTGTCGGGCCGGAAGGGCTCGGTGAGGGCGGTGCGCAGGCCGCGGGCGAGGACGGAGGGTGCTGTGTTCATGGGGACCACCAGGTGGACGAGGAGCGGATCGGATGCCCCGACGGCTTCTCGGGGGTGATTCCAGCCTTCCGCGGCCGCCCGCCCGGTACGAGGGGGGCAGCACGGAACCCGGGGGTTCGGTTCACCCCACCCCCCGGTACGTCCCGAGGCCGGGGTCGGGTCATCCGAAAGGAGGAGAGCGGCCCCCGCCGCCCCGACCGAGCGGGGTGCGCCCAACCGTCCGGCAGGCCGACAGCCTGCGCCGACACGCCACCGAGGATGGACGGGACCCACGCAATCCCGACCCAGCCAGGAGCCCCTCGTGAGCACCATGACGACCACCACCGCCGCCGCCCGCGCCACCGGCCTCAACAAGGTCTACGGCGAGGGCGAGACCCGGGTGGTGGCGCTGGACGACGTGAGCGTGGCCTTCGGCCAGGGCGAGTTCACCGCCATCATGGGCCCCTCCGGCTCCGGCAAGTCCACCCTCATGCACTGCATGGCCGGCCTCGACACCGTCTCCTCCGGCTCCGCCACCATCGGCGACGTCGAACTCGTCGGCCTCAAGGACAAGCAGCTCACCCGACTGCGCCGCGACCGCATCGGCTTCGTCTTCCAGGCCTTCAACCTGCTCCCCACCCTGACCGCCCTGGAGAACATCACCCTCCCCATGGACATCGCCGGCCGCAAGCCCGACCAGGCCTGGCTCGACACCGTCGTCGACACCGTCGGCCTCTCCGGCCGCCTCAGCCACCGCCCCTCCCAGCTCTCCGGCGGCCAGCAGCAGCGCGTCGCCTGCGCCCGCGCCCTCGCCTCCCGGCCCGACATCGTCTTCGCCGACGAACCCACCGGCAACCTCGACTCCCGCTCCGGCGCCGAGATCCTCTCCTTCCTGCGCAACTCCGTGCGCGAACTCGGCCAGACCGTCGTCATGGTCACCCACGACCCCGTCGCCGCCTCCTACGCCGACCGCGTCGTCTTCCTCGCCGACGGCCGCATCGTCGACGAACTCCACCACCCCACCGCCGACACCGTCCTCGACCGGATGCGCCGCTTCGACGCCAAGGGCCGCACCAGCTGACGCCCGGCCAACCGCCGCCCCGCACCTCCGACTTCAGGACACCCATGTACCGCACCGCACTGCGCAACGTGCTGGCCCACAAGGGCCGCCTGCTGATGACCGCGCTCGCCATCATGCTCGGCACCGCCTTCGTCGCCGGCACCATGGTCTTCACCGACACCCTGGGCTCCGCGCTCAAGTCCCAGAACGCCAGGAGCTTCACCGACGTGGCGGTCGCCGTCACGGACGACGGCGCCGTCAGCCGGTCCTACGACCGCGGCGGCCGCGGCTCGACCGGCCCCGCGCTCACCGAGGAGGTGCGCAGCAGGATCGCGCAGCTGCCCGGTGCCGCCGACGCCCGCGGCGTGGTGTCAGGCTTCGCCGGTATCGCGGACCGCAAGGGCAACCTGATCGGGGACGGCTTCTCCACCACCGGCACCAACTACGTGCCGGGCGCGGACGGTACGGACAGCCGCTACCCGCTGGTCGAGGGCCGCGGCCCGCGGAGCGCCAGCGAGGTCGCGCTGGACACCCACACGGCCCGCAAGGGCGGCTTCGGGGTCGGCGACACCGTCCGGGTGGCCGTCAACGGCCCGGTGATGGAGCTCAGGCTCACCGGCCTGCTGGACACCAGGGACCCGCGGGTGCAGGCCGGCGGCTCGCTGGCGGCCTTCGACACCGCCACCGCGCAGCGGCTCTACCTGACCCACCCCGGCCAGTTCGACGCCATCGACGTGAAGGCGAAGCCGGGCACCGACGACCGGCAGCTGCTCGCCCTGGTCCGGCAGGCCCTGCCGAAGGCCGACGCGGTCACCGCGAAGACCGGCGCCGACCTCGCCGCCGAGCAGGACAAGGCGATCGCCGAGACCACCAAGGGCCTCAGTCAGGCACTGCTGGTCTTCGCCGGCATCTCGCTGTTCGTCGGCATCTTCATCATCGCCAACACCTTCACCATGCTGATCGCCCAGCGCACCCGCGAGATCGCGCTGCTGCGCGCCGTCGGCGCCGGCCGCCGCCAGATCACCCGGTCGGTGCTGGCCGAGGCCCTGCTGATCGGCACCGTCGCCTCTGCCGGTGGTCTGGTCACCGGCACCGGCATCGCGGTCGGGCTCAAGGCCCTGGTGAACGGCCCGCTGGACGCCAACCTCCCGGACGGCCCGCTGGTGCTGGCCCCCACGACCGTACTGATCACGCTCGGCGTCGGCGTTGCGGTCACCGTGATGGCGGCCTGGCTGCCCGCCCGCCGTGCGGCCCGGATCGCCCCGGTCGCCGCGATGGGCAGCGGTGAGCAGCCGGCCACCCAGAAGAGCCTGCTGGTCCGCAACCTGATCGGTGGCGTGATCGGCCTGCTGGGCGCCGCCGGGCTGCTGCTGGGCGCCGCGACCAAGAGCACCAGCGCGGTCGGGGCCGGCGCGGGCGCGCTGCTGGTCGGCGTGTTCGTGCTGACCCCGCTGCTGTCCCGCCCGCTGATCGCGCTCTTCTCCCCGCTGCTGCAGCGGTTGTACGGCATGCCCGGCAAGCTCGCCCGGGAGAACGCGCTGCGCAACCCGCGCCGGACCGCCGCCACCGCCTCCGCGCTGACCATCGGCGTCACTCTGATCACCGCGCTCACCGTGGTCGGCGCCTCGGTCAACCGGGCCGTGGACCGGGCCGCCGACGTGGACGACCGCGCCGACTACACCGTGACCATGGCGAACTACTCGGTGCTCTCGCCCGAGGTCGGGGCCCAGATCGCCAAGGCTCCCGGGGTGGCCGCCAGCAGCGTCGAGCGGACGGTGGAGGTCGAGGTCGGCCAGGAGACCACCTGGGTGACCGGCGTCGACGCGGCGACCATCGGCGAGGTGGCCACCCTCGCGGTCAAGGAGGGCTCGCCGGACGCGCTGCGCCAGGGGAAGGTGCTGGTCAGCGCGGGCTACGCCGGGTACTGGCACCTCCGGCCGGGCGACACCGTGGAGGTCCGGTACCCGGACGGCGCCACCGGGACGCTGACGGTCGGCGGTGTGCTGGAGAACTCCGCCTCGCTGGGCGGGATGCTCGTCCCCGACTCCCTGGTCGCCCCGCACGCCCCCGGCGTTGGGCTGAGCAAGGTCCTGGTCAAGGGCGCGAACGGCGCCGACGCCGGGCTCAAGCAGGCGATCAAGGACGCCACCGGCGGCAACCCGCTGATCGCGGTCAAGGGCCGGGCCGACCTGAAGGCCGAGTCCCGCGAGATGGTCACCGCCGTCCTGAACATCATGTACGGCCTGCTGGGCATGTCCGTGGTGGTCGCCGTGCTGGGCGTGGTCAACACCATGGCGATGTCGGTCTTCGAACGCCGCCGCGAGATCGGCATGCTGCGGGCGATCGGGCTCGACCGGCGGGGGATCGGCCGGATGGTCCGGCTGGAGTCGCTGCTGATCGCGCTGTTCGGCGCGGTGATCGGCGTCCTGCTGGGGACGGTGGTCGCCTGGGCCGGCAACCGGACGCTGACCAGTAGTTTCAAGGACCTCACCACCGTCGTCCCGCCGGTGCGGATCCTGCTCTTCCTGGTGCTGGCCGCCGTGATCGGCCTGCTGGCCGCCGCCTGGCCGTCCCGCCGGGCCGCCCGCCTGAACGTGCTGGACGCGATCAAGAGCGAGTAGCCCCCCGCGGGTGAGCCCCGGTACGGTCCGCGGACCGTACCGGGGCTCACCCGCAGGACGTACCGGTCAGGCGCGGCCGGCCGCCTTCTGGCTCCGGCGCGACAGCGAGTCGATCACGACCGCGGCCAGCAGCACCGCACCGGTGACCATGAACTGGATGGCGTTGCTCAGGCCCATGATGTTCATCCCGGACTGGATCGAGCCGATCACCAGTGCACCGAGCAGCGCCGACCAGGTGCTGCCCCGGCCGCCGAAGAGGCTGGTGCCGCCGATGACGGCCGCCGCGATGCAGTTCATCAGCAGGTTGCCGCCGCCGGAGGTCTGGCTGGCGGACTGGATCTGCGCGGCCAGGAACAGACCGCCGACGGCGGCCATGGTCGAACAGATCGAGAACACCGAGATCCTGATCCAGGACACGTTGATACCGGCTCGCCGGGCACCCTCGATGTTGCCGCCGAGGGCGAAGATCTGGCGCCCGTAGGTGGTGCGGCGGAGCACGAAGTCCAGCACCACGATGAAGATCAGGAAGATCAGCAGGGCCAGCGGCAGCCCCTTGTACTGGTTCAGCGTGTACGCGGCCACGAACGCGACCACGGCCAGCGCCACCGTCCGCAGGGCGATGTCCGCCGGCGGACGGGACGGCACCCCGGCCGCCTTGCGCCGCCGGGTGTCGAACAGCGAGGCGCCGAGGAAGAGCAGGACGCCGATGGCCGCCACCGCGTAGGCGACGATGGTCTGGCTGTAGATGGTGGTGTACAGCTTGGAGACGGCGTCGGTGCCGGACAGGTTGATCGTGCCGCTGGATCCCAGGATCTGCAGCATCAGGCCGTTCCAGCCGAGGTTACCGGCGAGGGTGACGACGAAGGCCGGCACACCGACCTTGGCGAAGAAGACACCCTGGATCGCACCGACCAGCGCACCGCCCACCAGGGCCGCGAGCACCGCCAGCCACTGGTTGACGCCGTGGGTCACGTTGAGCACCGCGAAGATCGCGGCACACAGGCCGCTGACCGAGCCCACCGACAGGTCGATCTCGCCGAGCAGCAGCACGAAGACCACACCGATGGCGATCATGCCGGTGCCGACGATCTGCTGGGACAGGTTGGAGAGGTTCTGCGCGGACAGGAAGGTGCTGTCGAGACTGCCGAACACCGCCCAGATCACGATCAGTGCCAGCACCACGGGCAGCGAGCCGAGTTCGCCGCTGCTCAGCCGTCGCTTGAACTCGCCGAGATATCCGCTGAGACCCTCCTGTCGGACGATCAGACGTGGGTCGACGGCGGGGGTCGCGTCGTGCGCGACCGGGACGGGGGCGTTCACCCCGTCCCTGGACATGCTGTCCTCGGGGAGCGGTCCGCGCCCCGACTCGCGGCGCTCGTCGCCGTTCATGAGGTCCCCTCCTGGCCGCGGGCCTGCCGCCGGGTCACGGCGTTGTCGGTGGCGCCGGTGATGGCGGAGATGATCTCCTGCTGGTTGGTGTACCGGACGTCGAAGACGCCGTTGTTGCGGCCCAGCCGCAGCACCGCCACCCTGTCGGCCACCGCCATCACGTCGGCCATGTTGTGGCTGACCAGGATCACGCCGAGCCCCCGGTCGCGGAGCCGCTCCACCAGGTCGAGGACCTGGGCGGTCTGCTCCACGCCGAGGGCGGCGGTGGGTTCGTCCAGAATGACGATCTTGGGCTCGCCGATCAGCGCCCGGGCGATCGCCACGGTCTGCCGCTGGCCTCCGGAGAGCGAGGCGATCGGGATCCGCACGCTCGGGATCCGGATCGACAGCGTGTTGAGCAGCTCGCGCGAGCGCTTCTCCATCGCGACCTCGTTGAGCACCCCGTAGCGCTTCAGCTCGCGTCCGAGGAAGAGATTGCCGACCACGTCGAGGTTGTCGCAGAGCGCGAGGTCCTGGTAGACGGTGGCGATGCCGAGGTGCTGGGCGTCCTGCGGCCGGTGGATGTTCACCGACCGGCCCTGCCACTCGATGACGCCCTCGTCGGGCTGGTTGACCCCGGCGATCGCCTTCACCAGCGTGGACTTGCCGGCGCCGTTGTCGCCCACCAGGGCGACCACCTCGCCTGCCGCCACCTCCATCTCGACCTCGGTGAGGGCCTGCACCGCGCCGAACCGCTTGGAGATGCTACGCAGCGCCAGCACGGGAGGACCCGCCATGGCTATCAACTCCTCCTGGACGACGGTCGGTTACTGGAGCCCTGCGGCGGTGCAGGCCGCGGCGTAGTCGGGCGTGCAGATCTGCGCCACGGTGTAGAGGCCGTCCGCGACCACGGTGCTCTTGATGTTGTCCTTGACCAGCACGATCGGCGTGATCAGATTGGCCGGCACGGTCTGCCCGCTGCCGCTGGTGACGGTGGTGGGCACCAGGTCCTTCCCGAGCGTCTTGCCCTGCGCCAGCTGCACGGCCATCGCGCCCGCGATGTCCG
Organism: Kitasatospora sp. NBC_00374; assembly: GCF_041434935.1. Classification (NCBI taxonomy): domain Bacteria; kingdom Bacillati; phylum Actinomycetota; class Actinomycetes; order Kitasatosporales; family Streptomycetaceae; genus Kitasatospora; species Kitasatospora sp. NBC_00374. Next base: position 1,742,960 of record NZ_CP107964.1, on the reverse strand, counting down.
TCTCCGGCTTGTACGGCTTGTAGATGGACATCGTCTGGGTGTCGATCAGGATCCGCTGCACGGCGTCCAGCTGGGCGTCCTGGCCGGTCAGCGGGACGCTGAGGTTGGCCGCCTTCAGCGCGGTCGAGATACCCGCCGCCATGCCGTCGTTGGCCGAGTAGACCCCGACCACGTTCGGGGCGCCGATGGCGGTGATGCCCGCGGCGGCCTCCTGGTTGGCGTTGTTCGGGTCCCAGTTGGGGGTGTCGTACTCCTTGCCGATGGTCAGCTTCCCGTCGATGGCGCTGTGCGCGCCGGCCTTGAACTGGGCCGCGTTCGGGTCGGTGGGAGAGCCGTTGATCATGATGATCTTGCCGGCCGAGGCCTTGTCGCCGATCGCGGCGACCAGCGCCTCGCCCTGCAGCTGGCCGACCTTGTTGTTGTCGAAGGACACGTACGAGTCGACCGGGCCCTGTGCCAGCCGGTCGTAGGCGACCACCTTGACGCCGGCGTCGTGCGCCTTCTGGACCGAGGCCTGGATGGACTTGGCGTCCACCGCGTCCAGCACCAGGACCTGGTTGCCCTTGGTGAGGGCCGTGTCGACCTGGGTCTGCTGGAGCGTGGCGTCCTGGTTGGCGTTGTAGTAGTCGATCTGCGCGTTCGGGGCCAGCTCCTTGATCCGGGCCTCCAGCAACGGCTTGTCGAACTGCTCGTAGCGGGTGGTCTTGGACTCCGGAAGGAGTACACCGATCTTCACCGCTCCGGTTCCGCTGCCGCTTCCGGAGGAGGAGGAGCCCGTCGACTGGGCGGCGCTGCCGCAGGAGGTGAGCGCAAGAAGAAGGGATGCCGCCGCAGCGCCGACGACAATCCCGGTGGATCGTGATTTCACGGGTCGCCTCTCAATACGTCGAGATGCCCCCCGGACTCCGAGTGTCCGGCGATCCGTGCGGTCGCGCCATTCGAAACAATCTTGGGGCGGTGCCGGTACGGCCATTCGGGTGCCACCCCGTCGGGAGCGGACGGCCGCGCCGGACTGTGGGTGGTTTGTGCCGGTTGGGGAGGGGAGCGGGGGAAGAACCGGGAACGTTCGCGGCCTGCGGGTTGCCTCCGGGGATCGCGGGTACCCGCCTTCCGACTCACCGCCTTCGCTACGGAGTGGTTCCATGCCGCTGATCGACTACACCGCACTCGACCGGCTCGTCCGCGAGCTCGACGGCCTGGCCGGCCTGCCGGCACCCGACCGGAAGGCCCGGCGCCGGCAGGAGGACGCGCTGTACACGGTCTGCGTCTACACCGGAGTGCGGGACCCCGGCGCGGCCCTCGCCCGGGCCCGGGTGCTGCTGGCCCAGCGGGTGGCGGTCGGGGCCGGCTGACCCGGCCGGCCGGCCGGCCGGACCGAGCCGCCCCGGCCCCGGCCGCCGATTGCATAGAGTTGCCGCCGGACGACAGCTGCAACCGCCCGGAGGAACCGATGAGCCCCCGCCCCGCGCCGGCCGACGGCCCGGAGGCCGCTCCGGGACCGATGCGGCAGCTCCACGCGCCGCAACCGTGGAGCAGACAGCGTCTGCGCAGCAACAACGAGTGGCTGCTGCTCGAACGGCTGCGCACCGGCGGCCCCTCCTCCCGGGCCCAGCTGGCCCGCGACACGGGGCTGTCCAAACCCACCGTCTCGGCCGCGCTCGCCACCCTGGAGCAGGCCGGCCTGGTCCGCGAGGCCGGCCTGCTGGCCCCCGAACGCGGCCGGATCGCGGTGCTCTACGAACCGGACCCGACGGCCGGACACGTGCTGGGCATCGACATCGGCCGGGCCCGGCTGCGGGTCGCCCTCGCCGACCTCGCCGGCGGGATCGTCACCCGACAGGACGTTCCCAACCGGGGCCGTACCGCCAACGCCGTCGCCGACGCGGTGATCGCCGCCGCCCGCACCGCCACCGCCGAGGCCGGCCTCGGCCCCGCCGACGTGGTGCACGCGGCGATCGGCAGCCCGGGCGTCTGGGACGAGACCGAGCAGCGCGTGCAGTACGCGCCCAACCTCCCCGGATCGAGGCCGGGCTGGAGACCCGGATCAGCGTGCACAACGACGCCAACCTGGCCGCCCTCGGCGAGTACGCGTGCGGCGCGGGCGCCGGCAGCCGGCTCTTCGTCTACCTGCTGATCGGGACCGGCCTCGGGATGGGCGTGGTCGCCGACGGCGAACTGCAGCGCGGTGCGCACGGCGCGGCCGGCGAGATCGGGCTCCTCCCGCTGCCGGGCCGCGGCACCCTGGAGGAGGCCGCCGCCGCCCAGTCCGTGGTGCGCTCGGCCACGGAACTCGGCCTGGCGGGGCCGCTGACGGCCAAGCAGGTCTTCGCCGCCGCCCGGGCCGGCGACCCGCGGGCCGCCGAGGCCGTCCGCCGGGAGGCCGAGCAGCTCGCCTACTCGCTGGCGGTCGTCTCTGCGGTGCTCGACCCCGACCTGGTGGTGCTCGGCGGCGGCCTCGGCCACGGCGCGGACCTGCTGCTCGAACCCGTGGAACAGGCCCTGTACCGTCTCACCCCGCTGCGCCCCCGGCTGGCCGCCAGCGTCCTCGGCGACGAGGCCGTCCTGCGGGGCGCGCTGGCCACCGCGCTCGGCACCGCCCGCCCCGAGGTCTTCGAACGCCGCACGGCCGGCCAGGGCTGAGCCGGCGAAACTCCGAGGACCGTCCGTGTGCGCTCTGGTAGGTTCGCGCGCCATGGACGACAACGGGGTGGCGCGGCTCGGCGGGCGGTTCGTCAGACTCTGGGCGGCGAGTACGACCTCGGCGCTGGGCAGCGGACTGGCGATGGTGGCGACCCCGCTGCTGGTCGCCGCCCGGACGGACGATCCGCTGCTGGTCTCCGCCGCCGCCGGGGTCGGCTGGCTGCCCTGGCTGCTGTTCGCGCTGCCCGGCGGGGTGCTGGTCGACCGGACCGACCGGCGCCGGCTGATGGTCGTGGTGGACTGGGTGCGGGTCGTCGCGATGGGGGTGCTGGCCGCGGCGGTCGCGACCGGGCACGCCGGCCTCCCGCTGCTCTACGCCGTGCTGTTCGTGGTCAACACCGGCGAGATCGTGTTCCGCGCGGCGAGTCAGGCGGTCCTCCCGGCGGTGGTGCCCCGGGAGCGCCTGGAACGGGCGAACGGACTGCTGTTCGGCGGTGCCACCCTGATGCAGCAGATGGTCGCCGGGCCGCTCGGCGGGTTCCTGTTCGTGCTGGCCGCCGGCCTGCCGTTCCTCGCCAACGCCGCCACGTACGCCGCCAGCGCCGTCCTGATCGGCCTGGTCGGCGGCGTCTACCGGGCGGCCCCGGCGAGCGGCCCGCAGCCGGGGCCCGCCGGGCCGCGCTCGGTCGTCGGGGAGATGGCGGAGGGCCTGCGCTGGCTGGTGCGGCAGCGGCTGCTGCGCACCATGGCGGTGCTGATCGGGCTGCTGAACGTGACGCTGACCGCCGCGACCGCGGTGCTGGTCCTGCTCGCCTCGCAGCGGCTGCACCTCGGGTCGGTCGGCTACGGGCTGCTGTTCACCTGCATGGCCGCCGGCGGCGTGCTCGGCTCGGTGGTCGGCGACCGGCTGATCGCCCGGGTGACGGCGACCTGGACGATCCGGGTCGGGCTGCTGGTGGAGGCCGGGCTGCACCTGGCCCTGGCGACCTCCCGTGATCCCTACCTGATCGGGTTCGCCCTGTTCGCCTTCGGGGTGCACGGCGCGCTGTGGGGGATCGTGGCGAGTTCGCTGCGCCAGCGGCTGACGCCGCCGGAGATGCTCGGCCGGGTCGGCAGCAGCAACCTGTTCATCGCGGCCGGCGGCAACTGCCTCGGCGCGCTGCTGGGCGGCGCACTGGCCGGTGGCTTCGGGCTGACGGCGCCGTACTGGGTGGGCTTCGTGGTCGCGGTGCTGGTGTCGGCCGCGACCTGGCGGGTCTTCGACCGGGCGACCGTCGCCGAGGCGTACGCGACGCCGGTGCCCGCGGACCGGGTGACCGCGCAGCCCGCCGACGGGTGCGCCGGGGCGTCCGCCGACGGGCCGGTGGGCGCGGCCTGAGCCCGGACGGAGTCAGACCGGCAGGACCCACTTCCGGTCGGCCGGGCCGTTGCGGTGGCAGATGCCCATCCGGTTGCGTTGTGCGCGGCGGGGGGAATCAGACCTCGGTGGGCACCCCCGCCTCGCGGATCTCGGCGGGTGCGAACGGCCAGACCCGTTCGGCCCGGGACCAGACCAGGAAGGCGAGGCCGCCGGCCGCCACCCACACCAGCGACCACTCGATCGGGTGCAGGCCGGGCGCGTTGCGGTCCGCGTAGCCGTAGATGACCAGCCATCCGGCGGCGGCCAGGATGCTCGGAGCGGGGTAGAGCCACATCCGGTACGGGCGCGGCAGGTCGGGCCGGCGGCGGCGCAGCACCGTGGCGGCGAGGATCTGGGCGAACGCCTGGACGATCACCATGACGGTGGTCAGCAGGCTGATCAGGGTGGCCAGATCGGTGTGCCGGCCGATCAGGAAACCGACGGCGGTCATCGTGCCCATCGCGACCAGGCCGAGCACCGGGAAGTGGTGGCGGCTGTGCAGCCTGCCGAAGGAGCGGAAGAAGACCCGGTCGTTGGCGGCGTCGAAGGGCACCCGGGATCCGCCGAGCAGGCCGGTCAGCACGGAGGCGAAGGCGGTGACCAGGATCAGTACGGTCACCACGTCGGCCGCCGCGGGGCCCCAGACGCGCTCCAGCACCGCGGAGGCGACGGACCTGGAGGCGACCGAGCCGGGGTCGAGCATCTCGTGCCAGTCGATCGCGCCGAGGACGCCGATCTGGAGCAGCAGGTAGATGGCCATGATGCCGGTGATCGAGAACACGATGGCGCGCGGCAGCACCCGGCCGGGCCGTCTGACCTCGGCGCCCAGGTAGGCGGCGGTGTTGTAGCCGAGGTAGTCGTAGATGCCGATGGTCAGGCCGGCGGCGAAGCCGAGCCAGAACTGGCCGCGGGTCAGGTCGACGGCGTGCGCGGGCCAGCTGAAGGCCATCGTCGGCGAGAAGTCGCTGTAGCAGGCGACGATCACGGCGCCCACGGCGACGATCATGACGCCCCACATCACGGTGGTGAGTCTGGCGATGCTCTCCACCTTGCGCCAGAGCAGCACCACCACCAGGCCCACCACGGCGAGGCCGACCAGGTCGCCCTCGCCCTGCCCCATCGAGGGCCAGAGGTAGCCGAGGTACTGGACGAAGCCGACCACGCCGGTGGACATGATCAGCGGAATGAAGAGCATCGCCGTCCAGACGAACAGGAACGGCATCAGACGGCCGGTCCGGTACTGGAAGGCCTCGCGGAGGTAGACGTAGGAACCTCCGGAGCCGGGGAGCGAGGCGCCGAGTTCGGCCCAGACCAGCCCGTCGACCAGGGCGAGGACCGCGCCGGCGATCCAGCCGATCACCGCCTGTGGGCCGCCGAAGGCCGCGACCATCAGCGGGATGGTGACGAACGGGCCGATGCCGCACATCTGGCTCATGTTGATGGCGGTGGCCTGGAACAGGCCGATCCGTCTGCTGAGCGTCCCGGACATGGGAACTCCGTGGGGTGAGAGGGGGCGAGCGCAGGAGAGGATCCATAAGTTAAGTTTCCTAACTTGATGCGTCAAGGCCCGGTCCGGGTCCGGTTCCGGCTCTTGACCGGTGCGGCGGCGGGCACTACCTTCACGGCACGTGTGAGGAGGCGACGGCCGTCGGCGAGGGACACTGCTCTCCTGGGCGCACGCACGCACGCAGCCCACCCGCCACCGGCAGGCCGGCCACCCCTTCCGCCTGGACGCTGGCGTCAACGGGCCGACGGAGCAGGCGAGTTCGGTGGAGGACGGGACGGCCCGTCAGCGTGCGCTGGCCGCCGCCCGCAGCCGCGCCGGGGCCACCAGCAGATACGCGGCCGTGACCAGGTCGGCGAGGTGCGGCCAGTCGACGTCGACGTCCAGGTAGATCCCGAGCCACCCGCGGTGGCCGACGTACGGCGGGCGGAAGAAGTGGTCCGGGTCGGCCGCCACCAGGTGTTCCTGGAGGCCGGGCGGGGCGGCCGTCCAGCAGGCCGACCGGTTGTCGTGGTGGTGGTCGGCGAGGGTCGCGAACATCCGCTTCCCGCCGGCGAACCAGGCGGGCTCGCCGTGGCTGAGGCGCTCCTCGCACTCGGGCAGGGCCAGGCACAGGGCGCGCAGCCGCTCCGGCGCGGTCGCGGACACGGCCGGTCAGCCCGTCGCGGGCGGGGTCTTGCGGGGTTCGCCGCGGTAGGTGCCGAAGGACCAGTGGTTGCCCTCCGGGTCGCGGGCCGCGAAGTCCCGCGAGCCGTAGTCGGTGACGTGCAGCCCGGTGAGGATGTCGGCCCCGGCGGCGACGGCCCGGGCGTGCACCGCGTCCGGGTCGGCGGTGACCACGTACGCGCCGAAGTGCCCGGGGCGCAGCGGCCACTTGTCGTCCTCGTCCTCCGGGCGGGCGGAGCCCAGCATGATGCCGCCGCCCTCCGGCCAGGAGAGCTGGGCGTGGTGAACCTGCTCGCCCTCGCCGTAGACCACGGTCTCCTCGAAGCCGAAGGCCTCCACCAGGAACCGGATCAGGGCCCGGGCGTTGTCGGCCCGTAGTGAGGGCCACACCTGCGGTGCGGGGGTCAGGTCGGTCATGATCGTGCACCTCCTCGTCCGTTTCGGCCAGTCTGCGCCGTCCCCGGCGCCGACGGCTTGGACGTTTGGGAACAGGTCACCCGAGTGGGCGCGAGAGTTCCCGGTCGGGCGTCCGGCCGCGGGCGGCGCCGGGGCGCTCCTCGGCGAGCCATCGGGTGGGGGAGCAGCCGGCCAGGGCGCGGAACTCGCGGGCCAGGTGGGCCTGGTCGAAGTAGCCGGTGCGGGCGGCCAGGCCGGCCAGGCCGCCCGCACCGGGCGAGTCGAGCCGGCGGCGGGCCCGGTCGAAGCGGATCACCCGGGCGGCGGCCTTGGGGGTCAGGCCGGTCTCCCGCCGGAAGCGGCCGGCGAGGTGGCGGCGGCTCCAGCCGACCTCCCGGGCCAGCTCGGCCACCGGCAGTGCGCCGCCGGTGGCGGTGAGCAGCTGCCAGGCCCGGCAGACCTCGGGGTCGGGTGCCCTGGCCGGTCGGGCCAGCCCGGTGAGCTCCTGGTCCAGCACGGCGAACCGGCCGGCCCAGTCGGGTGCCGCCAGGACGCGTTCGCGCAGCTCGTGGACGGCCGGTCCGAGCAGTGCCTCGGCGGGCAGGTCGAGCGAGGCGAGCTCGCCGGCCGGCAGGCCGAGCAGGGCGCGGGCGCCGAGCGGGTGCAGGGCGAGCTGGATGCCGGACTGGCTGCCCTGATGGGTGATCAGGGCTGGGGTGGTGTGCAGGCCGCCGAGCAGGCTGTCGTACGCGGCGCCGGGCTGCCGGGGGTCGGGGTGGGCGGCGACGGTGAGCGGTTCGTCCAGGGTGAGGATGAACGTCAGCCAGGGGGAGGGGAGGCCGCGGTGGCGCGCGGGGGCCAGCCCGCGCTGCCGGTACCCGGAGTACCAGGCGACGTACGGCCGCAGCGGCGCCGCGGGCCGGACCCGCAGTGACTCGTCCACCCTCCCAGTATCGCTCCCGGAGGCGCCTCGACGGCGGGTCGGCGGTGTCGGACCCGAGGGTGACGAGCTCGCCCGACGGCATGTAAGGTAAGCCTTGCCTAAAGATTGTCGACATGGTGGCCGGGTGGCCGGGAGTCGTGGTCGGCGGCGGTGGAGACTTCGAATCAGGGGGGCCTGTGAGCACTGTTCCGACTGTGCGTCAGCCGCGCTCCGGCGCCCGCACGTTGATCGAGGCGCTGCCGTCGCTGGAGCGGTTCCGCGGTCAGACCGTGGTGGTCAAGTTCGGCGGCAACGCCATGGTGGACGAGGACCTGAAGGCGGCCTTCGCCCAGGACGTCGTCTTCCTGCGCTACGCCGGCCTGCACCCGGTCGTCGTGCACGGCGGCGGCCCGCAGATCAGCTCGTTGCTGGAGCGGCTCGGACTGGAGTCCTCCTTCACGGCGGGTCTGCGGGTCACCACGCCGGAGACCATGGACGTGGTGCGGATGGTGCTGGCGGGCCAGGTGCAGCGCGAGCTGGTCGGCCTGCTGAACGGCCACGGCCCGTTCGCGGTCGGGATGACCGGCGAGGACGCCCACACCATGACCGCGGTCAAGCGGTACGCCGTGGTGGAGGGCGAGCAGGTCGACATCGGGCTGGTCGGCGACATCGTCACCATCGAGCCGGGCGTGGTGAAGGCGCTGATCGGGGACGGCCGGATCCCGGTGATCTCCTCGATCGCGCGCGGCGCCGACGGCCACGTCTACAACATCAACGCGGACACCGCCGCCGCCGCGCTGGCGGTGTCCCTCGGCGCCGAGATGCTGGTGGTGCTCACCGACGTCGAGGGCCTGTACCGGGACTGGCCGAACTCCGCCGAGGTGGTCGAGCGGCTGACCGCGGGGGAGTTGGAGGGGATGCTGCCGGGACTGGCCGGCGGGATGCTCCCGAAGATGGAGGGCTGTCTGCGTGCCGTGCGCTCCGGTGTGGGCTCGGCCCGGGTGCTGGACGGCCGGGTGCGCCACAGCCTGCTGCGGGCGCTGACCGAGTCGGGCTCGGGGACCGAGGTGGTGCCGGACGGCGCCGCGGCCCCGCCCGCAGGCGCCCGGGCAGCGGTCTCCGTGCCGGCCTGAACGACGCCAACTGCCCTGGTCGGAGGGGTCGTGCGCACCCGGGTCCGAACTTGACACCTGCGCACATCTAAGAGAAGTTAGGCAAGCCTTACCTCATCAACGGGCGAGGCGGGCGGGTCGGGAACTCCCGGAACGGTGCGGGGTGAGGCCCCGCCGGCAAGCAGCCAACGGAAGGACGAGCATGTCGGGATCGCGCGAGTCGAGCGCACAGGCCGGGAGCGGCGGCGCCGACGACCTGGTCGGAATAGGCTTCGGCCCCTCCAACCTCGCCCTGGCCATCGCGATCGCCGACCACAACCGGCGCGACCCGGGCCAGGCCCTGCAGACCGGCTTCCTGGAGCAGCAGGCCGCCTTCGGCTGGCACCGCGGCATGCTGCTGGAGGGCGCGACCATGCAGGTCTCCTTCCTCAAGGACCTGGTCACCATGCGCGACCCGAGCAGCCCGTTCTCGTTCCTGGTCTACCTTCAGCAGCGCGGCCGGCTCGCGGACTTCATCAACCAGAAGAGCTTCTTCCCGACCCGGATCGAGTTCCACGACTACTTCGAGTGGTGCGCCGCCGAGTTCGCCGGCGATGTCGCCTACGGGCAGCGCGCCACCGAGATCCGCCCGGTGGTCGTGGACGGCCGCGTCGAGGCCGTGGACGTGGTCTCCCGCTCCACCACCGACCCGGCCGACGAGCAGGTCCGCCGCACCCGCAACCTCGCGGTCGGCACCGGCCTGACGCCGCGTCTGCCGGAGGGCGTCGAACTCGGCGACCGCGTCTGGCACACCCGCGACCTGATCTTCAGGGCACCGGCCCTGACGGACCGTCCGCACCGCCGCTTCACCGTGGTCGGCGCCGGCCAGTCCGCCGCCGAGGCGGTCGACTACCTGCACCGCACCTTCCCGGACGCCGAGGTCTGTGCCGTCTTCTCCCGCTACGGCTACAGCCCGGCGGACGACAGCCCGTTCGCCAACCGGATCTTCGACCCCGACGCCGTCGACCACTTCTTCGACGCCCCGGAGTCGGTCAAGCAGGACCTGCTCGACTACCACGGCAACACCAACTACTCGGTGGTGGACGGCGACCTGATCGAGCAGCTCTACCGCACCGTGTACCAGGAGAAGGTGCAGGGCCGAGAGCGCCTGCGGATCCTCAACACCACCCGCCTCACCGGCGTGGAGCAGGGCCCGGACGGCGCCCGCGCGATGATCCGCTCGCTCACCACCGGCGAGGAGTTCGCGCTGGACTCGGACGCCGTCGTGCTGGCCACCGGCTACCGACCGGTCGACCCGCGCCCGCTGCTCGGCGAGCTCGCCGACGCCTGCCTCACCGACGGGCAGGGCCGGCTGCGGGTCGACCGCGACCACCGGATCCTGACGGCCGACCACGTGGACGTCGGCATCTACCTCCAGGGCGGCACCGAGCACACCCACGGCATCACCTCCTCGCTGCTCTCCACCCTCGCCGTCCGGTCCGGGGAGATCTGCGACTCGCTGCTGCTCCGCCGTACCGCGCGCGACCTGCGGACGGACTTCGGCCGCGGCGCCCAGGTCGGGGTGGCGGCGGGCTGAGCCCCGTCCCCGCCGCCCCCGCACTCCCCCCTGACGAACGGACCACCCGATGACCTCCGCCATCCCGGGCCTCGACCCGGACAGCCTGCGCGCCGACCTCGCGGACCTGCTGGACGAGCCGGCCGAGGAGATCGGCGACGACGACGACCTGCGCGACCTCGGTCTGGACTCGATCCGGCTGATGAGCCTGATCTCCCTGTGGCGCGCCCGCGGCGCGCGGGTCGAGTTCGCCGACCTGGCCGAGACCACCCCGACGGTGCGCGCCTGGTCCGCGTACCTCACCGCCCGCTGAACCTTCCCCACCCCCACGCGTCGGCCCGGGCCCGTCGGTCCGGCGCGGACCGCAGCGAAAGCCTCCCTAGGAGAACCATGAAGACCCCCGCCGTGCTCGTGACCCCGGCCGCCCAGCGCCGCAGAATCGCCGCCGCCGGCGCCGCCGCCGCGATGTTCGCGCTGGCCGCCTGCTCCTCCTCGGGCGGCGACGGCAAGGACGCGGCCGGAGCGGGCAAGGGGACCGGCTCGACGGCCGCCGCGGGCCCGGTCGTCGTCGAGGCCACCAACGGCAAGGTCACCGTCCCGGCGGGCGTGAAGCGGATCGTCTCCGTCTCCTACGCCACCGGCGCGCTGCTGGACCTCGGCGTCCAGCCGGTCGGCACCAGCACCATCGACGACAACAACCCGATGGAGCTGCTGCCCTCGCAGAAGGAGGCCGCCGCGAAGATCGAGCCGATCGGCTCCGGCATCGAGATCAACATCGAGAAGGTCGCCGCGCTCAGGCCCGACCTGATCATCGTCGAGGGCGCCACCGCGTTCGACTGGGGCATCAAGAAGCTCGAGGGCCTCGGCGTCCCCGTCCTGCACTTCGGCATCGACAAGCCGGCCGACCTGGTGAACGCCCAGGAGAAGATCGCGCTCGCGGTGGGCAAGGAGGCCGAGTTCAAGAAGCTGAAGTCGGACTACGACACCAAGGCCGCGAAGATCAAGACCGACTACGCGAGCAAGCTGAACTCGGTCAAGTGGACCTTCGCCTCCTCCTACGGCGGCGGCGAGTTCCTCGTCGACACCAGCTCCTCCTGGGTCGGCCAGGTCCTGAAGGACGCCGGCGCGCAGTTCTCCGCCGCCTCCGCGGACCCGAAGGAGCACGAGGTCACCTACTCGACCGAGAAGCTCGACGTGCTGGCCGACGCGGACATCATCCTCGTCCCGAAGACGGCCGCCACCGGCGAGGTCCCGCAGGACACCAAGGACCTGGACAAGCAGCCGGCCTGGCAGCAGCTCAAGGCCGTCAAGGCCAACAAGGTCATCCCGGTCACCTACGGCACCACCGACCGCTACGGCACCTCGATCGACGTCCTCAACCAGATCGAGACCGTCCTCAAGGGCCTCTAGAGCCCCATCGGCGCGGACGGCCACCCCACCACCCGGCGGCCGTCCGCGCCCCCGCACGACCTGCGGACCCCATCACCACCACCGCACCCCGGCCCGGGCAGTCCCGGGGTGTCGCAGCGACACCCCGGGAAGGGCCGACCATGGCAGAGGCGAGCACCCAGACGGCGAACGGCCGGACGGCGGACACCACCGAGCCCCACCGGACGGCCGAGTTGACGGCCGCCCAGGCGGGCGTGCTCGCCGCGCAGCGCATCGACCCCGACAACCCGGCCTACAACGTCGGCCAGTACGTCGAGCTCGACGGCCCGCTGGACACCGCCCTGCTGGAGCGGGCCCTGCGCCGCACCCTCGCCGAGGCCGACGGCCTGCACATACGGCTGGTCGAGCTCGACGGCCGCACCGTGCAGCGGCCCGCGGGCTTCGACCAGGACGCCTGGCGGCTGCCCCGGCTGGACACCCGTGGCGCGGCCGACCCCGAGCAGGCCGCCGTCGCCCTGGTCCGCGACCAGCTGGCGGTGCCCGCCGTCCTGGAGGGCGACCAGGCCGGCCCGCTGACCGGCGCGCTACTGGTCCGTACCGGCGAACAGCGGCACCTGTGGTTCCAGTGGTTCCACCACCTGGTGATCGACGGGTACGGTGTCGCCCTGTTCACCCGCCGGGTCGCCGAGGTGTACACCGCCCTCGCCGCCGGCCGGGAGCCCGGCGACTCGCCGTTCCGTCCGGTCGGCCTGCTCGCCGACGCCGAGCGCGAGTACCTCGCCTCCGAGCGGGCCGCCACCGACCGGGCCCACTGGAACGGCCTGTTCGCCGACCGCCCCGCCGTCGTCGGCCTGACCGAGCAGACCGCGCAGGCTGGCGCCACCTCGCTGCGCCACCGCATCGCGCTGTCCGCCGCCGACTCGGCCACCGTCCTGGCCGCCGCCCGGGCCGCCCGCGCCACCTGGGCCGAGGCCGCCGCCGCCGGCCTCGCCGCCTACCTGCACCGGATGACCGGCACCCCGGACGCCGTCCTCGGCATGCACTTCATGGCCCGCACCGCGCCCGGCACCCTGCGGGTGCCCGGCATGGCCGTCAACATCCTGCCCGTCCGGCTCGCCGTCGCCGGCACCGACAGCTACACCGACCTGCTGCGCCGCGCCGCCGGCGTGCTCAAGCACGCCCGCCGCCACCAGCTGCACCGCGGCGAGGAGATCCGCCGCGACCTCGGCCTGGTCGGCGGCGACGAGCGGCTGTACGGCCCGCTGCTCAACCTGAAGCCGTTCGACCTCGACCTGGACTTCGCCGGACTGCCCGGCCGCCTCGTCAACCTCGCCGCCGGCCCGGTCGACGACCTCTCGCTCGCGGTCAGCGCGACCCCCGACAACCTGCTGCACCTGGACTTCGACGCCAACCCGGCGCTCTACACCCCCGCCGAGCTGGCCGCCCACGCCGAGCGCTGCGCGGGCCTGCTGACCCGGCTGGCCGCCCGGCCCGAGCAGCCGGTCGCGGCCCTGGGGCTGCTCGCCGACACCGAACTCGACGCGCTCGCCCGCTGGAACGCCACCGACCGTCAGGTGTCCGGGCGTTCGGCCGTGGAGCTGTTCGCCGAGCGGGCGGCACTGGCCCCGGACGCGCTCGCCGTGGTGGCGGGCGGTCAGCGGCTGACGTACGCGGAGCTGGACGCCCGGGCCGGCCGGCTGGCCGCCCTGCTGGCGGCCCGGGGCGTCGGCCCGGAGTCCTTCGTGGCGCTCGCGCTCCCGCGGTCGGCCGAGCTGGTGCCGGCGATGCTGGCGGTGCTGCGCTGCGGCGGCGCGTACCTGCCGCTCGACCTGGACTACCCCGCCGACCGGCTGGCGTTCATGCTGGACGACGCCCGCCCGGTCTGCACGGTGACGGTGGCCGGCTCCGCGCACGCCGTCCCCGGCGACCGCGACCTGCTCGTGCTGGACGCCCCGGAGACGGTCGCCGAGCTGGCCGCCGCGGCGCCGCTGCCCGCCGGCCCGGTGGACCCGGACAGCCCGGCGTACGTCATCCACACCTCCGGCTCCACCGGCCGCCCCAAGGGCGTCGTGGTGCCGCACGGCGCACTCGCCAACTTCCTGGAGGTGATGCGCGAGGAGCTCGAACTCGGCGTCGGGGACAGCCTGGTGGCCGTCACCACGGTCTCCTTCGACATCGCCGGGCTGGAGATCCACGTACCGCTGGTGAGCGGCGCCACCGTGGTCCTGGCGGACCGGGACACCGTCCGCGACCCGGCCGCCCTGGCGGCCCTGATCGACGCGCACCGCCCCAAGGCCGTCCAGGCCACCCCCACCCTGTGGCACGTTCTGCTGGAGGACGGCTCCGCGAGCAGCCTGCCGCGGGTGCACGCGCTGGTCGGCGGCGAGGCCCTGCCCGCCGAGCTGGCCGAGCGGATGACCCGCGCCACCCGCCGGGTCACCAACGTCTACGGCCCGACCGAGGTGACCGTCTGGGCCACCTCCGCCGAACTCCCCGCCGACCACCGGGGCGTACCCGACATCGGCGTGCCGTTCCGGAACACCCGCGCCCACGTCCTGGACGGCGGCCTGCGGCCGGTGCCGGTCGGCGTCCCCGGCGAGCTCTACCTCGCCGGCCACCAGGTGGTCCGCGGCTACCTCGGGCGGCCCGGCCTGACCGCCGGACGCTTCGTCGCGGACCCGTACGGCCCGGCGGGCAGCCGGATGTACCGCACCGGCGACCTGGTGCGCCGCGGCACGGACGGCCGGATCCACTTCCTGAGCCGGGTCGACGACCAGGTGAAGCTGCGCGGCTTCCGGATCGAACTCGGCGAGGTCGAGGCCGCGTTGACCGCTCAGCCCGGCGTCTCCCGCGCGGTCGCCCTGGTCCGCGAGGACGCGCCCGGCCGCCGGCAGCTGGTCGGCTACGTCACCGGCACCGCCGACCCGGCCGCCCTGCGCCCGGCCGTCGCCGAGCTGCTGCCCGAGTACATGGTCCCGGCGGCGGTGGTGGCGGTGGAGACCTTCCCGCTCACCGCCAACGGCAAGATCGACCGCCGGGCGCTGCCCGCCCCCGGACTGTCCGCCGCCGTCACCGGCCGCGCCCCGAGCACCCCGGCCGAACGGGCGCTCGCCGACCTGGTCAAGGAGATCCTCGGCCTGGCCGACCTCGGCGTCGACGACAACTTCTTCTCCCTCGGCGGCGACTCCGTCTCCGCCATCCAGCTCGGCAGCCGGGCCCGCCGGGCCGGCTACCTGATCACCCCGCGGGTGGTCTTCGAACGCCGTACCGTGGCCCGGATCGCCGCCGTGGCCGAGACCGCCGGCGCCGCCGCCGAAGGGCCCGACGCCGTCGGCACCCTGCCCGCCACCCCGGCCGCCGAACGGCTGCGCACCCGCCGCGGCCCGATCGCCCGCTCCGGCCTGCACACCGCCGTCACCGTCCCGGCCGCACTGGACGCCGAGCGCCTCACTGCCGCCCTGGACACCCTGACCGACCACCACGACGCGCTCCGCCTGCGGCTGACGGTCGAGGCCGACGGCGGCTGGACCCAGGAGATCCGCCCGGCCGGAAGCGCCCCCGCCGCCGACCGCCTGCGCCGCGTCACCGTCCCCGCCGCCGAGCTGGACGAGGCCTGCGCCCGCGAGCGCGCGGCTGCCGCCGACCGCCTCGACCCCGAGCGGGACGTCGTCCTGCAGGCCGTCCACCTGGACGCCGGCGACGACACCCCCGGCCGGCTGGTCCTCGCCCTGCACCACCTCGCCGCCGACGAGGACTCCTGGCCCATCCTGCTGACCGACCTGCAGGCCGCCTACGAGGGCCGCGAACCGGCCGCCGTCACCACCCCGCTGCGGCACTGGGCCCTCGGCCTGGCCGCAACCGCCACCGGCGACCCCGTCCGCGCCGAACTCCCGCTCTGGCAGGCCGTGCTGGCCGAGGGCGCCGGCCCGCTGCTCGGCGACCGGCCGCTCGACCCGACCCGCGACACCGCCGCCGGCACCCGGCGGCTGCGCCTCACCCTGCCCGCCGGGCGCACCGCGCCGCTGCTCGCGGCCGTCCCCGCCCGCCACCGCGCCGACGTCGACCACGTCCTGCTGACCGGCCTCACCCTGGCCGTGCTCGGCCGCCGCAAGGCCCGCCACGGCGCCTCGGCCCGCCCCGACCTGCTGCTCGACCTGGACGGCCGCGGCCGGCTCGTCGCCGGCGCCGACACCGCCCGCACGGTCGGCCGGCTGACCACCTCCCACCCGGCCCGCCTCGACCTGGCCGGGGTCGACCTCGACGACGCCCGCACCGGCGGGCCCGCCGCCGGACGCGCCCTCGCCCTGGTCAAGGAACAGCTGCGCGCCCTGCCCCGGGCCGGCGCCGGCTACGAGCTGCTGCGCCGGCCGGCCCCGGTCGGCGGCCCGCTGCCGGCCGACGCCGACGCCCCGCAGCTGCGGTTCGGCTACCTCGGCCGGCTGCCCGCCGCCCGGGGCCCGTGGACCACCGGCGAGCCCGCCGCCGAGAGCAGCGACCCAGCGCTGCCCGCCGCCCACGCCCTGGAGATCTCCGCCTTCGTCCAGGACCTCGTCGACGGCCCGGAGCTCACCGTCCAGCTGGCCTGGCCGCAGGGCGTGCTCACCGAGCAGGCCGTCCGCGAGCTCGCCGAGCAGTGGTTCGCCGCCCTGGACGCCCTCACCGCGTACGCCGAGCGCCCCGACGCCGGCGGCCTCACCCCCTCCGACGTGCCGCTGGCGGCCCTCACCCAGCCCGTACTGGACCGGCTGGCCGCCGCCCACCCCGGCACCGAGGACGTGCTGCCGCTCTCCCCGCTCCAGGAGGGCCTGCTCTTCCACGCGAACCACCGGCGCGCCGAGGGCGCCGACGACCTCTACACCTCGCTCACCTCGCTGGACCTGCGCGGCCCGCTCGACCGCGCCGCGCTGACCGCCGCCGTCGACGCCGTCGTCAACCGGCACGGCGCGCTGCGGGCCGTGTTCACCGACGCCGGGACCGGGCGGCCGCTCCAGCTGATCGCCCGCGAGGTCCGCGTCCCGTGGACCGAGCACGACCTCACCGGCATCCCCGCCGACCGGCAGGCGGCCGAACTCGCCCAGATCGAGGCCGCCGAGGCCGGCCGCCGCTTCGACCTGGACCGCGCGCCGCTGGTGCGCTGCGCCCTGGTCACCCTCGGCGAGGGCCACCACCGCCTGGTGATGACCCGCCACCACATCGTCATGGACGGCTGGTCCATGCCCGTCCTGCTGCGCGAGCTGATCGCCGCGTACGGCGGCGCGGACCCGGCCGACCTGCCCGCCGCCACCCCCTACGCCGACCACCTCGGCTGGCTCGCCGGGCGCGACACCGCCGCCGACACCGACGCCTGGCGGCGGGCGCTGGCCGGTCTGCCCGCGCCCACGCTGCTCGCCGACGCCCTCGGCGCCCCCGCCGGCGGCACCTCGGCCGCCGGCCGGGAACTGGACCTGCCGCTCGGCGCCGAGCTCACCGCCCGGCTCACCGCCACCGCCCGCCGGCACGGACTGACCCTCAACACCCTCGTCCAGGGCGCCTGGGCGATCCTGCTCGGGCGCCTCACCGGCCGCACCGACGTGGTGTTCGGCGCGACCGTCTCCGGACGCCCGGCGGACATCCCCGGCGTGGAGTCGATGGTCGGCCTGTTCAGCAACACCGTCCCGGTGCGCTTCGAGCCGCGCGAGGACGAGCCGGTCGCCGAGGCGCTGGCCCGCCTGCAGGCCCAGCAGTCCGCGCTGCTCGACCACCAGTACCTCGGCCTGGCCGACATCCAGGCCCAGGCCGGGCACGGCACCCTCTTCGACACCCTGCTGGTGGTCGAGAACTACCCGGTCGACCCGGCCGCGCTGACCGCCCGCGGGCTGCGCGTCGCGGACATCACCCACCGGGGCGCCACCCACTACCCGCTGACCGTCCTCACCCTGCCCGGCGAGAACCCGAAGCTCACCGTCGAGTACCGCCCGGACGTCTTCACCGCCGAGCAGGCCGCGACCACCGGCGCCCGCCTGCTGGGTCTGCTCCGGCAGATCGCCACCGCCCCCGGCACCCCCGTCGGCGCGCTGGAGATCCTCGACGCCGCCGAGCGGGAGAACGTCCTGCGCACCTGGAACGCCACCGACCGCGAGGTGCCCGCCGGCACCGTCGTGGACGCGTTCGAGGCCCGGGCCGCCGCCACCCCCGACGCGACCGCCGTGGTCTTCGGCGAGCAGCGCCTGACCTACGCCGAGCTGGCCGCCCGGGTCGACCTGACCGCCCGCCACCTGGCCGCGCTCGGCGCCGGCCCGGACCGGGTGGTCGCCCTCGCCCTGCCGCGCTCCGCCGACCTGGTCGCCGTCCTGCTGGGTGTGCTCAAGTCCGGCGCCGCCTACCTGCCGGTCGACCTCGACCACCCGGCCGAGCGGGTCGCCCTGATGCTGGAGGACGCCCGGCCGTTGCTCACCCTGACCACCGCCGAGGTGGTCGGACGGCTGCCGGTGCTCGCCGAGCACGGCCTGGGCGCCGTCCTGGCCGAGGAGCTCGGCTCGCGCTCCGCCGAACCCGTCCGCCCGCACGCCGACGACCTGGCCTACGTGATCCACACCTCCGGCTCCACCGGCCGTCCCAAGGGCGTCCAGGTGCCGCACCGCGGTCTGGCCAACATGCTGGAGCACCACGGCAACACCGTCTTCGCCCGCGCCGTCGAGGCCGCCGGCGGCCGCCGCCTGCGGGCCGCGCACACCGCCTCGTTCTCCTTCGACTCCTCCTGGGAGCAGCTGCTCTGGCTGATCTGCGGCCACCAGCTGCACGTCTACGGCGAGGACCTGCGGCGCGACCCGCAGGCGCTGACCGCCCGTCTGCTCAACGACCGGATCGACACCCTGGACGTCACCCCGTCCTTCGGCCGGCAACTGGTCGAGTGGGGTCTGCTGGACTCCGCCGAGCACCGCCCGCTGCTCTTCCTGGTCGGCGGCGAGGCCGTCGACGACGCCCTGTGGACCCGGATCCGGGAGACCGAGGGCGTGCTCGGCCACAACTTCTACGGCCCGACCGAGTACACCGTCGACACCCTCGGCGCCGCCCTCGACGAGAGCCCGACGCCCTTCGTCGGCCGCCCGATCGGCAACACCCGGGTCTACGTGCTGGACGGCCGCCTGCGGCCCGTCCCGGCCGGCGTCCCCGGCGAGCTCTACATCGCCGGCCCGGGCCTGGCCCGCGGCTACGGCAACCGGCCCGCGCTCACCGCGAGCCGCTTCGTCGCCGACCCGTTCGACGAGGGCGGGAGGATGTACCGCACCGGCGACCTCGTCCGCCGACGGGCCGACGGCTCGCTCGACTACCTGGGCCGCGGCGACGACCAGGTGAAGATCCGCGGCTTCCGGGTCGAACCCGGCGAGGTCGAGGCCGCGCTGGCCGCCCTGCCGGGCGTCACCCAGGCCGCCGTCCTGGTCCGCGGCGCCGGCGGCGTGCGCCGCCTGGTCGGCTACGCCGCCCCCGCGACGCTGGACCCGGCCGCGCTGCGCAAGGCGCTCGCGGACACCCTGCCCGAGTACCTGGTGCCCGCCGCCGTCGTCGCGCTGGACGCGCTGCCGCTGAACGTCAACGGCAAGCTCGACCGGCAGGCCCTGCCCGAGCCGGACGCCGCCGACTTCGCGGCCCCGGCCGGCCGCGCCCCCCGCGACGAGCGGGAGGCCGTGCTGTGCGGCGTGTTCGCGGATGTCCTCGGCCTGCCGCAGGTCGGCGTCGAGGACGACTTCTTCGCCCTCGGCGGCCACTCCCTGCTCGCCACCCGGGTGGTCGGCCGGGCCCGGGCCGCGCTCGGCACGGACGTCGCCGTCCGCGACCTGTTCGAGGCCCGGACCGCCGCCGGCCTCGCCCGGCGGCTGCGCACCGCCGCCGCCGGCCGCCCCGGACCGGCCGCCCGGCCGCGCCCGGAGCTGCTCCCGCTCTCCGCCGCCCAGGCCCGGCTGTGGTTCCTGTACCGCCTGGAGGGCCCCAGCACCGCGTACACCATCCCGTGCGCGCTGCGGATCGACGGCAAGCTCGACGTCGAGGCCCTGCGGGCCGCCTTCGGCGACGTGCTGGCCCGGCACGAGGCCCTGCGGACGGTCTTCCCGGACGTCGACGGCCGCCCCTACCAGCGGATCCTCAGCGCCGAGCAGGCCGGAGTCCCGTTCACGGCCGAGGAGGTGACGGTCCACCGGCTGGACCGGGCGGTCGCCGCCGCCGGTGCCCACGCCTTCGACCTGGCCACCGGGATCCCGGTCCGCGCCACCCTGCTCAGCAGCGCCCCCGACCGCCACGTCCTGAGCATCGCGCTGCACCACATCGCCGGCGACGAGTGGTCGGAGGGCGTGCTGCTGCGCGACCTCGACCGCGCCTACCGGGCCCGCGTGGCCGGCGGAGAACCGGCCTTCGCCCCGCTACCGCTCCAGTTCGCCGACCACGCCCTGTGGCAGGCCGACCTGCTCGCCGAGCAGCACGGCCCGGCCGCCGCCCAGACCGCCTACTGGACCGAGCGGCTGGCCGGCCTGCCGGCCGAGCTGGCGCTGCCCGCCGACCGGCCACGGCCCGCCGAGGCCACCGGCCGGGGCGGCTCCGTCCGCCTGCGCCTGCCGCAGGAGCTGCACGCGGCGCTGCGCGAGTACGCCAACCGCGCGGCCGTCACCCCGTTCATGGTCACCCAGGCCGCCGCCGCGCTGCTGCTCGGCGCCCTCGCCGGGACGGCGGACGTGGTGCTCGGCACCCCGGTCGCGGGCCGCACGGACGAGGCGGTCGAGGAGGTCGTCGGCTTCTTCGTCAACACCCTGGTGCTGCGCCACGACCTGTCCGGCGACCCCGACTTCGACACCCTGGTCGCCCGCTCCCGGGAGACCGTGCTCGGCGCGCTGGCCCACCAGGACCTGCCGTTCGACCGGCTGGTGGAGATCGTCAACCCGGAGCGCTCGCTCGGCCGCCACCCGCTGTTCCAGGTGATGGTGCAGCACCGCAAGGAGGCCGACGGCCTGGACGCGCTGCTCGGCTCCCGCACCTCGCTGCTGCCCGACCCGGTCCACGCGGCCCGCTTCGACCTGGCCTTCACCTTCGTCGAGTCGGCCGACGGCGCCCGCACCGACCTCACCGTGATCTACGCCGAGGACCTCTTCGAGCACTCCACCGCCGGACTGTTCGGCGCCCGCCTGGTGCGGGTGCTGGAGCAGGCACTGGCCGCGCCGCGGCGCCCGATCGGCCGGATCGAACCGACCGGCGCCCAGGAGCGCCGCGGCCTCGCGGGGGAGTGGAACGCCACCGAGCGCGAGGTCCGTCCCGGCACCCTGACCACCCGGATCGCCGAGCAGGTCGCCGCGGCCCCCGAGGCCACCGCCGTGGTCTTCGAGGACACCGAGCTGACCTACCGCCGGCTGGACGCGCTGGCCGGCGCGCTGGCCGGCCGGCTGGCCGCCGCCGGCGCCGGACCGGGCCGGATCGTCGCGGTCGCGGTGCCGCGCTCCGCCGAACTGATGGTGGCCCTGCTGGCCGTCCTGAAGTCCGGCGCCGCCTACCTGCCGCTGGACACCGAGTACCCGGTCGACCGGCTGGCCGGCATGGTCGAGGACGCCGCCCCGGTCTGCCTGCTCACGGTGGACGGCCAGGCCGACCGCCTGCGGCGGGTCCCCGGCGTGCCGGTGCTGACGGTCGACGGCGAGGGCCCGCGGGCCGTGCCCCAGGCGCCGGCCGAGGACCACCCCGCGTACGTGATCTTCACCTCGGGCTCCACCGGCCGCCCCAAGGGCGTGCTGGTCGGCCACCGCGCCGTCGTCAACCGGCTCGACTGGATGCGCGAGGTCTACGGCGTCACGCCCGAGGACCGCATCCTGCAGAAGACCCCGGCCAGCTTCGACGTCTCGGTCTGGGAGTTCTTCCTGCCGCTGGTCAGCGGCGCGGCCGTGGTGCTGGCCCGCCCCGGCGGCCACCGCGAACCCGAGTACCTGGCCGCGCTCACCGCCCGCCGGGGTGTCACCACCGCCCACTTCGTGCCGTCCATGCTCACCGCCTTCACCGGCGCGGCCGAGCAGGATCCGGCCGTCCGGGCCGGCTTCACCGACGTGCGCCGGGTCTTCTGCTCCGGCGAGGCGCTGCCCGCCGCCGCCGTCGACCGGTTCGCCGCCCTGTGGCCGCACATCGAACTGCACAACCTGTACGGGCCTACCGAGGCCGCCGTGGACGTCACCTTCCACCGCGCCTGGGCCGGCGCCGGCGCCGTCCCGATCGGCCGCCCGGTCTGGAACACCAAGCTGTACGTGCTGGACGCGCGGCTGCGGCCCGTCCCGGTCGGCGTGCCCGGCGAGCTGTACCTGGCCGGCGTCCAGCTGGCCCACGGCTACCTCGGCCGCCCCGGCCTGACGGCCGGCCGGTTCGTCGCCGACCCGTTCGGCGACGGCGGGAGGATGTACCGCACCGGTGACCTGGTGCGCCGCCGGGTCGACGGCGAGGTCGAGTACCTCGGCCGCACCGACGACCAGGTCAAGGTGCGCGGCTTCCGGATCGAGCTCGGCGAGGTCGAGGCCGCGCTGGCCGCCGTCCCCGGCGTCGGCCAGGCCGCCGTGACGGCCCGGCCGCTGGTCGAGGGCGGCGCCCGCCAACTGGCCGGCTACGTCGTCCCGCAGGCCGGCGCCGCCGTCAGCGGCGACGCGGTGCGCGGCGCCGTGGCCGCCGTGCTGCCCGAGCACATGGTGCCCGCCGTCGTCACCGTCCTGGACGCGCTGCCGCTGAGCGTCAACGGCAAGCTCGACCGCAAGGCGCTCCCGGCCCCCGGCCGCGCCGCCGCGCCGGCCGCCGCCGGCCACACCCCGGCGCGGGCGATGGCCAGGGTCTTCGCCGAGGTCCTCGGCCTCGGCGAGGTCGGCGAGGAGGAGAACTTCTTCGCCCTCGGCGGCGACTCGATCGTCTCCATCCAGCTGGTCAGCCGGGCCCGCAAGGCCGGCCTGGAGATCACCGCCAAGGACGTCTTCCAGCACCCGACCCCGGCCGCCCTGGCCGGCGCCGCCAAGGGACAGCCGCCCGCCGCCACCGCCGGGCCCGTCCCGGCCGACGGCGAACTCCCCGCCCTGCCCGTGGTGCACTGGCTGCGCGAACGCGGCGGACCGATCGACCGGTTCAACCAGTCCGTGCTGCTGACCGTTCCGGCCGGCCTGCGGGCCGAGCCGCTGCGCCGGGCCCTGGCCGCACTCGCCGAGAACCACCCGGCGCTGCGCCTGCGGCTGGACACCACCGACGGCATCTGGACCCAGGAGATCCTGCCCACCGCCCAGGCCCCCGCCGTCACCGACCCGGACACCCTGCGCCAGGTCGACGGCACCGGCACCGGGCTGATCGCCCGCGAGGCCGACGCGGCCGCCGCCGCCCTCGCCCCCGGGCAGGGCCGCATCCTTCGGGCCGTCCACTTCGACGGCGGCACCGACCGGGCCGGCAGACTGCTGCTGACCATCCACCACCTCGCCGTCGACGGCGTCTCCTGGCGCACCCTGCTGCCCGAACTCGCCACCGCCTACGCCGCGTTCGCCGCCGGCGCCCGGCCGGCTCCCGAACCGGAGGCCGACGGCCTGCGGGCCTGGTCCGAGCGGCTGCTGGCGCACGCCCAGGAACGCGGCCGGGTCGCCGAGACCGCCTACTGGCGCACCGCCCTCGCGGGCCCCGCCGGCCCGCTCGGCGCGCTCGGCGCCGACCCCGCCCGGGACACCGTCGCGACCCTGCGCACCCTGCGCCGCACCCTGCCGGCCGACCGCACCGCACCGCTGCTCACCGACGTGCCGAAGGCCTTCGGCGCCGGCGTGGACGACGTGCTGCTGGCCGCCCTGACGCTCGGCGTCGCCGCGGCCCGCCCCGGCGGCGCCCCCGCGCTCCGGGTCGACCTGGAGGGCCACGGCCGCGGCGGCAGCGAGACCGGCGGCCTCAGCCCCGACCTGGCCCGTACCGTCGGCTGGTTCACCACCGTGCACCCCGTCCGGCTCGACCTGGCCGGCGTCGACCCGGCCGCCGCGATGACCGGGGGCCCGGACACCGGCCGCGCGCTCAAGCAGGTCAAGGAGCAACTGCGCGCCGTCCCGGACCGCGGCCTCGGCCACGGCCTGCTGCGCCACCTCAACCCGCAGACCGCGGCCCTGCTCGCGGCCGGGCCGCGCCCGGAGCTGCTGTTCAACTACCGCGGCCGCACCGACGGCGCCGCCGGCCCGGCCGGCGGAGGCTGGCCGTTCGCCCCGCAGGACGAGCGCGCCGCCGTGGCGGCCGCCGCCGGGCCCGACCCGGCGATGCCGGCCGGCTACCCGCTGGAGATCGACGCCGTGGTCCAGGCGGGCCCCGACGGCCGACCCGAACTGGCCGTCGAGTGGAGCTGGCCGCAGGCCCTGCTCACCGAGGCCGAGGTGACCGTCCTCGCGGACGCCTGGTTCGCCGCGCTGGACGCCATCGCCCGGCACACCGCCACCGACGGCGCGGGCGGCGTCACCCCGTCCGACCTGCACCTGGTCAGCCTCAGGCAGTCCCAGATCGACCGGCTGGAGTCCCGACTGCGCAGGCGCCGATGAACCACCCCCGGCACGACCCCGAGAACCTCCCCGCCACCACCTCCAGGACCGAGAACACCGTGACGAACGACCAGAACCCGACCCAGGCCGAGCCGACCGCGGAGCCCGCCGAGTCCGCCGTCGAGCCTGCCGCGGACTCCGGCCTGGAGGACGTCTACCCGCTCTCCTCGCTCCAGGAGGGCCTGCTCTTCCACGCCCTGTACGACGACGCGGCCCGCGACGTCTACGTCGTCCAGTCCCACCTGGACCTGGCCGGAGCCGTCGACACCGCCCGGCTCGGCGCGGCCGTCGACGCGCTGCTGCTGCGGCACGCCAACCTGCGGGTCGGCTTCTGGTACGAGGACCCGGAGGCCGTGGTCCAGTTCGTCCAGCGCTCGGTGGAGACCCCGCTGCGCGAGGCCGACCTGACCGCGTTCACCGGCGCGGCCCAGGAGGCGGCCGTCCGGGCCGCCATGGACCAGGACTGGGAGCACCGCTTCGACCTGGACACCCCGCCGCTGCTGCGATTCACCCTGCTGCGCCTGGACGCCGGGCGCTCGCGGCTGGTCGTCACCTGCCACCACCTGCTGCTCGACGGCTGGTCGATGCCGATCCTGGTCCGCGAACTGCTCGCGCTGTACGGCTCCGCCGGCGACCTCGCCGTGCTGCCCCCGGTCCGCCCGTACAAGGACCACCTGGCGCTGCTCGCCACCCGCGACGCGGCCGCCGCCGAGGCCGCCTGGCAGGAGGCGCTGGCCGGCTTCGACGAGGCCCGTCCGGTCGCCCCGGGCACCGACACCGGCTCAGCCGTCGAGTCCGGCTCCGTCCACCTGACCGCCGGCGCCGAGCTGTCCGCGGCCGTGGCGGCCGCCGCCCGCGGCAGGGGGCTGACCCTCGGCAACCTCGCCCACACCCTGTGGGGCGTCCTGCTCGGCTCGCTGACCGGCAGCACCGACGTGGTCTTCGGCACCACCGTCTCCGGGCGCCCCGACGACCTGCCGGGCGCCGAGAGCATGGTCGGCCTGTTCATCAACACCGTGCCGGTCCGGGTCCGGTTCCGGGCGGCCGACACCCTCGCCGAGGCCGTCGCCGCGGTGCAGGCCGAGCAGGCCGCCCTGATGTCCCACCAGCACCTGGGCCTGGCCGCGATCCAGCGGCGGTCCGCGGTCGACGGCCCGCTCTTCGACACGCTGCTGGTCGTCGAGAACTACCAGGGCGGCGGCGACGACGTGAAGGCCGCCCTCGGCGGAGCCGAGGGCCTGACCATCACCGGACTCGGCGCCCGCGACGCCACCCACTACCCGCTCGGCCTGGCCGTCCTGCCCGGCGCCGAGCTGCGGCTCGAACTCGACTACCGCCCCGACGTGTTCGAGCACGCCGAGGCCGAGCGGATCGCCGCCCGCTACCTCGCCCTGCTGGCCGCGTTCGCCGCCGACCCGGACACCCCGCTGGCCCGGCTCGACCTGCTCGGCCCGGCGGAGCCGGCCGTCCTCGGCGGCGGCGAGGCCCCCGCCGCGTCCGGCACCGTCACCGACCTGCTGACCGGCCTGGCCGCCCGTACCCCGGACGCGGTGGCCCTGGTCGGCCCGGCGCTGGCCGGCGGCCCGGCCGAGCGGCTGACCTTCGCCGCGCTCGCCGACCGTGCCGACCGCCTCGCCCGGCTGCTGCTCTGCCGCGGGCTGCGCGCCGAGCAGACCGTCGCCCTCGCGCTGCCCCGCACCACCGAGTCGGTCGTCGCGATCCTCGCCGTCCTCAAGGCCGGCGGTGCCTACCTGCCGCTCGACCTCGACCACCCGGCCGAGCGGATCGCCCAGATCCTCGACGACGCCCGCCCGGCCCTGGTGCTGACCGGCCGTGCCCTGGCCGACCGCTTCCCGGACGGCCTGCGGCTCGACGAGCAGGCCACCCTCGACACCCTGGCCGCCCTGCCCGGCGGCCCGCTCACCGACACCGAGCGCGGTGGCCCGATCCACCCCGGACAGGCCGCGTACGTCATCCACACCTCGGGCTCCACCGGCCGTCCCAAGGGTGTGGTCATCCCGCACCAGGGCCTGCTCAACCTGGCCCACGACCACCTCGGCGGCACCTTCGCGGACGCCGTCCGGTCGGTCGGCCGCGACCGACTGCGCGCCCTGCACACCGCCTCGTTCTCCTTCGACTCCTCCTGGGAGCAGCTGCTCTGGCTGCTCGGCGGCCACGAGCTGCACCTGCTCGGCGAGCAGGACCGCCGGGACGCCGAGACGGTGGTCGCCTACGCCCGCGAGCACGCCGTCGACACCCTGGACGTCACCCCCTCGTACGCCCGGCAGCTGCTCGACTCCGGGCTGCTCGCCGGCCCGCACCGCCCGTCCGTGCTCCTGCTCGGCGGCGAGGCCCTGCCCGAACCGCTCTGGACGCGGCTGCGCGCCGAGCCCGGCGTGGTGGCGGTCAACTACTACGGCCCGACCGAGTACACCGTGGACGCCCTGGTCGCGGACCTCGCCGACAGTGCCACCCCGAGCATCGGCCGCCCGCTGCGCGGCGGTCGCGCCTACGTGCTGGACGGCCTGCTGCGGCCCGTGCCGGTCGGCTCGCCCGGCGAGCTGTACCTGGCCGGCCGGCAGCTGGCCCGCGGCTACCTGGACCGCCCCGGCCTGACGGCCGGCCGGTTCGTCGCCGACCCGTTCGGCGACGGCGGGAGGATGTACCGCACCGGTGACCTGGTGCGCCGCCGCGCCGACGGCACCCTGGACTACCTCGGCCGGGTCGACGACCAGATCAAGATCCGCGGCTACCGGATCGAGCTGGGCGAGATCGAGGCCGCCCTCGCCGAGCAGCCCGGCGTCGCGCAGAGCGCCGTCCTGGTCCGCGACGGCGCCGTCAAGCGCCTGGTCGGGTACGTGGTCCCGGTCCCCGGTGCCGCGCCGGACGCCGCCGCACTGCACGCCGCGCTGGCCGTCCGGCTGCCCGAGTACATGGTGCCCTCGGCCTTCGCCGTGCTGGACACCATGCCGCTGAACGTCAACGGCAAGATCGACCGCGCCGCGCTGCCCGACGACGCCCTCGACTACGCCGGCCTGACCTCCTCGCGCGCGGCCGAGACCGCCACCGAGCGGCTGCTGTGCGAGCTGTTCGCCGAGGTCCTGGCCCTGCCCGGGGCCGGCGCCGAGGACGACTTCTTCCGACTCGGCGGCGACTCCATCGCCTCCATCCGCCTGATCGGCGTCGCCCGCGCCGAGGGCCTCGCCCTCAGCCCCCGCGACGTCTTCGAGCGCCGCACCCCGGCCGCCCTGGCGGCCGTCGCCGACGGACGCGGCCAGGCCGAGCAGGCCCCCGCGATCCCCGCTCTGCCCGCGGCCGGCGAGGCCGAGCTGGCCGCCGTCCGCGCGGCCGCGCCGAAGCTGGAGATCGAGGAGGTCTGGCCGGTCTCCCCGCTCCAGGAGGGCCTGCTCTTCGAGGCCGGCTACGACGACCGCGCGCTCGACGTCTACACCTCCCGCGACGTGGTCACCCTGACCACCCGCGTCCCGCTGGACGTGCTGCGCTCCGCCGTCGCCACCGTGCTGGAGCGCCACCCCAACCTGCGGGTCGGCTTCCTCCAGGACGGCCCGGACCGGCCCGTCCAGTTCGTCCCCCGGGCCGTCGACGTCCCGCTCACCGAGATCGACCTGAGCGACCTCACACCGGCGGCCGCCGAGGCGGAGCTGGGCCGGCTCAAGGAGCGCGAGGCGTTCACCCGCTTCGACCTCGCGGCCCCGCCGCTGTTGCGGCTGGTCTCGGTCCTCGCCCCCGGCGGCGGCCAGTCCATCCTGATCACCAACCACGCGCTGCTGTGGGACGGCTGGTCCTCCGGCCTGTTCCTGCAGGAGCTGCTGACCCTCTGTCACAACGGTCTGACCGGCGGCTCGATGGCCCTGGACGGTACGGCCCTGCCGTACCGGGACTTCCTCGCCTGGCTCGGCGCCCAGGACCAGGAGCAGGGCCGCACTGCCTGGCGCGACGCGCTGGCCGGCCTGGACGGGCCCACCCTGCTGGCCCCGCAGGCCCGTGAGCGGGCCGCCGTGCTGCCCGAGAAGGTCGAGCTGGCGATCTCCGCCGAGCTGACCGGCCGGATCGCGGCCTTCGCCCGCGACCGCGCCCTGACCCTCAACACCGTGCTGTCGGGCGTCTGGGGCCTGCTGCTGGCCGGGCTGACCGGCCGCCAGGACGTGGTGTTCGGCGCCACGGTCTCCGGCCGCCCGGCAGAGCTGCCCGGTATCGAGGGGACCATCGGCATGTTCCTCAACACCGTCCCGGTCCGGGCGCGGCTGCGCGGCGACGAGAGCGTCGCCGACTTCCTCGTCCGTCTCCAGACGGAGCAGACCGGGCTGCTGGCGCACCACCAGGTCAGCCTGGGCGAGATCCAGCGCGGCACCGGCCTCGGCCGGCTCTTCGACACCCTTCAGGTGCTCCGCAACACCCCCGCCGACGAGGGCGTCCGGGACCGCATCCGGGAGTCGCTCGGCGTCCGGGACGTCATCGACGTCGACGCCACACACTTCCCGCTGATCTTCATCACCAACCCGGGCCCGGCCCTCTCCTTCGAGTGGACCTACCGCCCCGACGTCTTCGACCGAGCGACCGTCGAGGAGCACGCCGAGCGTCTGGTCCACCTGCTGGAGCAGCTCACGGCCCACCCCGACCGGCCGGTCCGCGCGCTCGATGTGTTGTCGGTGCGTGAGCGGGGTCTGGTGTTGGGGGAGTGGGGGGCGACGTCGCGGGTGTTGCCGGGTGCGACGGTGGCGGATCTGTTGGCGGAGCGTGCGGTGTTGGTGCCGGACGAGGTGGCGTTGGTGTTCGGGGGTTCGCGGTGGACGTATGCGGAGTTGGATGCGCGGGTGAACCGGTTGGCGCGGTTGTTCGTGGCGCGGGGGGCGGGGCCTGAGCGGGTTGTGGCGTTGGGGTTGCCGCGGTCGTTGGAGATGGTGGCGTCGTTGTTCGCGGTGTTGCGGACGGGTGCGGCGTATCTGCCGTTGGAGTTGGACTATCCGCGGGAGCGGTTGGCGTTCATGGTGGAGGACGCCGGGCCGGTGTGTCTGGTGACGGATTCTTCGGCGGTTGGTCTGATGCCGGAGGCGTCGGATGTGGTGCTGCTGGATGCACCGGAGGTTGTGGCCGAGCTGGCGGGGTTGTCGGATGGTCCGTTGGGTGTGCGGGTGGATCAGGACTGGCCGGCGTATGTGATCTTCACGTCGGGTTCGACGGGTCGGCCGAAGGGTGTGGTGACGCCGTACCGGGGTCTGACGAACATGCAGTTGAACCATCGTGAGGCGATTTTCGATCCGGTGGTGGAGTTGGCGGGTGGTCGTCGGTTGCGGATCGCGCACACGGTGTCGTTCTCGTTCGACATGTCGTGGGAGGAGTTGCTGTGGCTGGTGGAGGGTCACGAGGTGCACGTCCTCGACGAGGCCCTGCGCCGGGATGCCCAGGGGCTGGCGGACTTCTGTGCCGAGCACGAGATCGACGTGGTCAACGTGACGCCGTCGTACGCCCAGGCGCTGGTGGAGTGCGGTCTGTTGGAGGAGGGCCGGCACCGTCCGGTGCTGGTGCTGCTCGGTGGTGAGGCGGTGGCGGAGACCCTGTGGTCGAGGCTGCGCGACACCCCCGGGGTCATGGGCTACAACCTGTACGGGCCGACCGAGTACACCATCAACACCCTTGGTGGTGGCACGCTCGACTCGGCGTCCGCGACCGTCGGTCGTCCGATCTGGAACACCCGCGCCCACGTGCTCGACGGGTTCCTCCGGCAGGTGCCGGTCGGTGTGCCGGGTGAGCTGTACGTCTCCGGTGTCGGTCTGGCGCGTGGTTACCTGAACCGGCCGGGTCTGACGGCGGAGCGGTTCGTCGCCGATCCGTTCGGTGAGCCGGGCGGGAGGATGTACCGGACGGGTGATGTGGTGCGGTGGCGTCAGGACGGTCTGTTGGACTTCCTGGGCCGGGTGGACGATCAGGTGAAGATCCGGGGTTACCGGGTCGAGCCCGGTGAGATCGAGGACGCCCTCACCGCCCACCCTGCCGTCGCCCAGGCCGCCGTGGTGGTCCGGGAGGACACCCCGGGCGTCAAGCGCCTGGCCGCCTACCTCGTCCCCGCCGGCTCCGGCATCGACGTCGCGGACGTCCGCAGCGACCTCGCCGAGCGGCTGCCGGAGTACATGGTCCCGTCCGCGTTCGTCGTCCTCGACACGCTGCCGCTGACCGTCAACGGCAAGCTGGACCGCAAGGCCCTCCCCACCCCCGACACCACCGGTGGCGGCGCCGGGCGCGCCCCGCGGGACGCCCGCGAGGAGATCATCTGCGGCCTGTTCGCCGAGGTCCTGGGCCTGGCATCGGCCGGCCCCGAGGACCACTTCTTCGACCTCGGCGGCCACTCGCTGATCGCCACCCGCCTGGTCAGCCGCCTGCGTACGGTGCTCGGCAACCAGCTGACGGTCCGGGACCTCTTCGAGGCCCCCACCCCGGCCGGCCTCGTGCACCGGGCCGCCGCCGGCGGCGAGAGCCGCCCGGCCCTGGTCCGTCGCGAGCACCCCGCCGAGCTGCCGCTCTCGCACGCCCAGCGCCGGATGTGGTTCCTGCAGAACCTGGACGGCTCGGGTGCCACCTACAACGTGCCGTTGGTCGTGCGGGTCACCGGACAGCTCGACCTGGACGCGCTGCGCGCCGCCGTCACCGCCGTGACCGAGCGCCACGAGAGCCTGCGCACCGTCTTCACCGAGCGCGCCGGTGGGGTCTTCCAGGAGGTCCGGCCCGCCCCGACCGCGGCCGGGGCCCTGCACCTGGTGGCCTCCGGCGAGCAGACCCTCGCCGCCGACATCGAGGCGGCCGTCCGGCACGGCTTCGACCTCTCCGCCGAACCGCCCCTGCGGGTCGGCGTGCTGGAGATCGGCCCGGCGGACCACGCGATCGTGCTGCTCTTCCACCACATCGCGGGCGACGAGTGGTCGATGCTGCCGTTCATCGAGGACCTGAACGCCGCCTACCTCGCGCACGGCGCGGGTCAGGCCCCCGCCTGGGCGCCGCTGCCGGTCCAGTACGCCGACTACACCCTCTGGCAGCAGGAGCTGCTGGGCGCCGCCGAGGACCCGGACAGCCTGCACAGCCGGCAGGTTGAGTTCTGGAAGCAGGCCCTGGCCGGTCTGCCCGAGGAACTGCCGCTGCCCACCGACCACCCGCGCCTGCCGACCGCCGGCCACCGGGGCGACACCGTGTACGCCCAGGTCCCGCCGGCCGTGTACCGCGGCCTGCGGGAGGCCGCCCGGGCCACGGGGACGACCACCTTCATGGTGCTCCAGGCAGCCGTCGCCACCCTGCTGCACCGGCTCGGCGCCGGTACCGACATCCCCCTCGGTGCCCCCGTCGCCGGCCGCTCGGACGCGGCGCTGGACGGCCTGGTCGGGTTCTTCGTCAACACGCTCGTCCTGCGCAACGACCTCTCCGGCGACCCGACCTTCGCCGAACTGCTCACCCGCACCCGGGAGTCGGACCTGGCCGCCTTCGCGCACCAGGACCTGCCCTTCGACCGCCTGGTCGAGGCCGTCAACCCGCCGCGGGTGGCCGGTCGGCACCCGCTGTTCCAGGTGATGCTCGGCTACCAGCACAACGACGGCCGGGGCGGCAGCCTGCTCGGTCTGGAGAGCCGGATCCTGCCGTTCGAGCTGGGCGCGGTGAAGTTCGAACTCGACTTCAACTTCGAGGAGACCTCGGCCTCCGAGGAGATCGACATCGTCTTCGAGTACGCGGCCGACCTCTACGACCGCACCACCGCCGAGTCCCTGGTCGAGCGCCTGCTCGCCCTGCTGGAGCAGGTCGCCGCCGACCCCGGCCGCCGAATCGGCTCCCTCGATGTGTTGACGGTGCGTGAGCGGGGTCTGGTGTTGGGGGAGTGGGGGGCGACGTCGCGGGTGTTGCCGGGTGCGACGGTGGCGGATCTGTTGGCGGAGCGTGCGGTGTTGGTGCCGGACGAGGTGGCGTTGGTGTTCGGGGGTTCGCGGTGGACGTATGCGGAGTTGGATGCGCGGGTGAACCGGTTGGCGCGGTTGTTCGTGGCGCGGGGGGCGGGGCCTGAGCGGGTTGTGGCGTTGGGGTTGCCGCGGTCGTTGGAGATGGTGGCGTCGTTGTTCGCGGTGTTGCGGACGGGTGCGGCGTATCTGCCGTTGGAGTTGGACTATCCGCGGGAGCGGTTGGCGTTCATGGTGGAGGACGCCGGGCCGGTGTGTCTGGTGACGGATTCTTCGGCGGTTGGTCTGATGCCGGAGGCGTCGGATGTGGTGCTGCTGGATGCACCGGAGGTTGTGGCCGAGCTGGCGGGGTTGTCGGATGGTCCGTTGGGTGTGCGGGTGGATCAGGACTGGCCGGCGTATGTGATCTTCACGTCGGGTTCGACGGGTCGGCCGAAGGGTGTGGTGACGCCGTACCGGGGTCTGACGAACATGCAGTTGAACCATCGTGAGGCGATTTTCGATCCGGTGGTGGAGTTGGCGGGTGGTCGTCGGTTGCGGATCGCGCACACGGTGTCGTTCTCGTTCGACATGTCGTGGGAGGAGTTGCTGTGGCTGGTGGAGGGTCACGAGGTGCACGTCCTCGACGAGGCCCTGCGCCGGGATGCCCAGGGGCTGGCGGACTTCTGTGCCGAGCACGAGATCGACGTGGTCAACGTGACGCCGTCGTACGCCCAGGCGCTGGTGGAGTGCGGTCTGTTGGAGGAGGGCCGGCACCGTCCGGTGCTGGTGCTGCTCGGTGGTGAGGCGGTGGCGGAGACTCTGTGGTCGAGGCTGCGCGACACCCCCGGGGTCATGGGCTACAACCTGTACGGGCCGACCGAGTACACCATCAACACCCTTGGTGGTGGCACGCTCGACTCGGCGTCCGCGACCGTCGGTCGTCCGATCTGGAACACCCGCGCCCACGTCCTGGACGCCCATCTGCGCCCCGTCCCGGTCGGCGTCGCCGGCGAGCTCTACATCGCGGGTGTCGGTCTGGCGCGTGGTTACCTGAACCGGCCGGGTCTGACGGCGGAGCGGTTCGTCGCCGATCCGTTCGGTGAGCCGGGCGGGAGGATGTACCGGACCGGTGATGTGGTGCGGTGGCGTCAGGACGGTCTGCTGGACTTCCTGGGCCGGGTGGACGATCAGGTGAAGATCCGGGGTTACCGGGTCGAGCCCGGTGAGATCGAGGACGCCCTCACCGCCCACTCCGCCGTCGCCCAGGCCGCCGTAGTGGTCCGCGAGGACACCCCGGGCGTCAAGCGCCTCGCCGCCTACCTCGTCCCCGCCGACCGGGAGGTGGAGACCGCCGCCGTCCGTCGTATGCTGTCCGAGCGGCTGCCGGAGTACATGGTCCCGTCCGCGTTCGTCGTCCTCGACACGCTGCCGCTGACCGTCAACGGCAAGCTCGACCGCAAGGCCCTCCCCGCGCCCACGGCCGCCGACTTCACGGCCACCGGGCCGGTGCGCGCTCCCCGGTACGCCGGCGAGGAGCGGGTGCACGCCGTCTTCGCCGAGGTGCTCGGGCTGCCGGCCGTCGGCATCGACGAGAACTTCTTCGACCTGGGCGGCCACTCCCTGCTCGCGATGTCGCTGCTGCAGCGCCTGCGCGCCGAGTTCGACCACCCGCTCGGTCTGGCCGACCTGTTGGCCAGGCCCAGCGTGGCGGCGCTGACCGACCACCTGGTCGCCGAGACCGTACTGAACGCCCTCGGCGGCCCCGCGGCCGCCGTCCCCTGCTCCGACTGATCCCCTCCCACCACCACCATCACCCGAGAAGGAAGAGAACCATGAGCGCCACCAACCCGTTCGAGGACGACGACGCCCGCTACTACGTCCTGGTCAACGCCGAGAACCAGCACTCGCTGTGGCCGGCCTTCGCCGAGATCCCGGCCGGCTGGACGGTCGTGCACGGCGAGGACACCCGCCAGGCGTGCACCGAGTACGTCGACGCGCACTGGACCGACATGCGCCCCGCGAGCCTGGTCGCCCGCTCGGCCGCCGCGCACTCCTGACGGTCCTTCCGGGGACGGCGCAGCCCGCCGTCCCCGGGACCGCCGGCAGCCCATGCCCGTTCCGACAGACGGATACCCGATCCACGTGAGCACCCATCAGACGGACCCCGCCACCGAGCCCCCGGACGGGCTGACCGCCGAACAGCTCGCCGACGAGGACCTGGAGCCCGGCGCGCTCTCCCCGGAGCGCCGCCGACGGGCCCGGGCCCTGCTGCGCGGCTCGCTGAAACCGCACCGCGGCACCGTCGCCGCCGCCATGGCCGCCGCCGCCGTCCGCCAGGTGGCCCTGCTCGCGGTGCCCTGGTGCGTCCAGCAGGCGCTCGACGAGGGTGTGAAGAAGCACGACAACGGGGCTCTGCTGCTCTGGTGCGCCGCCGCCGGCGGGACGGCGCTGGTCCAGTTCGTCGGCCTGTACCTGTGGCAGTTCCTCGCCGGGTACGCGGACGCCAAGGTCGGCGCCGACCTGCGCGGCCGCCTGCTGCGGCACCTGGCCCGCCTGGACCGGGCCGCGCTCGCCTCCCGCGGCCACGGCGACCTGGCGATGCGGGCCACCCGGGACACCGACCTGGTCCGCGAGTGGGTGCACGGCCTGGCGATCTGGGTGGTCCTCGGGACCACCTTCGTGGTCGTGCTGCCCGCGCTGGCCGTGCTCGACACCAGCCTGCTGCTGGTCACCCTGGCCACCCTGCCGTTCCTGGTCTGGGTCAACCTCCACTTCCCCAAGCGCTTCGCAGCCGCCAGCGGCGAGCTGGCCCGGGTCCACGGCGAGCGCGCCGACGCGGTCGCCGACCTGCTCCAGGTCGGTACCGGGCTGCGCGGCACCGGCGGCCACCGGCCGCTGGTCGAGCGCCACCACGCGGCCAGTGCCGAGGTCACCGGGCGGACCGTCACCGCGGCCCGGATCGAGGCGTCCTGGGCGGCCGTCGGCCCCTTCGTGCCGCGGCTCGCGGTAGCCGGCGGCGTCGGCATCGGCGGTCTCGCCGCCCTGGACGGCCGGCTCAGCATCGGCAGCCTGGTCGCCTTCGCGTCCTGGATGGCGATCGTCACGCTCGCCACCCGCGTACTGGTCGACCGGCTGCTGGAGCGCGGCCAGGCCGACGTCGCCGCGGCGCGGATCGACGAGGCGCTGTCCATCCGGCCCTCCGTCGCCGAGCCCGACCCGGCCTCGGCGCAGCCGCTGCCCGGGACCGGCGCCCTCACCCTCACCGGCGTGAGCGCCGTCCGGGACGGCCGCACCGTGCTGGCCCCGCTCGACCTGGACGTCCGGCACGGCGAGTTCCTCGCCGTCTCCGGCGCCACCGGCTCCGGCAAGTCCACCCTGCTGCGCCTGGCCGTCCGGCTGGACGACCCCGCCACCGGCACGGTCGCCTACGGCGGCACCGACCTGCGGACCGTCGCCCTGGACGAGGTCCGGGCCAGGATCGCGTACGTGGCCCAGCGCCCGCTGCTCGTCTCCGGCACCGTCGCCGACAACCTGCGGCTCGGCCGCGACCTCGACGACGAGGCGCTGTACGAGGCCTGCCGGACGGCCGGCATCCACGAGCAGCTGGCCGCGATGACCGACGGCTACGGCACCGAGCTCGGCGAGGGCGGCACCGCGCTGTCCGGCGGCCAGGTCCAGCGGCTCGCGATCGCCCGCGCCCTGCTGGGCGATCCGGCGGTGCTGCTGCTGGACGACTCCACCTCCGCCCTGGACACCACCACCGAACAGCTGGTGCTGGACCGCCTGCGCGGCTGGGCCAAGGACCGGACGGTCGTCTTCGCCACCCACCGCTCGGCCGTGCTCGACGCCGCCGACCGGGTGGTCCACCTCGAAGCGCCCGCATCCGACGCCGTCGACACCGACGCCGTCGACACCGAAGCCGTCGAGACCGAGACCCCCGTGGAGGCCGGCCGTGGCTGAGCAGCCCCTGCTGAACGACGAGCCCGACGAGCGCGCACTGCTCCGCCGGGCCGCCCCCTACCTGCGCCCGCACCGCAACCGCCTGGTGGTCGCGCTGACGGTCGGCCTGGCCGACTCGGCGGCGCTGGTCGCCGTCGCGCCGCTGATCGGTCTGGCCACCGATGCCGTCCTGGACGGCGACCGCGGCGGTCTCGGCCGGGCCGTCGCCCTGCTGGTGGTGCTGGCCCTGGCCCAGCTGGGCTTCGCCCGGGCCGGCGAACTGCTGCTGGCCCGGGCCGGCGAGCAGGTCGTCCGTACCCTGCGGGAGCAGGCGGTGGAGAACCTCGCCACCGCGCCGCTGCGCTTCCTGGAGACCCATCGCACCGGCGAGCTGCTGCGCCGGGCGACCGGCGAGGTGGCCGCGCTGGCCGCCTTCGTCCGGCTGCACCTGCGCAACCTGGTCTCGGCCGCCGCGACCCTCGCCTTCACCCTGGTGGTGATGGTCGGCTACTCGTGGCTGCTGCTCCTGGTGCAGCTGGTGGTCTTCGTCCCGCTGACCCTGTTGGTGACCCGCTGGTTCCAGCGCGACGCGCCGTCCGCCTTCGGCGGCAAGGCGAACGCCGAGGCGGCCGTGGCGGCCACCTTCACCGAGACGCTGACGGCCCGTGAGGCGCTGCAGACCTCGCGCGGCCTGCCCGGCTGGACCCGCCGCTTCGACGGGGAGAACCGGCTCGCGGTGAGCGCCGCCCGCCGGGCCCTGCGGGTGGAGAACCGGATCGACCTGGTGAGCCTGGTCGAGGGGTTGGCCCTGGTGGTGCTGCTGCTGGCCGGCGGCTGGCTGGTGACCCGGGACACCCTGAGCGTCGGTACCGTGGTGGTCTTCATCCTGGCGAGCCGCAACCTGTTCGACTCCTTCGCGGACCTGTCCCAGCTGGTCGGCGAGGTGCAGACCGCCAGGACCGGGCTGGCCCGCCTGCTGGACCTGCTGGCCGCCACCGACGCGGAGCCCGTCCGGCCGTCGGCCGACGCCCTGCCCGCCCACGGGGACCTGCGGTGCACGGAGATCGAGTACTCGTACCGGGCCGACGGCCGGGTGCTGCACACGATGACGCTGGACTTCCCGGCCGGCAGCCGGACCGGCGTGGTCGGCGAGACCGGCTCCGGCAAGACCACGCTCTCCAAGCTGCTCTGCGGCCTCTACCGGCCCGACGGCGGTGCGGTGACCTTCGCCGGCACCGACCTGCGTGAGATCCCGGAGGCCGAACTGCGGCGCCGGATCGTGCTGGTGCCGCAGGAGGTCCGGATGGTCTCCGGGACGATCGCGGACAATCTGGCACTGGTCCAGGGCGCTCCGGACCGGCCCCGGATCGAGCGGACGGTCGGTCAGCTGGGCCTGGCCGACTGGATCGCGGACCTGCCCGGCGGCCTGGACGCCGAGGTCGGCCAGCGCGGCGGCAACCTCTCGGCGGGCGAGCGGCAGATCCTCGGCCTGGTCCGGGCGGTGCTCGCCGACCCGGCGGTGCTGGTGCTGGACGAGGCCACGGCCGACATCGACCCGGTGACGGCCGCCCGGCTGGAGCACGCGCTGGACGAACTGCGCGCCGACTGCACGCTGGTGGTGATCGCCCACCGTCCGGCGACCATCGCCCGGATGCCGCGGGTGGTGCGGCTGGACCAGGGCCGGCTGGTGGCCGAGGAGGCCGGTGGCGTGCGCGTAGCAGGTTAGGCTAACCTAAGCTGCGCTTGCCGTCCCGTGCCGCCGTCCCGATCCCTCGGGGCGGCGGCACGCGCGCAGGCGCCGGGCCGCGTCACCTCTCACCGGATTGGGCCGAAACGATGACCACCGAGATCGCTCCGCCGCGGATGCGGATCGTCCGCCATCCGCTCAAGTACCGCCTGCTGGAGGTCAAGCAGGTCCACCGGATCACCCCCGGCACGGTGCGGGTCACCTTCGCCGGTGAGGCGCTGGAAGGTTTCTGCGAGCAGGCGCCGACCGACCACGTGAAGCTCTGCTTCGCCGAGCCGGGCACCGAACTGCCGGTCGAGCCGGTGATCGAGAACGACACCTGGATGGACGCGCCGGTCGAGCCGATCACCCGCGACTACACGATCCGTCACCACCGCCGGGCCGAGCGCGAGATCGACGTCGACATGGTCCTGCACGGGACGGGCGTCGGCTCCGGCTGGGCCGCCGCCGCCGAGCCCGGTATGACGCTCGGCGTCCTCGGGCCGCGCGGCTCCGAGGTGATCGACTTCGTCCACGACTGGTACCTGCTCGGCGCCGAGGAGACCGCCCTGCCGGCTCTGGCCCGGTGGATCGAGATGCTCCCCGCCGGCGTCCGCGTGATCGCCTTCGCCGAGGTCTCCGGGCCGCAGGACGAGCAGCGGTTCGAGACCGCCGCCGACCTCACCATGACCTGGCTGCACCGCGGTGACGCCCCGTCCGGCTCCACCGACCTGCTGGAGCGGGCGATCCGCGCCGCCGAGCTCCCCGACGGCATGGGCTTCGCCTGGGTGGCCGGCGAGGCCACCAGCCTCAAGCCGATCCGCCGCCACCTGCGCGAGGACCGCAACCTGCACCGCCACCAGGTCGACGTCGACGGGTACTGGAAGCGCGGCGTCGAGAACCACGACCACCACGAGGACGACGAGCACGAGCACGCATGACCGCCCGGACTCTTGACAGGCCCGCACCGGCGGCCGCCCGGCGGACGGCCAAGCTGCTCGGCTGCCTCGGCCTGCTCG
The DNA here is from genome assembly GCF_041434935.1 of Kitasatospora sp. NBC_00374. Lineage (NCBI taxonomy): Bacteria > Bacillati > Actinomycetota > Actinomycetes > Kitasatosporales > Streptomycetaceae > Kitasatospora > Kitasatospora sp. NBC_00374. The sequence goes on along the minus strand of NZ_CP107964.1, from coordinate 1,704,226 downwards.
CGCTGCTGGCCGTCGCCGGCATCGCGATCGGCGCCAAGTACATCCCGCCCGGCCAGGTCTGGCACGTCCTGCTGCACCACGAGCCCACCGACGGCGACTGGATCGTCGTCCACCACTCCCGGATCCCGCGCACCCTGCTCGGCATCGCCGTCGGCGCCGCCCTCGGGCTGGCCGGCGCCCTCATGCAGGCCCTGACCCGTAACCCGCTGGCCGACCCGGGCCTGCTCGGCGTCAACGGCGGCGCCGCCGCGGCGGTCGCCGCCGGGACGGCCCTGCTGGACCTGCGCTCCTTCGGCTCGTTCGTCTGGTTCGCGCTGGCCGGCGCGGCCGTCGCGGCCGTGCTGGTGCACATCCTGGGCTCCGGCGGACGGGCCTCGGCCACCCCGGTCCGGCTGGCGCTGGCCGGCACCGCGATCACCGCCGTGCTCACAGCCTTCGTCAACGGCCTGATCCTGCTGGACCCGCTGACCCTGGACCGGTTCAGGTTCTGGCAGGTCGGCACCCTTGCCGGGGTCGAATCCGAGATCGTCGGCCAGGTGCTGCCGTTCCTCGCCGCCGGCGCCGTGCTCGCCTTCGGCCTGGCCCGCCCGCTGAACGCGCTCGCGCTCGGCGACGACGCCGGGCACGCGCTCGGCGCCAAGCCGGGCCGCACCCGGCTGCTCGCCATGGTCGCCGTCACCCTGCTCGCCGGCGCGTCCACGGCGGCGGTCGGCCCGATCGCCTTCGTCGGTCTGGCCGTTCCGCACGTGGCCCGGCGGATCTGCGGGCCCGACCAGCGCTGGGTGCTGGTCTTCTCCGCCGTCCTCGCGCCGGTGCTGCTGCTCACCGCGGACATCGTCGGGCGGGTGGTGCTGCACCCCGCCGAACTCCAGGCCGGCGTGATCACCGCCTTCCTCGGCGCACCGCTCTTCATCGTCCTCGTCCGCGGCCGAAGGATCGCCCAACTGTGAACACCCCCACGGCGGTAGTCCCTGCCGCCCGGACCTCCCCGCCGCCCGCCCCGCGCCGGGTGCCGCTGCACGCCGTCCGCCTGCCCGGCGGCGGATCCGTGCGCTGGCACCCCCGGGCCGCCGCGGTCTGCGGGCTGCTGGCCCTCGCGCTCGCCGCCGCCGTGGTCCTGACCCTGACCACAGGTGACTTCCCGCTGTCCGTCGCCGACGTGCTGAACGTGCTCGGCGGCGGCGGGGCCAGGATCGACCGGTACATCGTGATGGAGGTCCGGCTGCCCCGCGTCCTCACCGCGCTGCTGGTCGGCGCGGCCCTCGGGGTGGCCGGCTCGCTCTTCCAGACCGTCGCCCGCAACCCGCTCGGCAGCCCGGACGTCATCGGCTTCACACTCGGCTCGGCGACCGGCGCGCTGCTGGTGATCCTCGTGATCGGCGGCAGCGCCGCGATGGTGGCCGGCGGCGCCGTGGTCGGCGGGCTGGTCACCTCGCTGCTGGTCTACCTGCTGGCGCGCAGCGGCAGCGCCCAGGGCTACCGGCTGGTGCTGGTGGGCATCGGCATGAGCTCGCTGCTGGCCTCGCTCAACGACTACCTGATCGCCCGGGCCTCGTTCAGCGATGCGGCCAGTGCCGCCGTCTGGCTGACCGGCAGTCTGAACGCCCGCGGCTGGGAGCACTGCGGCCCGATGGCCGCGGTGCTGCTGCTCCTGCTGCCCGCCGCGCTGCTGCTCGGCCGGCCGCTGCGGCTGCTGGAGATGGGCGACGACGCCGCCGCCTCGCTCGGCATCCGGCCCGACCGCCTGCGCCTGTGGCTGATCCTGGTCGGGGTCGGCCTGTCGGCGGCCGCGACGGCGGCGGCCGGTCCGATCCCGTTCGTCGCCCTGGTCGCCCCGCAGGCGGTCCGCCGGCTGACCGGAGCCACCGGCCCGAACCTGGTCGGTTCGGCGGTCCTCGGCGCGCTGCTGCTCGTGCTGAGCGACCTGGCCGCCCAGCGGCTGCTGGCGCCCACCCAGCTGCCGGTGGGCGTGCTCACGGGCGTGCTCGGCGGCTGCTACCTGATCTGGCTGATCGGCCGTCAGTGGCGGTCGGGGCGCGGCTGAGCGGGTGCCGAGGCACCCATATCCCTCCCCGTTCTGCTGGCCGTCCTGCTCGCGGCGCTCCTCGGAGAACCTCTTCGCAAGGCCGCCTTCGGCCACTGGGTGCGCCACCGGTGGTGCAGACCGGCAGCACCCCGCGCTCGTACGACGAGCAGGTCGACTACGTCTACTTCGTCAAGGACCAGGTGCTCACCCCGGCCCAGGTGAGCGGCCGGATCGCCCAGCACCGCTCGGCGGGCACCACCTTCACCGACACGGTGCCCGGCAGCTGACCGGGCGACGACCGCAGGGCGGTCCGGAGCGGTGTGCGCGGGGCGCGCCGGTCCGGGCCGCCGGCGCGTCGGGGCTCAGGCTCCCGGTGCCCGCAGGTCCAGGGTGAAGCTGAACCGGTCGCCCCGGTAGAGGGAACGCACCTGTTCCAGTGGTGCCCCGGCCGCGTCTAGACTGCGCCGGTGCAGCAGCAGCATCGGCAGGGCGGGCGGGGTACCGATCAGCAGGGCCTCGCGCGGGGTGGCCAGCACCGTCTCGATCCGCTCCTGCCCGGCGCCGAGCTCGGCCCCCTGCTCGCGCAGGTAGGCGTAGAACGAGGACGCCGGGTCGAACTCGTCGGCCAGCCGGGGCACCCGGGCGACCGCCACGTACGTGCTCTCCAGGCCGATCCGTTCCTCGTCGGCCAGCAGCAGCCGCTCCAGGTGCCAGACCGGCTCGCCCTCGGACAGGCCGAGTCGGCCGGCCGTGGCGGGATCGGCGGGGAAGCGGTCGAGGCCGATCAGGGTCCGTCCGGGGCGCATGCCCTGGCGGCTGACCCCCTCGGTGTAACTGGCCAGTGACAGCGGCTGTTCGAGCTTGGCGCCGGCCACCACCGTGCCGCGCCCGCGCCGCCGCAGGCGGCCTTCCAGCAGCAGTTCGCGCAGGGCCTGGCGCAGGGTCGCCCGGGCCACCCCGTACCGGGTGGCGAGCTCCACCTCGGTGGGCAGCAGGCCGCCGGGGCCGAGTTCGGCCAGCAGGCCGTCCAGCTCGGTCTTGACGACGTAGTACTTGGGCAGCCGGCCGTGCTCCGGGACGCCGGATCGGACGGGGGTGCCGGGTGCGTGCGGGGTCCCTGGACTCACCGCGCCACCTTATCGGGGCGGGGAGTGGCGGCATTCGATCACGGGACGGTAACGGGTCTGGACCGAAATTCCCGCGCTGTTCATGCGGCGGTGCGCTCCGGGAAGCTCGGACATCCCCGGCCGCCCGCACGCTCGTACCGGCGCGGCACGCCACGCGCCCCCGTCCCCACCGTCTCCAGGGAGAGCCCCCGTGCGCATGTCCCGTTCCCTCCGGATCGCCGCCGCCGTCACCGCCGTCGGCGCCGCCACCGCGGTGACGCTGTCGCTGACGGCCGTTCAGGCCACCGCGGCCACAGGCCCGTACAAGGGTCTGCCGAACGGCACCAAGCAGGCCAAGACCCTCGTCATCGGCATCGACGGCACCCGGTACGACAAGCTGCTGGCGGCCGACGCCCCCAACCTCAAGGGCCTGATCGCCGGCGGGATGACCGCCACCGGCAACCTGTACGCCGACCCGCTCGCCCCGACCCTGTCCGGCCCGGGCTGGTCGACCATCGCCACCGGCGTGTGGCCGGACAAGCACGGCGTGAAGGACAACACCTTCGCGGGCTCGCACTACGACCTCTACCCCGACCTCGCGACCCGCCTGGAGACCGCCGCCCCGACCGCCTCGACCCTGGTGGTCGCCTCCTGGAGCCCGGTGGCCGACACCGTCTTCAACGGCCGGGCCGACCTGCGGATCCCGGAGGCCGACAACGACACCAGGACCGCCGCGGACGCCGCCGACTACCTGCGCAACGGCAACCCCGACACCACGTTCCTGCACTTCGACCAGGTCGACGAGGCAGGCCACGGCTACGGCGGCGCCAGCCCGCAGTACATGGCCGCGATCCACTCCGTGGACGGCCTGGTCGGCCAGGTGGTCCAGGCCGTCAAGGCGCGGCCCGGCTACGCCGCCGAGGACTGGCTGATCGTGGTCACCACCGACCACGGCCACACCGACGCCGGCGGCCACGGCGGCAACAGCGCCAACGAGCGGCAGACCTTCGTGGTGGCCGACGGCGCCGGCTTCACCCCGGGCTCGACCCGCCAGGACGTCAAGCCGGTCGACATCGCCCCGACCGTGCTCAAGCACGAGGGCGTGGCGATCGACCCGGCCTGGAAGCTCGACGGCCGGCCGATCGACGAGATCACCCCGGACGCGTTCGACGCCCTGCGGCCGAGCCTGCAGACCCGAATCGACGAGACCGGTATCCCGTCCGGCACCAAGGGCTGGACCCGCACCGCTCCGGGCGGCTGGAGCATCGACAACTCCCGGATGCCCGGCGGCGGCGTCACCGAGTGGCGCGGCTGGACCTTCGCCACCGACGAGTTCTGGACAGCCGCCCAGCTCGGGCAGGCCCGCGAGACCAACGTCCGGGCCCGCAACGTCTTCGCGGTGGCCGACTCCGACGAGTGGGACGACAAGTCGCACGGCGCCGGCCAGTTCGACTCCACCCTGCTCAGCCCGCGCTACCCGGTGGGCGGTGCGAGCAGCGCGACCCTGAGCTACGCGACCGACTACAAGGTCGACGGCCCGCAGACCGGTGACGTCTACGTCGTGTTCGACTCCGGCACCCTGCAGCTGGTCAAGTCGTACCGGGCGGACGCCAACGGGTTCGAGAAGATCGCGATCGCCGTCCCGGCCGGCGCCACCACCGCCCAGCTGCAGTTCCGCTACACCGGCACCAACAGCGCCTTCTGGACGGTCGACCAGGTCGCCCTGACCCTCTGAGCGTCCTGACCCCGCGCCCCGACGGCAGGCCCCGGCCGCCGTCGGGGCGCTCGCGTCACCCGGCCAGCGCCTCGCGGACCTGTCGCGCGGGGAAGACGGCGGCCGGCCCGCCACCGTGCAGCAGGCCGTGGAAGTCGGCCATGACGGCGGCGACCGGCGCGTACCGGGTGACGAGCTCCGCGGCCGCGCCCGGGAGACCGGCCGGTTCGCCGCCCTCGGCGCAGTGCCGCAGCAGTGCGTCCCCCTTGTCCTGCCGGTGCCCGCACAGGGCCGAGACCAGCCAGTGCGCCAGGTGGCTCGCGGTGGCGCCGCGGTCGTAGTCCCGGTGGTCCCGGAAGAACCGCGCCTCCTGCGGGGAGCGCGTGAACCGCTCGTGCAGGGCGAGGCCGAAACCGGTGAAGTAGAGGCGGTGGCCGTCGGTCAGCACGTTCTCCAGCCGGGTGTCGAAGTGCAGCAGCCCGCGGGAGTTCATGAACGCCGTCCCCGACCGCAGGCCGCGGTCCGCCGCCGCCCAGGCCGACGCGGCGCTCCCGCCGCCCTCGGCGGTCCGCCCGGCCAGCCAGGCCCACAGGGTCAGCGGGATGTACTCCAGGAACAGCACCGCGCTGTACGAGGCCCGCCCGAGCTCCTCGACCCGGGCCCGCACCGCCGGCGAGCCCTCCCAGTGACCGACCACCTTCTCCACGTCCGCGAGTTCCTCCGGGACGGGCACGCCGGGGCTGGGCAGCACCCGCCAGTGGTACATCAGCGGGAAGTTCTGGCTCTCGTCCAGCAGCACCCAGTCGGTGGTGGTGCCGTGCACCGCGAGCTCGCGCCAGGCGCCGAAGCCCGGGCTGCGGACGCCGTAGTGGCAGGCGGGCGGCAGCCGGAACACGTCCGCCGTGGACATCACGTTGCCGGCCAGCAGCTCCCGGTCGGTCAGGGGGATCCGCCGCACCAGGACGGGCACCGTGCCGACCGCCAGCCGGGCCGCCCGGCCGCCGCCGCCCGCGTCCGCGGGCACCGCCCCGGCGAGCAGCCGGGTGAGCTGCCGGTCGTCCAGCCTCGACAGCGCGGTGGAGGCCGAGTCGTACGCGGCGAGCCGCGCGGTGCGGGAGAGCGGGACGGACATGGCCGCCACCTTATGCCGCGGTCGGCGGTGACGGCCCGTCAAATCGGAAAGGTCATACCGGTGGCCGGGCTCGGCCGGGGCCCGGCCGGCTTCGGCCCGGCCCGGTCGGGCTCAGCCGAGCGAGACCGCGACCTTCTCCAGGTGGTCCATCGCCTCCTGCATCCCGCCCTCCATCCCGGAGTCGATGTGCGCGTCGCGGTGCTCCCCGGTCAGGTGCTCGACCAGGACGGTCAGGGTGGTGCGGCCGTCCCGCTCGGTGAGCGTCAGGGTGGTCAGGGCCGGGGCGTCGGGCATCCCCTCGAAGACCTCGGTCGCGACGATCCGCTCGTTCGGGACGATCTCCCGGTACTCGCCGTGGAAGGCGACCTCGAAACCGCCGTTCGCCGTCATGACGTAGCGCCAGGTGCCGCCGACCCGCAGGTCGACCTCGACGCCGGTGACCTCGCCCCGGTCCCCGCTCCACCAGCGTTCGATCAGTTCGGGGGTGGTCCAGGCCCGGTAGACCAGGTGCCTGGGGGCGTCGAACTCCCGGGTGATCAGGATCTCGGTGTCGGTCGGGAGGGTGACCACTGCCGTTCCGCTACTCGTCACTGCCGTCATCTCCATCGTCGTCATCGCCGTTGTCGCCGTCGGGTTCCTCGCTGAGCTCCGCCAGCACCGCGTCGAGCCGGTCGAAGCGCTGCGACCACGACCGCTCGTAGCTCGCCACCCAGTCGTGGATGGCCTTGAGCGGGCGGCCGTTCAGCCGGTAGAGCCGCTGCCGGCCTTCGTCGCGCACCTCCACCAGTCCGACCTCCCGGAGCACCCGCAGATGCTTGGAGACCTGGGGCTGTGCCAGGTCGAGCGCGGCGACGAGGTCGTTCACGGAGTGCTCCCCGGCGGCGAGGAGGTCGAGGATCTGCCGCCGCCGGGGCTCGGCCACCGCGTTGAACGCGTCCGTCGTCGTTGCTGCTCGCGCCATGGGTCCCATCATATTCCGATATGGGAATATGTCGAGCGGAGGGCCCCGGCGGGTGCGTCGGGGCGCCTCCCCGTCCTCAGGCCCGAGGGGCGGGACCCGCCGGCAGGTGGACCGTCATCACCAGGTCGCACGGGCCGGTCCCGGCGCCCCGGTAGGTGTGCGGCACGTCCGCCTCGAAGGTCGCGGTCGTCCCGGCCGCCAGCGGGTACTCGGTGCCGTCCACCACCAGCGTCATCGCCCCGGCGGTGACGCTGACCGTCTCCACCACGCCCGCGGGGTGCGGGTGGCTCGGATAGGCCTCGGCGGGGTGCAGGCGCCAGCGCCAGACCTCCACGGGGGCCGGGCCGGCGGTGGTGAGCATCAGCTGCGCCCGGCCGCCGTGCTCCCCGGTCCACAGCGGGGCGACGGCCGCCGCGTCCACCACCTGCACCCTGCTCTCCCGGGGGCCCTGCATCAGTGCGGACACCGACAGCCCGAGGGTGTCGGCGAGGCGGACGAGGGTGGCGAGGTTGGGATTCCCCTGGGCCTTCTCCAGTGCGACCAGGGCGCCCTTGCTCACCTGCGCCCGGGTGCTGAGCTGGTCCAGGGTCAGCCCCGCCCTGGTCCGGGCGGCCCGGACGTTGCGGGCCACCGTGTTCAGCGCCTCCACCGTGTCGGCCACGCCCTCACCTCTCGCCCGCCCGCCGGTCGGTCGCTCGGGTGCCCGCCGGTCGTCCGAATGTACCGCGCGGTCGGCGCGGTGCACGCGCGCCGGTCGTTTCGATGTACCGTTGGGTCGTTCCATTGCCCCGGAGGTGTCCCGTGATCGCGCTGGTCCTGGCCCTGGCCAGCTCCCTGGCCTACGGCTGCGCGGACTTTCTCGGCGGCCTCGGCGCCCGCCGTGCCCACGTCCTGTGCACCGTGATGATCGCGGCGCCCGCCAGTCTCGCCGTCGAACTGCTGCTGTGGCCGCTGCTCGGCGCCACCTGGTCGCCCGCCGCCCTGGGCTGGGGCGCCGCCTCGGGCGTCGCATCCGCCCTCGCCTTCGTCCTGCTCTACCGCACGCTGGCGATCGGGCCGATGAGCGTGCTCTCCCCGATCACCGCCCTGGTCTCCGCCGTGCTGCCGGTCGGTCTCGGCCTCGCCCAGGGCGAGCGGCTGGGGGCGGCCGCGCTGGCGGGCATCCCGCTGGCCCTGGCCGCCGTCGTCCTGGTGAGCGCGGGCCCGGGCGCGGACGGTCCGGCCCGGCCGTCCCGGACGGCCCTGCTGCTCGCCGTGGGCGCCGGAACGGCGATCGCCGTCCAGCTGATCTGCCTTCACCAGGCCCCCGCCGACAGCGGACTGGCACCGCTGATCACCGGCCGGGCGGTCTCCTCCGCGGTGACCCTCGCCGCGGCGGCCGCGATGTGGCGGCGCCTCGGCCCGGAACGGCCCTCGCTCTACCTCTCGGCCGGCTCCGGGGTGCTGGACTCGCTGGCCAACCTCGCCTTCCTGCTCGCCGTCCGCAGCGGCGACCTCGCCGTGGTCGCGGTGATCACCGCCCTCTACCCCGCCGGCACCGTCCTGCTGGCCCGCACCGTCCTCGGCGAGCGCATCCACCGCAGCCAGCTCGCGGGCCTGGCCCTGGCCGCCCTCGCCGTCAGCCTCCTCGCGCTCGGCTGACCACCACGGCCGGACGTCGACGACGAGGAGCTCCGTACCGGCCGCTGCGCGTCGTGACTACACGGGCCCGGCGGGCGCTCGGAGTTCGTAGCGGTACACCCGGGAGCCGCGGGCCGGGTCGAGGGTGGCGGTCCAGGCGGTCGGCGCGAGGGCGGCCGGGATCTCGCGGAAGCCGTGCCGCAGGAAGAGCGCGGCGCTGCCGGTGCTCGCGGCGTGGACGGTGCGCAGGCCGCGGTCGCTGGCGCGGTCGAGGAGCGCGGTGAGGAGCCGGGAGCCGACGCCGGTGCCCTGGTGACCGGGGTGGACGCAGAGGTTGTAGAGGAGCCCGGCGGCCGGATGGCCGGGTTCGGGCGCGAGCGGCCGCAGGGCGACGCAGCCGGCGGGCGGCCCGGGCCGGGGGTTCGGGGCGAGCAGGAAGTCGGTGGCCCGGTCGCGGTAGTCGGCGAGGGTGCGGACCCGCAGTTCGCCGGAGCGCATGAACGGCGCCGACAGGACGTACAGGGCGGTGGCGTCACCCCCGGTCGCGACGCGGACCGGGACCGGGGGCGCGGCGACGGTCAGGTTCACCGCCGGGCGGCCGTGCGCGCGGGGGCGGCCGGGACGACGAGCGGGGTGCCGGTCTGCGGGTCGTCGATGATCTGGCAGGGCAGGTCGAAGACCCGCTCGACCAGGTCGGCGGTGACGATCTCGCCGGGCGGGCCCTCGGCGACCACCGCGCCGTCGCGCATGGCGATCAGGTGGGTGGCGTACCGGGCGGCCTGGTTGAGGTCGTGCAGGACGGCGACCAGCGTGCGGTCCTGCTCCTCGTGCAGGCGGGCGCAGAGGTCGAGCACCTCGACCTGGTGGGCGATGTCGAGGAAGGTGGTGGGCTCGTCGAGCAGCAGCAGCGAGGTCTGCTGGGCCAGCGCCATGGCCAGCCACACCCGCTGGCGCTGACCGCCCGACAGCTCGTCGACGTACCGGTCGGCGAGGGTGTCGACGCCGGTGGCGGCCATCGACTCGGCGACCACCCGCTCGTCCTCGCGGGACCACTGCCGCAGCAGGCCCTGGTGCGGGTAGCGCCCCCGGGCGACCAGGTCGGCGACGGTGATGCCGTCCGGGGCGGTGGAGCTCTGCGGCAGCAGGCCGAGCCGGCGGGCGAGCTCCTTGGACGGCAGCCCGCTGATCTGCTCGCCGTCCAGCAGGACCCGGCCGGCGGCGGGCTTGAGCAGCCGGGCGAAGGCGCGCAGCAGGGTGGACTTGCCGCAGGCGTTCGGACCGACGATCACGGTGAAGGAGTTGTCCGGGATGGTCACGGACAGCTCGGTGGCGATCGCCCGGTCGCCGTAACGCAGCGTGACGTGGTCGGCGGCGAGCCGGCCCGGGGCCGTCGGGGCGGTGGTCACCTGGCCTCCAGCAGCTGCTCGGTGTGGACCACGACGGCGCACTTGTCGGCGGCCCAGCGCAGCGCGTCCAGGTGGTGGCGCTCGGAGAAGTCGGCGACGGCGTCGCCCACGACGAAGGCCTGGATGTCGTGGCTCCAGGCGTCGGCGGCGGTCATCATGACGCCGATGTGCGCGTAGACGCCGACCAGGACGAGCTGGTCGCGGCCGGCGGCGGCGAGCCGGGCGGCCAGGTCCGTGCGGGCGAAGGCGCTGTACTTCCACTTGGTGAGCAGGGTGTCGCCGTCGGCGGGGGCGACCGCTTCGGGCATGCCCTGGGCGTGCTCGTCGGCCGGCAGGCCCGGGCCCCAGAAGTCCAGCTGGAGGCCGCGCTGTTCGGGGCTCTGGCCGCCGCGCTGGTGCGAGTAGACGACCGGGGTGCCGTGCGCGCGGGCCCAGTCGAGCAGCCGGGCCGTGTTGCCGAGCATCGGGCCGAGCGGGGAGGCGTCGGGGGTGAACGCCCGCAGGAAGTAGTTCTGCAGGTCGTGCACGAGCAGGACGGCCCGGTCGGGGTCGACCTGCCAGCGGACGCGGGCGCCGGGCAGCTGGTCGGGGCCGGGCATCGGGTAGGGCTCGATGGCGGGCAGTGCCATGGTGGTGGGGTCTCCCTACGGCTGGGGGGCGGTGGCGCGGAGGTCCTTCTTGCTGACCTTGCCGATGCCGGTCTGCGGGAAGGCGGTCACGAACTCCACCTTGTCGGGCACCTTGAAGTCGGCGAGGCCCGCCATTCGGACGAAGGCCTTCAGCTCGGCGGCGCGCGGCCGGGCGGCGCCCTCGCGCAGGATGACGTAGGCGCAGCTGCGCTCGCCCAGGTAGGCGTCGGGGGTGGCGACCACGGAGGCGTCGTGGACGGCCGGGTGGGCCAGCAGCACGTTCTCGACCTCCTCGGCGGCGACCTTCTCGCCACCCCGGTTGATCTGATCCTTGGCCCTCCCCTCGACCACCAGGTGACCGGAGGGCGTCCGGCGGACGACATCACCGGTGCGGTAGAACCCGTCGGCGGTGAACGCCAGGGCGTTGTGCTCGGGGGCGCGCCAGTAGCCGCGGATGGTGTACGGGCCGCGGGTGAGCAGGTGGCCGGTCTCGCCGGTGGCCAGGTCACGGTCCTCGTCGTCGACGACCCGGACTTCGTCGTCGGGCGAGATCGGGCGGCCCTGGGTGGTGAGGACGGTCGCCTCGTCGTCCTCGGGCCGGGTGTAGTTGACGAGCCCTTCGGCCATGCCGAAGACCTGCTGGAGCCGGCAGCCGAGCGCCGGCGCGAGCCGGCGGGCGCCCTCGGCGCTGAGCTTGGCGCCGCCGACCTGCAGCAGCCTGAGGCTGCCGAGGTCGTACGGGCTCTGCGGTGCGGCGTCCGCCCAGGCGAGGGCGACCGGCGGGACGAGGCCGGTGAGGGTGACCCGCTCGCGTTCGATCAGCGGGAAGGCGGAGTCGGGGCTGGGGTCGGGGGCGAGCACCACCCGGCCGCCGGCGTGGAAGGTGCCGAGCGTGCCGGGGGAGCTGAGCGGGAAGTTGTGCGCGGCGGGCAGGGCGCACAGGTAGACCGTGGCGGCGTCGAGTCGGCAGATCGCGGCGGACTCCCGGACGCTGTACAGGTAGTCGTCGTGCGCCCGGGGGATCAGCTTGGGCAGGCCGGTGGACCCGCCGGAGAGCTGGAGGAACGCCAGGTCGCCCGGGCCCGGCGGGTCCTGGACGGGCGCGGGCTCGGCGGCCCGCAGCTCCTCGACCGGGGTGTACGGGCCGGGGTCGCCGACCACGATGACCTCGCCGAGCGCGGGGACGGCGGCGAGCACCTCGGCGGCGAGCTCGCGGTGGTCGAAGCCGGCGTGCCGGTCCGGCACGATCAGCGCGCGGGCCCCGGCGAACTCGCAGAAGTACGAGATCTCGGCGCGCCGGTGCGCGGGCAGGGCCATCACCGGGACGACGCCGGCCCGCAGCAGGCCGAAGAAGAGCTCGAAGAACTCGGCGAGATTGGGCAGTTGCAGCACCACCCGGTCGCCCCTGCGCAGGCCGCGGGCGAGCAGGCCGGTGGCGATCCGGTCGGCCCGGAGGTCAAGCTCGGCGTAGCTCCAGTGGCGGTCGCCGTCGGTGACGGCGATCCGCTCGGGATGGGCGGTGGCGTGCGCGCGGACCATCCGGTCGAGCGTCTCGCCGGTCCAGTGGCCGGCCGCGCGGTAGCGGGCGGCGTACTCCGCGGGCCAGGCGGTGTCGGTCGACCAGGCGGCGCCGGCGGCCGGATCGGCGGCGGGACGGGTGCTCACTTGCTCTCCTCCAGGCCCACGGCGTGCAGGAAGGTGCGGAACTTGGCTGCGGTCTCGGCCAGTTCGGCCGCCGGGTCGGAGGCCGTGACGATGCCCGCCCCGGCGAACAGCCGCAGCAGGTCGCCGTCGGCCTCGGCGCAGCGCAGGGTGACGACCCACTCGCCGTCGCCGTCGAGGTCGCCCCAGCCGACCACGCCGGTGTACAGGCCGCGGTCGAACGGCTCCAGCTCGCCGATCAGACGGCGGGCCCGGTCGGTGGGGGTGCCGCAGACGGCCGGGGTGGGGTGCAGGGCGAGCGCGAGGTCGAGTGCGCTGGTGCCGGGGTCGGCCAGGGTGCCGGTGACGGTGGTGGACAGGTGCCACATCGCGGCGGTGCGCACCAGCGTCGGCTGCTCGGGGACGGTCAGGTCGGCGCAGAGCGGGGCCAGGGCGGCCCGGACGGCCTCGACCACCACGGCGTGCTCGTGCAGGTCCTTGGGGGACTCCAGCAGCGCGGCGGCGCGACGGACGTCCTCGGCCAGGTCGGTGCTGCGGGCGGCCGAGCCGGCCAGCGGGTTCGCGCTGACGGCGGTGCCCCGGCGGGAGACCAGCAGTTCGGGGCTGGCCCCGATCAGGGTGGCGGCGCCCTCGGCGGGGACGGCGAAGGTGTAGCCGTCCGGGTCGCGGCGGGCGAGGCGGTGCAGCATGGACGGCAGGTCGGCGCCGCCGGGAGTGGTCAGTTCCAGGGTGCGGGCCAGCACGACCTTGGTCAGCTCGGGGTCGTCGGTCAGCCGCCGGACGGCTTCGCCCACGGCGTCGCGGTAGACCCCGGGGGCGGGCACCGGACGCTGCTGCCAGGTGGTCACGGCCGCCCGGGCGCCGGGCAGTTGGAGCAGTGGGTCCTCGCGCAGCGGCGCCGCCCACTCGGCCAGCTCGGGTATGAAGAGCCGGGACGGCGCTCCGGGTGAGAACGGGATCGCGCCGACGACCACGGGGTGCTCCAGGCCGTCCGCGCGGGCCGCGCGCAGGGCGTCGGCCGCGCGGCCCGGGTCGGCCACGGTGGCACGGACGCCCTCGGCCAGCAGGGTGCGGCTCGGCCCGGCGAAGAACGCCGAGGAGGGGCCCGGCCGGTAGGCCGCCAGCAGGGCCGCTGCGCCCGGCAGGGCGGCGGCCGTGTCGTGGGCCGTGGAGGCCGTGGTCATGAGTTCTCCGTTTCCTGGCGCGGGTGGCGCCTGGGCCGGGGCGTGCGATGGGGGACGGGCCGGCCGTGGGGCGGGCCGTCGTCGGGGCGGGCGGCGCTGCTGGGGTGGGTGGCCGCGCGGGGATGCGGCGGGCCGGGGTACGACCCGGTCCTCGCGGCTGCGGACCGGCCGTCAGGCGGCGTGCGCCGCGGCCGTACCGGGACGGCGTCGGGGCTGTCCTTCGACGGTCGGGAGAGGCGGGGGCGACGGCATCGGGTACTCCGCGGGCAGGGTGGATCGGCCGGGGAGCCAGGGCGGCGCCCACGTGTAATGGTTAGGCTAACCTAACCATACTGGAGTGCGGGAGGGGGCCGTGCCCCGCCGGTACCCGGTGCGGGCCGCGCGGATCCTGCCCCGGGCCGGTCCGGGCGGGCCCCTGGTCGGCCCTGGCCCGTCCGGGCGGGCCGTGCGGCCGGGCGCGGCGTTCGATGTGAAGATCCGGAGAAGTGAAGCGGTGTCAGAGTATTGTTCGGCTCAGCTGATGCGTGTTCCGGTGCTGTCTGCGGTGGTGGACGGATCGGATCCGTCCTGATGGTGAACGTCCTTGATCGGTACCGAGGGGTGACAGGGAAGTGGCGATGAGCAGCGACCGCTGGATACGGCGGTACCACCCGACGGAGTCGGCTCCCGTCCGGCTGGTGTGCTTCCCGCACGCGGGCGGCTCGGCGAGCTACTGGCACCCGCTGTCCACGGCACTGCGGCCCGAGGTCGACGTCCTGGCCGTGCAGTACCCCGGCCGTCAGGACCGTTTCACCGAGACCCCCTTGGCAGGCATCACCGAGCTGGCCGCACAGGTGGTCGCCGCCCTCGGCCGCCCCGACGGTCGCCCGCTCGCCCTGCTCGGACACAGCATGGGCGCGGTGATCGCGTACGAGACCGCCCGGCGGCTGGAACGGGCCGGCTCAGGCCCCGCCCACCTCTTCGTGTCCGGCCGGCGGGCGCCGGACCGGGGCCGCCCGGAGACCGTCCACCTGCTCGGTGAGGAGGAGCTGGTCGCCCACACGGCGGCACTCGGCGGCACCGACCCGAGTCTGCTCGCCGACCCGGAGATCCGGGCCCTGGCCCTGCCCGCGCTGCGCGCCGACTACGCCGCGCTCGCCGGCTACCGGCCCGATCCGCCGCGGCCGTTGGGCTGTCCGGTCACCGCGCTGGTCGGCGACGCGGACCCGGTGACCTCCGAGGACGACGCCCGGGCCTGGGAGCAGTACTCCGGCGGCGAGTTCGAGCTCGACGTCTTCTCCGGCGGCCACTTCTACCTGAACGGCCGGCACGACGAGATCGCCGCCGTGGTCTCCCGTCACCTCAAGGCCCTGGTATGACCGGCACCCTGTTCGCGATCAGCGACCTGCACGTCGCCTACCCGGAGAACCGGAAGGTGGTCGACGAGCTCCGGCCCGACTCCCCGGAGGACTGGCTGATCGTCGCAGGCGACGTCAGCGAGCGGTTCGGCGAGATCGAGTGGGTGCTGGCCACCCTGCGCGAGCGGTACGCCAAGGTGATCTGGTCCCCCGGCAACCACGAGCTGTGGACGCCGAAGGACGACCCGGTGCAGCTCAGGGGCGAGGAGCGCTACCGCGCCCTGGTCGAACTCTGCCGCCGGCTCGACGTGCTGACCCCCGAGGACCCGTACGCGGTGTGGCACGGCGGCCCCGGCGGGCCGGTCACCG
This sequence comes from Kitasatospora sp. NBC_00374, assembly GCF_041434935.1. Lineage (NCBI taxonomy): Bacteria > Bacillati > Actinomycetota > Actinomycetes > Kitasatosporales > Streptomycetaceae > Kitasatospora > Kitasatospora sp. NBC_00374. The sequence goes on along the minus strand of NZ_CP107964.1, from coordinate 1,689,080 downwards.
TCGCCCCGCTCTTCCTGCTCTACGACTACACCTTCCGTCCCGAGGGCACCGCCGACAAGGCCGAGGCGCTCGCCGCCGCCTACGCGGCCGGCGTGGTGTGCACCGACGAGATGATGCTGCACCCCGACCCGTACCCGTCCCTCGACGCCTGGTGCGAGGCGCGGATCGAGGAGACCGAGCGCCTGCTGGCCCGCCGTGACCCGGCGCTGCCGACCGTGCTGGTCAACCACTACCCGCTGGTGCGCGAGCCCACCAGGATCCTGCGCTACCCGGAGTTCGCGCTCTGGTGCGGCACCGAACGCACGGCCGACTGGCACCTGCGGTACGACGCCGCCGCCATGATCTACGGTCACCTCCACATCCCGCGCGTCACCTGGTCCGACGGAGTGCGCTTCGAGGAGGTCTCGCTGGGCTACCCGCGCGAGTGGGGTCCGCGCGGCGGGCCGCACCGGCCGCGCCGGGTCCTCCGGGAGGAGGAGCGGTGATCGAGCAGCTGCTGCCCGCGGGCGTCTCCTGGGCCGAGGCCTTCGACGACCTCGCCGACGCCCCGCTCTTCCCCGAGGAGGAGGCACTGGTCGCCAAGGCCGTACCCGGCCGCCGACGGGAGTTCGCCACCGTACGGGCCTGCGCCCGGCGGGCGCTCGGCGCGCTCGGCCTGCCTCCCACGCCGATCCTGCGCGGCGAGCGCGGCGCCCCGACCTGGCCGGCCGGCGTGGTCGGCAGCATGACGCACTGCGCCGGCTACCGCGCGGCGGTGGTCGCCCGGGCGTCGGAGCTGCGCACGGTGGGCATCGACGCCGAGCCGCACGCGCCGCTGCCCGAGGACGTCATCGACGTGATAGCGCTGCCCCAGGAGCAGTCCAGGATCGCCGAGTTGCGGGCGGAACAGCCGCAGGTGCACTGGGACCGGATGCTGTTCAGCGCCAAGGAGAGCGTTTACAAGGCGTGGTTCCCGCTGACCAGGCGCTTCCTGGAGTTCGAGGAGGCGGACATCGAGCTCGCCCCGGACGGCACCTGGTCCGCCCGGCTGCTGGTCGACGGGACCACCGCCGACGGCGGCCCGCTGCGCGGCTTCAACGGCCGCTGGCTGGTGCGGGGCGACCTGCTGCTCACCGCGATCGCCTGACCGCTCGGGCTGCTGGGGCCGCTGGTGCCACCTGGGCCGTCGGGCGGCCGGAAAATCCCGGTGACCGGCCCCCGCCGCCCGCTACGCTCCCCGGCGTGGAGAGCACCGGGGAACTGTGGAACGTGGTGGACGTCGAGGCGACCTGCTGGGACGGCGACCCGCCGGCCGGCGCGGTGAGCGAGATCATCGAGATCGGTCTGACCGTGGTCGACCTGGCCGCCGGCGAGCGGATCGGACGGCACCGGATCCTGGTCCGGCCCGCGCGCTCGACCGTGAGCCCGTTCTGCACCCGGCTGACCGGGCTGACCCAGGCCGAGGTCGACACCGGCCTGTCGTTCGCCGAGGCCTGCCGGCTGCTGGCCGCCGAGCACCTGGCCGGGCGGCGCCCGTGGGCGAGTTGGGGCGACTACGACCGCCACCAGTTCACCAGGCAGTGCAGCGCCACCGGGACGGCCTACCCGTTCGGCCGCCGCCACACCAACGCGAAACTGGTCTTCACCGAGGCGAACGGGCTGCGCAAGCGCCCGGGCATGGCCGAGGCGCTCCGGCTGGCTGGCCTGCCGCTGGAGGGCCGGCACCACCGGGGCGAGGACGACGCCTGGAACATCGCGGCCCTGGTGCTCGACCTGTCCGCCCGGGGAGCGTGGCACTGAGCGGCGACGCTGTCCCGCCGGAGACCGGAGGCCCGTTTAGGCGGCCGCCCAGTGGCTCACCGTCAGCGATCATCTCGCCGCCCACCCCGACGACCCGCAGGCCGGGCGAGCTCAGGGCCTGGTCCGCGCACGCCCGCCGCGGCTACCTCGCCTACACCCGGCGCTACCTCGGCTGGGGCGTGTTCATCCTCCGGGCCGGCGGCTGACGGCTCCTCCGGGGCATCCGGCCGGACGGCGGCCGGTCGGCCAACTCCTGCTGTGGGCAGCAAATCTGATTGTGAGTCAGCTCAACCGGCCGCAGCGGATTCCGTCGGTCGGAGGCCCATCCGGCGCAGCGGGCGACGGCGGACGGCCTCGGCCGGGTCGGTACCGCGCGGGTACCTGGCGCTCGGCGGAGCGGTGCCCGACCGCCTGCAGCCACCCCACGGTGCCCGCCGCCGCGGTCGAACGCGAAACCCCTTCCGGCCCCGGCTTCCGGTGACGGAGAGTCAACAGGTGCGGGGAGGGCGGAAGTACCCGGGAATGTCACGGCGACGCGGGCACGGATCCTGATCCGTGCCCCTACTGCGGCCGGTCCGTGACCGGGATCCGAAACTCGGTGAGACGTCTCTGATCGAATTCGAACATCGGACGGTGATCTCCCGTAGGATCGGCCCCGCCACCCACGCTGGGGTGCCGTCGTCTCCGGGGGGAGCGCACACGACGACGGCAGCGCGGCCCGGAGCGCGTGGTGGCGCGGCGGCTCTCGGCCGCCTGTGATGGGCCCCAATCGGGGGAGACAGCAACCAACACGGGCAGGAGGGGGGAGTTTTGAGCGACAGATTCGGGCACGAGTTGCGAAGACTTCGGACGCAGCAGGGTGTCTCGTTGAAGGCGCTGAGCGAAATGGCCCACTACAGCAAGGGCTACCTCAGCAGGGTGGAGACCGGAGCCCGGCCCGCCACTCCGGAGCTGGCAGGTCGGTGCGACGACGTGCTCGGCGCGGGCGGCGCGCTGCGCGGCCTGGTGGCCGACCAGGACTCCGAGGTCCAGTCGGCCGGACCGTTGAGACCTGCCCAGTTACCCATGGCGGTACCGGACTTCTACGGCCGGGAGCGGATCCTCGGCCGGCTCGACGGCCTGCTCTGCGAGCAGCGCATGGTGGTCTGCGCGATCGACGGGATGGCGGGCGTCGGCAAGTCGGCGCTGGCGATCCACTGGGCGCACCGGGTCCGGGACAGGTTCCCCGACGGCTGCCTGTTCGCCGAGATCGACGGCCCCGGACAGGACGGCGCCTGGATCACCCCCACCGAGGTGCTCGGCGGGTTCCTGCGCGCGCTGCGGCCCGGCGGCCCGCTGCCCACCGCGATGAGCGAGCGGGCGGCACTGTTCCGGACGCTGCTGGACGGCCGCCGGATGCTGATCGTGCTGGACGGCGTGGTCAGCGCGGAGCAGGTGCAGCCGCTGCTGCCCGCCGCGCCCGGCAGCATGGTGCTGGTCACGAGCCGGGTCCGGATGGCCGGCCTGCGGTCGGCGCAGCTGCTCTCGCTGGACCCGCTGGATCCGGCCGAGGCGGTGCGGATGGTCGCCGCCATCGTCGGCGAGGAGCGGGTGGCGGCCGAGCCGGTGGCGGCCCGGCGGCTGGTCGAGGCCTGCGGCCTGCTGCCGCTGGCCGTCCAGCTGGTCGCGACCCGGCTGGCGGCCCGGCCGCGCTGGCAGATCGCGTCGCTGGCGGAGCGGCTGGAGGACGAGGAGGAGGGCAGCTCGGTGCTCGACCTCGGCGGCGCGGCCGTCGGCACCGCGTTCCGGCTCAGCTACGAGCGGCTCGGCTGGCAGGCGGCCCACGCCCTGCGGCTGATCGCCCAGTTGGACGGGCCCGACCTGTCGCTGGCGGTCGCGGCCGAGGCGCTCGGCGCGGACCGCAACGAGGCCGAGAACCTGCTGGAGGAGCTGGTGGACGCCAGCCTGCTGGACACCCCCGCGCCCGGCCGGTACGCGTTCCACAAGCTGGTCCGGTCGTTCGCGCTCGGCCTGGTGCGGCGGGCCGAGCTGGCCACCGCCGGTCCGTCCGGGGTCGCGCTGGCCGGTCTGGCGGACCGGATCGGGCGCTGACGGCGGCCGGCCCGCAGCGCGACGCGCCGAGGGGCGGCGACCGCCGGTACCGACCGGTCGGATCGCCGCCCCTCGGCGTGCGGGTCAGGCGCCGCCGTACGGTTCCGCCATCGCCACCGCGATCTTCCGCGGCCCGGTGAAGGGCTCGCGGGCGTGCGTGGACAGCATGTTGTCGAGTACCAGGACGTCGCCGCGCCGGTAGTCGAACCGGGTGGAGGTGGCCCGGTAGCAGTCCCGGAGGTGGTCCAGGACCTCGTCCGGGATGGGCTCGCCGTCGCCGTAGTAGGTGTTGCTCGGCAGGTCCTCCGGCTTGCACAGGGCCTGCAGTCCGAGCCGCAGCTCCTCGGGCAGGGTGGTGACGTGGAAGAAGGTGGCGTGGTTGAACCAGACCTGGTCACCGGTGACGGGGTGCTTGTGGACGGCGTCCCGCACGGCCCTGGTGCGCAGCCGGTCGGTGCCGATCCAGGTGGCCTCGATGCCCTGGCCGGCGCAGTGCCGCAGCACCTCCTCGCGGTCGTCGGTGTTGAACACCTCCGCCCAGGGCAGGCCCAGCCCGCCGCCGTAGTTGCGCACCACCGACCAGCGGCGGCGCTCGAACTCCTCGCGTACCGCTGGGTCGATCGCCGCGTACAGCGCCCGGGTGGAGGAGAGCGGGGTGGCGCCCAGGGTGAGCGGCGGTTCGATGCAGTAGAAGTACAGCACCAGTGGCCAGACGGCCTGGTAGGAGTTCTCGTTGTGGGCGAAGATCTCCTCCTGCGGCGGGTACTCGGTCGAGGTGTAGACGTTTCCCTTGATCGACTGGCGGGGTGAGGAGCGCTCCGCGTAGGTCAGGGGTTCGCCGGACAGCTCGCGCACCACGGCGTCGAAGCCGTCCACGCCGTCCACCGCGAAGTCGCGGAACAGCAGGGCGCCGTGGACGAGGAGTTGCTCGCGCAGCTCCTCGCGGTGCCGGCGGATGTGCTCGACCAGGCGGCGGTCGCCGCCGTCGACGGTGAGGGGCAACTGAGGCGCAGTCACACGGGTACTCCGTTCGTCGGATCATGGTGTGGACGCAGGCCGCCGCGCGGAGGAGCCGCGGGGGCTGGGGAGCGGGCGGGCCGCCGAGTCGTGGCGTCGGCCCCGGCCGCCCCGGGTGGCCACGGGCCGGTGTGAAATCGGCGGTGGTCGGCGAATGCGGGGCGGCGGCGGTGCGGTATCCGGGTGGCGTGCCACCGGGTGCCAGCACCCTATCGCCGGTGGAATGCACCGACAAGCAGAGGGGGGAACGAACCCCCTTTTGCCGTGCCGGAATTGGCGGAATCGGGCGCAGGCAACCCCGGGACGACCTGACACATTGTCGAGTACATGACTCGAATTCCCTGGTGGACGCGGGTTGCCAAGGGGTTGTCAGTTGCCAGGCTCTGGCAACTGACAACCCCTTGAGCACGATTGATCAAACCGGCCATGATGGCGATGCTCGAACGGGGTTGCGCTTCCCGCTGTCGGAGAACGGCATCCGGAAGGCATCCGGAGCCCTCGACGCTCCCCCTCGTATCGACGACCCACGGGCAGGTGAACGGCACCTTTCCGGCTGCGCCGCGCAGGCCGGGGAAAATGCCGTTCGCTCCCGTTCCGGTGAACTCCCGGAAATCCTCCAGTGAATGAATTCGGCGCGTACAGAAGCCCGGCTGAGGAGTGCAGATGAGTGACGATCAGAATGACGGCCAGCAGTACCTCGTGGTGTTCAACGACGAGGAGCAGTACTCGATCTGGGCGGTCGGCCGTGACATCCCGGCGGGCTGGCACACCGAGGGCACCCAGGGCGGCAAGGACGAGTGCCTGGCCCGGATCTCCGAGGTCTGGACCGACATGCGGCCGCTGAGCCTGCGGCAGCGGATGGAGCAGGCCGCCGCACAGGCGTGACCCCTCCCGCCATCCGACCGACCGGGCCCGGCCACCACCGCCACCCATCACCGAAGGGCTGACCGTGCACACAATCCCGCCGCCCGGCACCGGGCCGAACGGCGCGGCCCCGGCCGCGCCCCGGAGGCCGGCCGGGTCACCCGGCGATCCCGCCCCCGGCGGGCTGCTGCTGCACGAGCTGGTCGCCGCCAGGGCGGCCCGCACCCCGGACGCCACGGCGGTGGTCGCCGACGAACGGGAACTGAGCTACGCGGAGCTGAACCGCCGCGCCAACCGGCTGGCCCACCACCTGCGCGCCCTCGGTGCCCGCCCCGACGACCCGGTCGGCGTCTGCCTGCACCGCGGAGTCGACCTGGCGGTCGCCCTGCTCGCGGTCTGGAAGGCCGGCGCGGCCTACGTCCCCTTCGACCCCAACCACCCCAAGGACCGCATCGACTGGGTCCTGCGCGACACCGGCGCGCGCATCGTCCTCACCCAGGACGCGCTCGCCAAGCTGGTCCGTGCCGACGGCGTCCGTCCGGTCGTCCTCGACTCGGCCGGCTGCGAGCGCGACCTCGCCGGAGAGCCCGACGCCGACCCGGAGCCGGCCGCCACCGCCGACCACCTCGCGTACGTCATCCACACCTCCGGCTCCACCGGCCGCCCCAAGGGCGTCGCCGTCAGCCACCGCGGCATCCGCAACCGGGTCGCCTGGACCGTCCGCACCCACGGGCTCGGCCCCGGCGACCGGGTGCTGCAGAAGACCTCGCTCAGCTTCGACGCCGCCGGCTGGGAGTTCTTCGGCCCGCTGAGCAGCGGCGGGACCGTCGTGATGGCGCCGCCCGGCGTCGAACGCGACCCGGCCGAGATGGTCCGCACCATCGCCCGGCAGCGGATCACCGTCCTGCAGGTGGTGCCCTCGGTGCTGCGCCTGCTGGTCGAGGAGCGCGGCTGGGCGGAGTGCACCGCCATGCGGCTGGTCTTCTCCGCGGGCGAACCCCTGCACGCCGAGCTCTGCCAGCGCCTGCTGGCCGAGGTCGACGTGGAGATCTGGAACACCTACGGCCCCACCGAGTGCTCCATCGACGTCACCGCCCGGCGGTTCGACCCGCGGCAGCGGACCGGCCCGGTGCTCATCGGCCGGCCCATCAGCGGTATCCGGCTGCTCGTCCTGGACACCGACGGCGCCCTCGCCCCGATCGGCCTGCCCGGTGAACTGCACGTCGGCGGCGCCGGCGTCGCCCGCGGCTACCTGAACCGCCCCGACCTCACCGCCGAGCGCTTCGTCCCGGACGCGTACGGCCCGCCCGGGGAGCGCCTCTACCGCACCGGCGACCAGGTCCGCTGGCTCGCCGACGGCTCACTGGAGTACCTCGGCCGGCTCGACGGCCAGGTCAAGGTGAACGGCGTCCGGATCGAGCCCGGCGAGATCGAGGCCGTCCTGGCCGGCCACCCGCAGGTCCGCGCCGCCGCCGTGGCCGCCGTCCGCAACACCGCCGGGATCGGCCGGATCGTCGCCTACCTCACCGTCCGCGAGGACCCGGGCCACGAGCGGATGCGCGCCTGGTGCCGCGAGCGGCTGCCGGAGTACCTGGTGCCCGCCGTGTTCACCGTGCTGGACGACTTCCCGCTCACCACCAGCGGCAAGCTCGACCGCAAGGCCCTGCCCGCGCCCGGCGCCCCGCGCCCCGAGAGCGCCGGGCGGACCGCCCCGGCGACCGCCACCGAGCGGACCGTCGCGGCGATCTGGGCCGACCTGCTGGACACCCCCGACATCGCCGCCGAGGACGACTTCTTCCGGCTCGGCGGCTACTCCCTGCTGCTCGGCCGCCTCGCCCAGCGGCTGCGCACCGCGACCGGCCGCGAGATCGCCCTCGCCGACCTCTTCACCGCCTCCACCGTGCGCGACCAGGCCCGCCTGCTCGACCTCGCCGGGGCCGACCGGACCGCGATCACCAGGACCGACCGGAGCGCGCCCCTGCCGCTCTCGGCCGGCCAGCAGCGGATGTGGTTCCTCGACCAGCTGACCCCCGGCAGCGCCGAGTACGTCGTCCCGATCTTCCTGCGCCTGCCCGCCGGCACCGACCCGGCCGTCCTGCGCCGGGCCCTGGCCGCCCTCGCCGCCCGGCACGAGGCGCTGCGCACCCGCTACCCGCTGCTGGACGGCCGGCCCGTCCAGCAGGTCGACGGCCCCGGCCCGGTCGAGCTCGCCGTCACGGACGCGCCCGGGGCCGGCCTGCCCCGGCTGTTCGGCACCGAGCTCGCCCGCGGCTTCGACCTCGCCCGGGGCCCGCTCTGGCGCGCCCTGCTCGCCCGCCGGCCCGACGGCGCGGCGCACCTGCTGCTGACCGTCCACCACATCGCCTGCGACGGCTGGTCGACCGTCCTGATCAAACGCGAACTGCGAGCCCTGTGCACCGCCCTCGCCGACGGCCGCGAGCCCGAGCTCGACCCGCTGCCCATCGGCTACCCGGACTTCGCGGCCTGGCAGCGCGAGCACCACCTCACCCCGGACCTGCTGGAGCGCCAACTCGCCCACTGGCGGACCACCCTGGCCGGCCTGCCCACCCTGCGGACGCCCACCGACCGGCCGCGCCCCGCCCACCGCGAGGCGCACGGCGCGGTGCACGCCTTCACCATCCCCGCCCCGACCGCCGAGGCGCTCTTCGAGATCGGCCGCAGCCGGGGCGCGACCCCGTTCATGACCCTGCTGACCCTCTGGCAGCTCCTGCTCGCCCAGCACGGCGAGCAGGACGACATCGCGGTCGGCACCCCGGTGGCCGGCCGGGTCCGGCCCGAGACCCACGGCCTGGTCGGCTTCTTCCTCAACTCGCTCGTCCTGCGCACCGACCTCGGTGGACGCCTCAGCTTCGAGCAGGCCGTCGACCGGGTCCGGGACACCTGCCTGGCCGCGTTCGCCCACCAGGACCTGCCGTTCGAGCAGCTGGTCGAGGCGCTGCAGCCGACCCGCGACCCCTCCCGCACCCCCCTCTACCAGGCCCTGTTCGACCTCCAGGACGACGGACTCACCGGCCTGGCCGAGGACACCGCCGACCTCGCCGAGTTCGGCGCCGCCTGGCGGACCACCCCGACCGACCTCGCGCTGATCATGCGGCGGCAGGAGAACGGCGACCTCGGCGGCCTGCTGGAGTACGCCACCGCACTCTTCGACCCGGCGACCGCCGAGTCCCTCGCCGAGGGCCTGGCCGCCCTGGCCGGGAAGCTGGCGGCCGACCCGGGCGCCGCCCTGTCCGCGGTGGACGTCCGCACCGGCCGGGACCGCGAACGCGCCGCCCTGCCCTGGAACACGGCCGACACCCCCGTCGCCAACGCGCCGCGGCCGGACCGCGCCGAACACCTCGCCCCGCGCAACCCGTTCGAGCAGCGGCTGGCCGAGATCTGGGCCGAAGCCCTGGAGACCGCCGTCGGCGTCCGGGACGACTTCTTCGCGCTCGGTGGCAACTCCCTGCTCGCCGCCACCGTCACCGCCGCCGCCCGGGCCGAACTCGACCTCGACATCCCCGTCCGGGCCCTGTTCGACGGCCCCACGGTGGAGCAGTGGGCCCTGGCCCTGGAAGACCTGATCCGGGCGGAGATCGCCCAGCTCAGCGATGAGGACGTCGTGGCCGACACGACCCGTACGAAGGGGCAGCCGGCATGACTGCTGGAGACTCGCAGCACACCACCCACGCCGCCGCGGACCTCCGCGAGGAGCTGATCCGGCGCCGGATGGCCGGCGGCCGCCCCACCGGCCCCGCCGCCATCACCCCGGCCGACCGCAGCCGACCGCTGCCGCTCTCCTTCGGCCAGCGCCAGATGTGGTTCCTGAACCGGCTCGACCCCGACGCCGTCGAGTACCTGGTGCCCCAACTCCTGCGCCTGCACGGCCCCCTGGACACCGCCGCGCTGGCCGCCGCCGTCGACGGGCTGACCGCCCGGCACGAGATCCTGCGCACCCGGTACACCCTGGACGGCGAGGAGCCCGTCCAGATCGTCGACCCCGCCCGGGCCGGCACCCTCACCACCGTCGACCTCACCGCGCTGCCCGCCGCCGAACGCGCGCAGGCCGCCGAGGAGCAGGCCCGCCGCCAGGCCGCCCTGCCCTTCGACCTGGAGAGCGAACCGCCGCTGCGCGCCGCCCTGTTCCAGCTCGCACCCGACGACCACCTGCTCGCCCTCACCCTGCACCACATCGCCTGCGACGAACGCTCGCAGGAACTCCTGATGGCCGAACTCTCCGCCCTGTACGAGGCGTTCGCCGCCGGGCGGCCGTCCCCGCTGCCGGCCCCCGCGCTGCAGTACGCGGACTACGCCGCCTGGGAGCGCGAGACGTTCCGCACCCAGCCCGCCGCCCGCCGCCGGCTCGACCGCTGGAAGGAGCAGCTGGCCGGCGTCGAACCGCTCGCCCTGCCCACCGACCGGCTCCGTCCCGCCGTCCGCTCCACCGAGGGCGCGGCCGTCCGCTTCGCCGTCCCCGCCGGCACCGCCGACCGGCTGCGCGCCCTGGCCGGCGAGCACCGCACCACCCTGTTCACCGTGCTGCTGGCCGCCTACCAGGCCCAGCTGGCCCGCTGGAGCGGCAGCACCGACATCACCGTGGGCACCGTGGTCTCCGGCCGCACCAGGCCCGAACTGCGCGACCTCGTCGGCTACGGCATCAACACCCTCGTCCTGCGCACCGGCTGGGAGGGCGACCGCTCCTTCGCCGAGCTGCTGCCGCTCGCCCGCACCACCGTGCTGGACGCCTTCGACCGCCAGGACACGCCGTTCGCCTCCCTGGTGGACGAGCTCCGCCCGGAGCGCGACCTGTCCGTCACCCCGCTCTTCCAGACCGCCTTCACCCTGCACGACGAGCGGGCCGGCGACCTCACCCTCGGTGCCGTCCGGGCCGAACCCGTCGCGCTGCCCTGGCAGGTCGCCAAGTTCGACCTCGCCCTGCAGGTCGCCGAGCGCGCCGACGGCTCCCTGGGCTGCCAGTTCGAGTACGCCACCGCCCTGTTCGACGAGTCGACGGTCCACCGCTTCGCCGGCCACCTCACCCGGCTGCTGGCCGCCGTCGCCGAACACCCCCAGGCACCCCTGTCCGGCATCGACCTGCTGGACCCGGCCGAACGCGCCGTGGTGGACCGGCCGATCCCCGGCGCGCCGAGCGACCTGGACGGCAGCTGCGTCCACGAGGTGTTCGAACGCCAGGCCGCGCTGACCCCCGACGCCGTCGCCGTCAGCCACCACGGCAGCTCCCTCGGCTACGCCGAACTCAACCGGCGCGCCAACCGCCTGGCCCGCCGCCTGCGCGAACTCGGCGTCGGCGCCGAATCGCTGGTCGGCGTCTGCCTGGAGCGCGGCCCGGACCTCGTGGTCACCCTGCTGGCGGTGCTCAAGGCCGGCGGCGCGTACGTCCCACTGGACCCGGCCTACCCGGCGGACCGCCTCGCCTACATGGCCTCCGACGCGGCACTGGTCTGCGCCGTCACCCAGAGCGAGCACGCCGACCTGGTCGCCTCCGTCTTCGACGGCCCCGCGCTCGTCCTGTCGGAGCTCGACACCGCACTCGCCGCACTGCCCGCCGACAACCTGCCGCCGGTGACCGGCCCCGACAGCGCCATCTACGTCATCTACACCTCCGGCTCGACCGGCCGCCCCAAGGGCGTCGTCCTGTCGCACCGGGCCGTGCTGCGCCTGTTCACCGCCTCGGCCGGCCTGTACGGCTTCGGCGCCGACGACGTCTGGTCGCTGTTCCACTCGTACGCCTTCGACGTATCCGTCTGGGAGCTGTGGGGCGCGCTGCTGTTCGGCGGCCGCCTGGTCGTGGTGCCGTTCGACGTGGCCCGCTCACCCGAGGACTTCCTCGACCTGCTGGTCGCCGAACAGGTCACCGTGCTCAGCCAGACGCCGTCCGCGTTCCGTTCGCTGGTCGGCCTGGCCGGCGCCGGCGACCCCCGCATCGACCGGCTCGCCCTGCGGCACGTGGTGTTCGGCGGCGAGAAGCTGGAGCTCGCCGACCTCCGGCCGTGGACCGACCGCCTGGGGCCGGACGCGCCCGCGCTGATCAACATGTACGGGATCACCGAGACCACCGTCCACACCACCTTCCACCGCCTCACGGCCGCCGACCTCGCCACCCCCACCGCCAGCCCGATCGGCGGCCCGCTGCCGGACCTCGGCGTGCACCTGTTGGACGCGCACGGCCGGCTGGTGCCGGTCGGCGTGGTCGGCGAGATCCACGTCAGCGGCCCCGGTGTGGCGCGGTGCTACCTCAGCCGGCCCGAGCTGACCGCCGAGCGTTTCGTCCCCAACCCGTTCGGCGCTCCCGGCTCCCGGCTCTACCGCTCCGGCGACCTCGCCCGCCGCCTCCCCGACGGCACCCTGGAGTCCGTGGGCCGGGCCGACGACCAGGTGAAGATCCGCGGCTACCGGATCGAACTCGGCGAGATCCAGGCCGCGCTGGCCGCCCACCCCGACGTCCGCGAGGCCGTCGTCCTCGCCCGCGAGGACACCCCCGGGCAGAAGGAACTGGTCGCCTACTGGACGACCGACCCCGACCTCGGCGCGGACGCCGGGCCGGGCGCCGCCGACCTGCAGCACCTGCTCTCCCGGACCCTGCCCGGCTACATGGTGCCCGCCGCCTTCGTCCGGCTCGACGCCATCCCGCTCACCGGCAACGGCAAGACCGACCGCCGCGCCCTGCCCGCACCGCAGCGCTCCGGCACCGGCGCGCCGAGCGCCTTCGTCGCGCCGCGCACCGTCACCGAGCAGCGGATCGCCGAGGTCTGGTGCCAGGCCCTCAACCTCGACCGGGTCGGCGTCGACGCGACCTTCTTCGACCTCGGCGGCGACTCCATCCGGGCCGTCTCACTGGTCGGCGCCCTGCGCGAGGCCGACTACGACGTCACCGTCCGCGACATCTTCGAGCACCGCACGGTGGCCGCGCTCGCCCGGTACCTCGGCAACCGCCGGGCCGTCCCCGCGCCCACGCCCGCCGTCGCGCCGCTGCACCTGGTCGACGAGGCCGTCCGCCGCGCCCTGCCCGCCGGCGTGGTCGACGCCTACCCGCTGTCCCAGGTCCAGCTCGGCATGGTCGCGGAGCTGCTCTCCGGCGGCAGCACGAACACCTACCACAACGTCACCGCCTTCCGGGTCCGCGACGACCGGCCGTTCGCCGCCGACGCGCTGCGCGGCGCGGTGCGGGCCGTCATCGCGCGCCACGAGGTGCTGCGGACCTCGTTCGAGCTGACCGCCTTCGGCCTGCCGCTCCAGCTGGTCCACGACGAGGTCGAACCGCAGGTCGCGATCCACGACCTGCGCGACCTGACCGAGGCCGAACAGCAGCGCGCCCTCCGTGAGTTCACCGCCGCCGAACGGGCCAACCCGTTCCACCTCGACGTGCCGCCGCTGATCCGGGTCACCGCGCACCTGACCGCCGAGGACAGCTGGTGGATCTCGATCACCGAGTGCCACCCGGTCCTGGAGGGCTGGAGCTACCACTCCCTGCTGATGGAGCTGCTGGAGACCTTCCGCGCGCTGCGCCTCGGCCGTACCCCGCTGGTGCCCGAGACGCCCGCCGTCCGGTTCGCCGACTTCATCGCCGCCGAGCAGACCGCCATCGCCTCCCCGGACGAACGGGCCTTCTGGCAGGGCGTCCTGGACGAGCACCCCGCCTTCGCCCTGCCCGCCGGCTGGGGCGCCGACCGCACGGCTCCGCGCGAGTACTACCGCATCCCGGTGCCCTACCGGGACCTGGAGCCGCAGCTGCGGCTGCTCGCCGTCCGGGCCCGGGCCTCCCTCAAGAACGTCCTGGTGGCCGCCCACCTCAAGGTGCTCAGCATGCTCACCGACGAGGCGAGCTTCTACACCGGCCTGGTCTGCGACGGCCGGCCCGAGATCGTCGGCGCCGACCGGGTGTACGGCATGTACCTCAACACCCTGCCGTTCCCGGCCCGCCGCACCGCCCGCACCTGGCGGGAGCTCGTGCAGCAGGTGCTCGGCGACGAGATCGCGATGTGGCCGCACCGCCGGTTCCCGATGCCGGTCATCCAGCGGGAACTGGGCGACGGCGGCCGCCTGATCGACGTGATGTTCAACCACCAGAACTTCCACCAGGTGGACCTCGGCCAGATCGACGCGGAGAGCGTCATCGACGAGGGCCACACCGAGTTCGGACTGACCGTCACCACCCTCGGCGGCTGCTTCACCCTCGCCACCGACTCCCACACCCTCGGCCGCGCCGACACGGACCGGATCGCCGCGCTCTACCGCGCCGTCGTCGAGGCGATGGCGGCCGACCCGGACGGCGACGCCACCGTCACGTTCCTCCCACCCGGGGAGCTGGCCCTGGTGGACCGGCCGATCGTGGGTGCGGTCGGTGTCTGGGAGGGGCTGTGTGTGCATGAGGTGTTCGAGCGGCAGGTGGGTTGCGCCCCGGATGCGGTGGCGGTGTCGTTCGAGGGGGTGTCGCTGTCGTACGGGGAGCTGAACGCGCGGGCGAACCGGTTGGCGTGGCGGTTGCGGGGTCTCGGGGTGGGGCCGGAGGCGCTGGTGGGGGTGTGTCTGGAGCGTGGGTTCGAGCTGGTGGTGACGCTGCTGGCGGTGCTGAAGGCCGGTGGTGCGTATGTGCCGTTGGATCCGGCGTACCCGGCGGAGCGGTTGGCGTACATGGCGTCCGATGCCGCGTTGGCGTGTGTGGTGACGCAGTCGGCGCACGCGGGGCTGGTGGCCTCGGTGTGGGGCGGTCCGGTGGTGGTGCTGGAGGAGGTCGCCGAGGAGGTCGCGCAGCTGCCGTCCGCCGACCTGGACACGGCCGTGTCGCCGGACAACGCGGTGTATGTGATCTACACCTCCGGCTCCACCGGACGGCCCAAGGGCGTCACGCTGTCGCACGCCAACGTGGTGGGCCTGTTCACGGCCGCGGAGCAGTCGTTCCACCCCGGCCCGAACGACGTGTGGTCGCTGTTCCACTCGTACGCGTTCGACTTCTCCGTCTGGGAGTTGTGGGGTGCGCTGCTGTTCGGTGGCCGGGTGGTGGTGGTGCCGTTCGACGTGGCCCGTTCGCCCGAGGACTTCCTCGACCTGCTGGTCATCGAGCAGGTCACGATGCTCAGCCAGACGCCGTCCGCGTTCCGTTCGCTGGTCGGTCTGGCCGGTGCCGGCGACCCGAGGATCGGTGAACTCGCGCTGCGGCACGTGGTGTTCGGCGGCGAGAAGCTGGAGCTCGCCGAGCTCGCACCGTGGGCCGGACGGCTCGGGCTGGACGCGCCCGCGCTGATCAACATGTACGGGATCACCGAGACCACCGTCCACACCACCTTCCACCGCCTCACGGCCGCCGACCTCGCGACGCCGTCCGCCAGCCCGATCGGCGGCCCGCTGCCGGACCTCGGTGTGCACCTGCTGGACGCGTACGGCCGGCTGGTGCCGGTCGGCGTGGTCGGCGAGGTGCACGTCAGCGGACGCGGGGTCGCCCGCGGCTACCTCGACCGGGCCGCGCTGACGGCCGAGCGTTTCGTCCCCAACCCGTTCGGCGCACCCGGTTCCCGGCTCTACCGCTCCGGTGACCTGGCCCGCCGCCTCCCCGATGGCACCCTGGAGTCCGTGGGCCGGGCCGACGACCAGGTGAAGATCCGCGGCTACCGGATCGAACTCGGTGAGATCCAGGCCGCGTTGGCCGCCCACCCCGACGTCCGCGAGGCCGTCGTGATCGTCCGCGAGGACACCCCCGGGTACCGGGAACTGGTCGCCTACTGGACGGCCCGGCCCGGCGGCTCTGCCGACGCCGCCCAGCTGCACGCCGCGCTCTCGACCACCCTCGCCGCGTACATGGTGCCGGCGGCCTTCGTCGAACTGCCCGCCATCCCGCTGACCTCGACCGCCAAGCTCGACCGCAGGGCCCTGCCCGCGCCCGAGCGTGCCGCCACGGCCGCCGTCCGCACGGCGGTGGCACCCCGCACCGCCACCGAGGCACGGCTCACCGAGCTCTGGAGCGAGGTCCTCGGCCGGGACGGGATCGGCGTCGAGGACACCTTCTTCGACCTCGGCGGCGACTCCATCCGGGTGCTCTCCCTGATCGGCGCCCTGCGAACGGCCGGCTTCCAGGTCACCGCCGGTGAGGTCTACCAGCACGCCACCGTCGCCGGCCTCGCCGGGCTGGTCGACTCCCGCACCCCGACGGACGCCCGACCGGACGCCCCGGTCCGCCCGTTCGAGCTGATCACCGCCGACGACCGGGCCGCCCTGCCCGCCGACGCCACCGACGCCTACCCGCTCGGACAGCTCCAACTCGGCATGCTGATCGAGATGCTGGCCGACCGCGAGCGCAACCGGTACCACAACGTCACCTGCTTCAGGATCAACGACGACCGGCCGTTCTCCGAGCAGGCCCTGCGCGCCGCCGTCGCCCTGATGGCCGAGCGGCACGAGATCCTGCGCACCTCGCTGGACATCTCCGGCTACTCCGTCCCGCTGCAGATCGTCCACCGCACCGCCGGGATACCGTTCCGCAGCCACGACCTCTCCAACCTCGACGAGGACGCCGAGAAGGCCGCCCTGCGCACCTTCATCGCCGCCGAGCGCCGTGCCGTGTTCGCGTCCGACGACCTCCCGCTGCTGCGGGTCTTCGCCCACACCGGCCGCGGCGGCTGGTGGCTGACCCTCACCGAGTCGCACGTGATCCTGGAGGGCTGGAGCCACCACGCCCTGGTGATGGAACTGATCGCCTGCTACCGCAGCCTCCGGGACGGCGAGGCGCCGCCCGAGCCCGGCCGCACCACCGTCCGCTACGCCGACTTCATCGCCGCCGAACTGGCCGCCCTCGACTCGGCCGAGGACCGCGCCTACTGGCGGCGGATCGTCACCGACCACACCCCGGTCACCCTCCCCGCCCACTGGCGGGACGCACCCGGCACACCGCGCGAGGCCTTCCAGACCTGGATCCTGCTGGACGACCTGGCCGAGGGCGTCAGCGCCGTCGCCACCGCCACCCGGGCCTCCGTCAAGAGCGTCCTGCTCGCCGCCCACACCAGGGTGATGAGCGGCTTCACCCCGGCCCGCAGCTTCTACACCGGCCTGGTCGCCCATGGCCGCCCCGAGGTCCCCGGCGCCGAGCACGTCTACGGCATGCACCTCAACACCGTCCCGTTCGCGGCCGAGCGCGGCGCCCGCACCTGGCGGGAGCTGATCAGGCAGGTACTCGACCGGGAGGCCGAGATCTGGCCGCACCGCCGCTACCCGCTGCCGGCCATCCAGCGCGACACCGGCCGCACCGGCCTGATCCAGATCTCGTTCAGCTACCTGGACTTCCACGCCACCGACGAGCAGGTCGACGGCGACCTCGGGATCGGCGAGACGCCCAACGAGATCGGCCTCAACGTGATCGCCTCCGGCCGGGGCATCGTGCTCTCCACCGACACCCACACCATCAGCCGGGCCAACGCCGAGCGGCTGGCCGACATGTACCGAGAGGTTCTGCGCGACATGGTCAACAACCTCGACGGAGACGCCCGCACCGGCGCCGAGCCCGTCCGCCGGACCCACCCGGCCCGGCCCGCCGCCGACCCCCGGCCCGCCGGCACCACCATCGCGCTGTTCGAACAGCAGGCCGCCACCACCCCGGTCGCCACCGCCCTGGTCTCCACCGAGGGCAAGCTCTCCTACGCCAGGCTGAACACCCGGGCCAACCAGTTCGCCCACCGGCTGCTCGCCCTCGGCGTGCGCCCCGAGTCCCGGGTCGCCGTCCTGCTCGACCGCGGCCCGGACCTGGTCGCCGCCCTGCTCGGGGTCTGGAAGGCCGGCGGCGCCTACGTCCCGCTCGACCCCGCCTTCCCCACCGCCCGCCTGGAGCGGGTGATCCGCGAGTCGCACGCCGACGTGGTCATCACCCACCCCGCGCTCGCCGCCCGGCTCACCGGCCTCGGCCAGTGCGACTGGCTGCTGGTCGACCGCGACGCCCTCGCCGGGCAGCCCACCGCGGCCCCCGGGATCGACGTCGACCCCGACACCCTCGCCTACGTCGTGTACACCTCCGGCACCACCGGCAGGCCCAAGGGCGTCGAGGTCACCCACCGGGGCCTCGCCAACTACCTCACCTGGACGGTCGAGGAGTACGCCACCCGCGGCACCGGCGGCGCCCCGGTCTTCTCCTCGGTCGCCTTCGACCTCGTCGTGCCCGCCCTGTACACCCCGCTGCTCGCCGGGCAGACCGTCCACCTGCTGCCCGCCGACCTGGCCCCCGCCGACCTCGGCAAGCACCTCGTCGACGGCGGCCCGTACAGCTTCGTCAAGCTCACCCCCGCCCACCTGGAGGTGCTGCTCCAGCAGCTGTCCGGAGACGAACTCGCCGGACTCGCGGGGCTGTTGAGCGTCGGAGGTGAGCTCTTCCCGGGCCGGCTGGTCAACACCTGGCTCGACCTGGCCGGCGACACCGGTATCCGCTTCGTCAACGAGTACGGCCCCACCGAGATCACCGTCGCCAACTCCGCCCACGTCGCCACCGGCCCGCAGCCCGAGACCGTCCCCATCGGCCGGCCCATCACCAACACCACGATGCACGTCCTGGACGGTGCGCTCGGCCCCGTGGCCGCCGGCGAGTCCGGGGAGATCTACGTCGGCGGGGCCGGCGTCGCCCGCGGCTACACCGACCTGCCCGCCCTGACCGCCGAGCGCTTCCTGCCCGACCCGTACGGGCCGCCCGGCGCCCGGATGTACCGCACCGGGGACGTCGGCACCGTCCTGCCCGACGGCGAGGTGGACTACCGCGGCCGCGCCGACACCCAGGTCAAGCTGCGCGGCTACCGGATCGAGCCCGGCGAGATCGAGGCCGTGCTGGGCGCCCACCCGGCCGTCGCCCAGTGCGCCGTCGTCGCCCGTGAGGACCGGCCCGGCGACGTCCGCCTGGTCGCCTACCTCGTCCCCGCCCACCGCGTCGACCGGTTCGACCCCGAGGCCGTCCGCGCCCACCTCGCGGCCGAACTGCCCGACTACATGGTGCCCTCCGCCTTCGTCGCGCTCGACGCCTTCCCGCTCACCCCGAACGGCAAGCTCGACCGCAAGGCCCTCCCCGCCCCCGGGCCCACCCCCGCCGCCGCGCCCGGCCGCGCCCCGCGGACACCGCTGGAGACGACCCTCACCGGCCTGTTCGCCGAACTGCTCGGCCTCGAACAGGTCTCCATCGACGACGACTTCCTCGCCCTCGGCGGCCACTCCCTGCTGGTGATCCGCCTGATCGGCCGGATCCGCTCGGTGCTCGACGTCGAACTCGCCATCGACGCCTTCTTCGCGGCCCCCACCGTCGCCGCCATCGCCGAACGCCTCGGCGGCACCGACCCGGCCGACACCACGCCCGCCCGCCCCAAGCTGCGCCGGATGACCCGCCCGGAGGGAACCGCGTGATCCCCCTCTCCTTCGCCCAGCAGCGCCTGTGGTTCCTGAACCGACTGGAGGGAGCCGGCTCCTCGTACAACATCCCGCTCGGACTGCGGCTGACCGGCCCGGTGGACCGGGTGGCGCTCGGACTCGCGCTGCGGGACGTCGTCGGGCGGCACGAGAGCCTGCGGACGGTGTTCCCCGAGGCCGACGGTGAGCCGCACCAGCGGGTGCTGTCGCTCGGAGAGGTCGGCGACCTGCTGGAGCCGGTCGCCGGGCCGTGGAACGCGGTGGAGGCCGCCGCCCGGCCGTTCGACCTGACGGCCGAGCTGCCGATCCGCGCCTGGCTGACCCGGACCGGCACGGACGCGTACGACCTGCTGATCGTGCTGCACCACATCGCCGGCGACGGCTGGTCGCTCGCCCCGTTCGCCCGCGACCTCGGGACGGCGTACGCGGCCCGGCTGGGCGGCGCCGCGCCGGAGTGGGACGAACTGCCGGTGCAGTACGCCGACTACACCCTCTGGCAGCAGGAGCTGCTGGGCGAGGAGAGCGACCCGGCGAGCCTGCTCGCCCGGCAACTCGGGTTCTGGAGCTCCGCGTTGGCGGATCTGCCGGCCGAGCTGGCGCTGCCGGCGGACCGGGTGCGGCCGGCCGAGCCCGGTGGTGCGGGCGGGCTGGTCCAGTTCCGGCTGGACGACGCGGTGTTCGCGGGCGTGACCGCGCTGGCGCGGGAGTGCGGGGCGACGGTGTTCATGGTGGTGCAGGCGGCAGTCGCCGCCCTGCTCTCCCGCCTGGGCGCCGGGACGGACGTACCGATCGGCACCCCCGTGGCCGGCCGGACCGACGTCGCGCTGGACGACCTCGTGGGGTTCTTCGTGAACACGCTGGTGCTGCGGACGGACGTGTCGGGTGATCCGACGTTCCGGGAGCTGGTGGGCCGGGTCCGGACGGCGGACCTGGCGGCGTTCGCGCACCAGGACGTGCCGTTCGAGCGGCTGGTCGAGCTGCTCAACCCCGTCCGCTCGATGAACCGCCACCCGCTGTTCCAGGTGATGCTGACCTTCGACGACGGCCAGGTGGCCGCCGCGGTCGACCTCCCGGGCGTCCGGGTGGAGCCGCTGCCGACGATCGGGGACACCGCCAAGTTCGACCTGTCCTTCGGCTTCTCGGACCGCGCGGGCGCAGGTCTGGACGCCGGCGTCGAGTACTCGGCCGACCTGTTCGACCGGTCGACCGCCGAACGGCTGGTGGAGTGGTTCCAGCGGCTGCTGGCAGCCGTTGTGGCAGGCCCCGACGCGCGGGTCGGCGAGGTCGCACTGCTCGACGCCGCCGAGCTGGCGGTCGTCGACCGGCCGATCGTGGGTGCGGTCGGTGTCTGGGAGGGGCTGTGTGTGCATGAGGTGTTCGAGCGGCAGGTGGGTTGCGCCCCGGATGCGGTGGCGGTGTCGTTCGAGGGGGTGTCGCTGTCGTACGGGGAGCTGAACGCGCGGGCGAACCGGTTGGCGTGGCGGTTGCGGGGTCTCGGGGTGGGGCCGGAGGCGCTGGTGGGGGTGTGTCTGGAGCGTGGGTTCGAGCTGGTGGTGACGCTGCTGGCGGTGCTGAAGGCCGGTGGTGCGTATGTGCCGTTGGATCCGGCGTACCCGGCGGAGCGGTTGGCGTACATGGCGTCCGATGCCGCGTTGGCGTGTGTGGTGACGCAGTCGGCGCACGCGGGGCTGGTGGCCTCGGTGTGGGGCGGTCCGGTGGTGGTGCTGGAGGAGGTCGCCGAGGAGGTCGCGCAGCTGCCGTCCGCCGACCTGGACACGGCCGTGTCGCCGGACAACGCGGTGTATGTGATCTACACCTCCGGCTCCACCGGACGGCCCAAGGGCGTCACGCTGTCGCACGCCAACGTGGTGGGCCTGTTCACGGCCGCGGAGCAGTCGTTCCACCCCGGCCCGAACGACGTGTGGTCGCTGTTCCACTCGTACGCGTTCGACTTCTCCGTCTGGGAGTTGTGGGGTGCGCTGCTGTTCGGTGGCCGGGTGGTGGTGGTGCCGTTCGACGTGGCCCGTTCGCCCGAGGACTTCCTCGACCTGCTGGTCATCGAGCAGGTCACGATGCTCAGCCAGACGCCGTCCGCGTTCCGTTCGCTGGTCGGTCTGGCCGGTGCCGGCGACCCGAGGATCGGTGAACTCGCGCTGCGGCACGTGGTGTTCGGCGGCGAGAAGCTGGAGCTCGCCGAGCTCGCACCGTGGGCCGGACGGCTCGGGCTGGACGCGCCCGCGCTGATCAACATGTACGGGATCACCGAGACCACCGTCCACACCACCTTCCACCGCCTCACGGCCGCCGACCTCGCGACGCCGTCCGCCAGCCCGATCGGTGGCCCGCTGCCGGACCTCGGTGTGCACCTGCTGGACGCGTACGGCCGGCTGGTGCCGGTCGGCGTGGTCGGCGAGGTGCACGTCAGCGGACGCGGGGTCGCCCGCGGCTACCTCGACCGGGCCGCGCTGACGGCCGAGCGTTTCGTCCCCAACCCGTTCGGCGTACCCGGTTCCCGGCTCTACCGCTCCGGTGACCTGGCCCGCCGCCTCCCCGACGGCACCCTGGAGTCCGTGGGCCGGGCCGACGACCAGGTGAAGATCCGTGGCTACCGGATCGAACTCGGTGAGATCCAGGCCGCGTTGGCCGCCCACCCCGACGTCCGCGAGGCCGTCGTGATCGTCCGCGAGGACACCCCCGGCGACCGCCGCCTGGTCGCGTACGTGGTCCCCGGGCACACCGCCCCGGCCGCCGACGTCCTGCGCAAGCACGCCGCCCAGGCGCTGCCCGAGTACATGGTGCCGTCGGCCTTCGTCCTGCTGGCGGAGCTGCCGCTGACGGCCCACGGCAAGCTCGACCGGCGCAGCCTTCCGCAACCCGCGGCCGAGTGGGTCTCCGAGGGCCGGGAGCCGAGCTCGGAGATCGAGCGGGTCCTGTGCGGCCTGTTCGCCGACGTCCTGGGCCTGACCCACGTCGCCGTCGACGACGACTTCTTCGCACTGGGCGGCCACTCGCTGCTCGTGACGAAGCTGGTCAGCCGGATCCGGATCGAGCTCGGTGTCGAGCTGGCGATCCGCACGGTCTTCGAGGCGTCGACGGTCGCCGCCCTCGCCGGCCGGATCGGCGCCGCCGAGGACGCCCGCGACGGACTGCGGGAAGGAGAGCGTCCGACCGTGGTGCCGTTGTCGTTCGCGCAGCAGCGGCTGTGGTTCCTGAACCGTTTCGAGGGCCCCTCCTCGACGTACAACATCCCGGTGGCGCTGCGGCTCTCGGGCCGGGTCGACGTGGCCGCGCTGCGGCTGGCGCTGTCCGACCTGGTCGGGCGGCACGAGAGCCTGCGGACGGTGTTCCCCGAGGTCGGCGGTGTGCCGTTCCAGCGGGTCGAGTCGCTGACGCAGATCGGCGAGCTGCTGACGGTGGTGGCCGGCGCGGACGAGGCGGCGGTGGCCGAGGCCGCGGCGTGCTCCTTCGACGTGACGGTGGACCTGCCGATCCGGGTGTGGCTGTTCGAGACGGGCGTCGACGAGTCGGTGCTGCTGATCGTGCTGCACCACATCGCCGCCGACGGCTGGTCCCTGGCACCCCTCGCGCGGGACCTCGGGACGGCGTACGCGGCCCGGCTGGGCGGCGCCGCGCCGGAGTGGGACGAACTGCCGGTGCAGTACGCCGACTACACCCTCTGGCAGCAGGAGCTGCTGGGCGAGGAGAGCGACCCGGCGAGCCTGCTCGCCCGCCAACTCGGGTTCTGGAGCACCGCGTTGGCGGATCTGCCGGCCGAGCTCGCGCTGCCGGCGGACCGGATGCGGCCGGCCGAGCCCGGTGGTGCGGGCGGGCTGGTCCAGTTCCGGCTGGACGACGCGGTGTTCGCGGGCGTGACCGCGCTGGCGCGGGAGTCCGGGGCGACGGTGTTCATGGTGGTGCAGGCCGCGGTGGCCGCGCTGCTGTCGCGTCTTGGTGCGGGCCCGGACATCCCCCTCGGCACGCCCGTGGCCGGCCGGACGGACGAGGCGCTGGACGACCTCGTGGGCTTCTTCGTGAACACGCTGGTGCTGCGGACGGACGTGTCGGGTGATCCGACGTTCCGGGAGCTGGTGGGCCGGGTCCGGACGGCCGACCTGGCGGCGTTCGCGCACCAGGACGTGCCGTTCGAGCGGCTGGTCGAAGTGCTCAACCCGGCCCGTTCGATGTCCCGGCATCCGCTGTTCCAGGTGATGCTGACCTTCGACGACGGCGAGGTGGCGGCCGGCCTGGACCTTCCCGGCATCGAGGTCGCCCCGCTGTCGACGGTCGGGGGCACCGCGAAGTTCGACCTGTCCTTCGGCTTCTCGGACCGCGCGGGCGCAGGCCTGGACGCCAGCGTCGAGTACTCGGCCGATCTGTTCGAGCGGTCGACGGCCGAGGTGTTGGTGGCGCGGTTCGTGCGGTTGCTGGCGGTGGTGGTGGGGGATCCGGATGTCCGGGTCGGTGCGGTGGAGTTGGTGGAGGGGGCGGAGCGGTCCCGGTTGTTGGGGGAGTGGAACGGTTCGTCGGTGGCTGCCGATGGGGCGTTGTTCGGTGAGGTGTTCGAGCGTCAGGTCGGGTTGTCGCCGGATGCGGTGGCGGTGGTCGCGGTTGACGGTGAGCTGTCGTTCGGTGAGTTGAACGTGCGGGCGAACCGGTTGGCGCGGGAGTTGGTGGCGCGTGGTGCGGGGCCGGAGCGGTGTGTGGCGTTGGTGCTGCCGCGGACGACGGATCTGCTGGTGGGTCTGCTGGCGGTGCTGAAGTCGGGGGCGGCGTATCTGCCGTTGGATCCGTCGCATCCGGCGGAGCGGGTCGGGTTCATGCTGGCGGATGCCGGGCCGGTGCTGGCGTTGGCGGTCGGTTCGTCGGCGGGGGTGCTGGACGGTGCGGCGGTGCCGGTGCTGGTGCTGGACGATCCGGTGACGGCCGTGGCGGTGGGTGCGCGGGACGGCTCCGATCTGACGTCCGTCGAGCGGGAGTTGTTGCCGGAGCATCCGGCGTATGTGATCTACACCTCGGGTTCGACCGGTCGGCCCAAGGGTGTGGTGGTCGAGCACCGGAGTCTGGCGGATCTGTTCCACACCCATCGGCGTACGCTCGTCGAGCCGCACTTGGGCGACCGGACGGGCGTTCCGGTGGGCCTGGTCGCCGGGATCACCTTCGACACCTCGCTCGACGCCCTCTGCTTCCTGCTCGCGGGCCACGAACTGCACCTGATCTCGGACGGGACCCGCCTGGACGCGACCGCCCTGGCCCGCTACGTGGTCGACCACCGGCTGGACTTCCTCGACCTCACCCCGTCCTACCTGTCCGTCCTCCTCGCCGAAGGCCTGCTCGCCGACGAGCGGGAGCACGTCCCCGCCGTCCTCTCCGTCGGAGGCGAGGCCACCGGACCGGAGCTGTGGTCTCAACTGCGGGCCGCGGAGCGGACGGTGAGTCTGAACTACTACGGGCCCACCGAGTGCACCGTGGACGCGGTGGCCTGCTCGTTCGCGGTGTCGGAGACGCCGGTGATCGGTCGGCCGCTGGACAACACCCGGGGCTACGTCCTGGACGGTGACCTGCGGCTGGTGCCTGCGGGTGTGCCGGGGGAGTTGTTCCTCGCGGGTGAGGGTCTGGCGCGCGGCTATCTGAACCGTCCCGACCTGACGGCGGAGCGGTTCCTGCCGGACCCGTTCGGTGCGGCGGGCACGCGGATGTACCGCACGGGTGACGTGGTCCGCTGGAACTCCGCCGGCGCCCTGGAGTACCTGGGCCGGGCCGACGACCAGGTGAAGATCCGCGGCTTCCGGATCGAACTCGGCGAGATCGAGGCCGTCCTGGCCCGCCACCCGGCCGTCGGCCAGGTCTGCGTGACGGTCCGGGAGGACCGGCCGGGTGACCCCGGGCTGGTGGCGTACCTCGTCACCACCGCCGAGGTGGCCGAGGCGGAACTGCGCGCCCACACCGCCCGAGCCCTGCCCGAGTACATGGTGCCGTCGGCCTTCGTCCTGCTGGCGGAGCTGCCGCTGACGGCGCACGGCAAGCTGGACCGCCGGGCGCTGCCCGCGCCGGAGTTCTCGCCCTCGGCGGCCGGCCGTGCGCCGCGCAACGGGCGCGAGCGGGTGCTGTGCGCGCTGTTCGGCGAGGTCCTGGGTGTGGAGAAGGTCGGCATCGACGACAACTTCTTCGCCCTCGGCGGCCACTCGCTCTTGGTGACCCGCCTGGTCAGCCGGATCCGGGCCGAGCTCGGTGTCGAGCTCCCGATCCGCGCCCTCTTCGAGGCCGCCACCGTCGCGGGCCTGGCCGATCGGCTCGGCGACGCCGCCGGGGCGCGGGCCGCCCTGGGCCGCCAGGAGCGGCCCGCCGAAGTGCCGTTGTCGTTCGCGCAGCAGCGGCTGTGGTTCCTGAACCGTTTCGAGGGCCCCTCCTCGACCTACAACATCCCGGTCGGGCTGCGGCTCTCGGGCCGGGTCGACGTGGCCGCGCTGCGGCTGGCGCTGCGGGACGTGGTGGTGCGGCACGAGAGCCTGCGGACGGTCTTCCCCGAGGCCGACGGTGTTCCGTCCCAGCGGCTGATCGCGCCGATCGATCTCGACGGGCTTCTCACCGTCGTGCCCGGCGCGGACGAGGCGGCGGTGGCCGAGGCCGCGGCGTGCTCCTTCGACGTGACGGTGGACCTGCCGATCCGGGTGTGGCTGTTCGAGACGGGCGCCGACGAGTCGGTACTGCTGATCGTGCTGCACCACATCGCCGCCGACGGTTGGTCGATGCTTCCGCTGGCCCGCGACCTCCAGGCGGCCTACGCGGCCCGGGCGGTGAACGACCTGCCCGGGTGGGCCGAACTGCCGGTTCAGTACGCCGACTACACGCTCTGGCAACGCCGCCTGCTGGGCGAGGAGTCGGACCCGGACAGCCTGATCTCCGCCCAGCTCGACTTCTGGCGCTCGACCCTCGCGGGCTCGCCCGAGCTCCTGGAGCTGCCGGCGGACCGCCCCCGGCCGTCGGAGTCGGGCAGCCGAGGCGAGCTGATCGAGTTCACGCTCGACGCCGACGTCCACCAGGCCCTCACCGCGCTGGCGCGGGAGTCCGGGGCGACGGTGTTCATGGTGGTGCAGGCCGCGGTGGCCGCGCTCCTCTCCCGTCTGGGTGCGGGCCCGGACATCCCCCTCGGGACACCGGTGGCCGGCCGGACGGACGAGGCGCTGGACGACCTCGTGGGGTTCTTCGTGAACACGCTGGTGCTGCGGACGGACGTCTCCGGTGACCCGACCTTCCGGGAGCTGGTCGGCCGTGCCCGGGACACGGACCTGGCGGCGTTCGCGCATCAGGACGTGCCGTTCGAGCGGCTGGTGGAGGTGCTCAACCCGGCGCGTTCGATGTCGCACCATCCGCTGTTCCAGGTGATGCTGACCTTCGACGAGGGCGCCGTCGCCGACCGGCTGGAGCTGCCCGGACTGCACGTGGAGCCGTGGGAGCCCGGGGCGGCCACCGCCAAGTTCGACCTGTCCTTCGGCTTCGTCGAGCAGGCCGGCCAGAGCCTCGCCGGGACTGTGGAGTTCTCCTCCGATCTGTTCGAGCGGTCGACGGCCGAGGTGTTGGTGGCGCGGTTCGTGCGGTTGCTGGCGGCGGTGGTGGGGGATCCGGATGTCCGGGTCGGTGCGGTGGAGTTGGTGGAGGGGGCGGAGCGGTCCCGGTTGTTGGGGGAGTGGAACGGTTCGTCGGTGGCTGCCGATGGGGCGTTGTTCGGTGAGGTGTTCGAGCGTCAGGTCGGGTTGTCGCCGGATGCGGTGGCGGTGGTCGCGGTTGACGGTGAGCTGTCGTTCGGTGAGTTGAACGTGCGGGCGAACCGGTTGGCGCGGGAGTTGGTGGCGCGTGGTGCGGGGCCGGAGCGGTGTGTGGCGTTGGTGCTGCCGCGGACGACGGATCTGCTGGTGGGTCTGCTGGCGGTGCTGAAGTCGGGGGCGGCGTATCTGCCGTTGGATCCGTCGCATCCGGCGGAGCGGGTCGGGTTCATGCTGGCGGATGCCGGGCCGGTGCTGGCGTTGGCGGTCGGTTCGTCGGCGGGGGTGCTGGACGGTGCGGCGGTGCCGGTGCTGGTGCTGGACGATCCGGTGACGGCCGTGGCGGTGGGTGCGCGGGACGGCTCCGATCTGACTTCCGTCGAGCGGGAGTTGTTGCCGGAGCATCCGGCGTACGTGATCTACACCTCGGGTTCGACCGGTCGGCCCAAGGGTGTGGTGGTCGAGCACCGGAGTCTGGCGGATCTGTTCCACACCCATCGGCGTACGCTCATCGAGCCGCACTTGGGCGACCGGACGGGCGTTCCGGTGGGCCTGGTCGCCGGGATCACCTTCGACACCTCGCTCGACGCCCTCTGCTGCCTCGTCGCCGGACACCGGCTCCACGTCGTCGCGGACGACGTCCGACTCGACGCCGCCGCCCTGGTGCGCTACGTGGCCGAGCACCGGCTGGACTTCCTCGACCTCACCCCGTCCTACCTGTCCGTCCTCCTCACCGAAGGGCTGCTCGCCGACGACCGCGAGCACGTCCCGGCGCTGGTGATGGCGGGCGGCGAGGCGGTCGGCGCCGACCTGTGGACCGAACTGCGGGCCGCGGAGCGGACGGTGAGTCTGAACTACTACGGGCCCACCGAGTGCACGGTGGACGCGGTGGCCTGCTCGCTCGCGGTGTCGGAGACGCCGGTGATCGGTCGGCCGCTGGACAACACCCGGGGCTACGTCCTGGACGGTGACCTGCGGCTGGTGCCTGCGGGCGTGCAGGGGGAGTTGTACCTCGCGGGTGAGGGTCTGGCGCGCGGCTATCTGAACCGTCCCGACCTGACCGCGGAGCGGTTCCTGCCGGACCCGTTCGGTGCGGCGGGCACACGGATGTACCGCACGGGTGACGTGGTCCGCTGGAACTCCGCCGGCGCCCTGGAGTACCTGGGCCGGGCCGACGACCAGGTGAAGATCCGCGGCTTCCGGATCGAACTCGGCGAGATCGAGGCCGTCCTGGCCCGCCACCCGGCGGTTGCCCAGACCGCGGTGGTCGTACGCGAGGACCAGCCCGGTGATCCGCGCCTGGTCGCCTACCTGGTCCCGAGCGCGGTCCCGAGTGCGGTCCCGAGCGCCGAGGTGGAGCCGGCCGAACTGCGGGCGCACGTCGCCCGGTCGCTGCCGGAGTACATGGTGCCGTCGGCCTTCGTCCTGCTCGACGCCTTCCCGCTGACCGTGCACGGCAAGCTCGACCGGCGGGCCCTGCCGGCCCCGGACCACTCGCTGGTGGCGGCCGGCCGCACGCCCCGGACCGGCCGGGAACGCGTGCTGTGCGCGCTGTTCGGCGAGGTCCTCGGCCTGGACGGCGTCGGCATCGACGACAACTTCTTCACCCTGGGCGGCCATTCACTGCTGGTGACCCGCCTGGTCAGCCGGGTACGGGCCGAGCTCGGGGTGGAGCTTCCGATCCGCGCCCTGTTCGAGGCCGGGACGGTCGCCGCACTGGACGCCTGGATCACGACGACGGCCCGGGGTGCTCGCACCGCGCTCGCGGTCCGTGAGCGCCCGGCCCGACTGCCGCTGTCGTTCGCGCAGCAGCGGTTGTGGTTCCTGAACCGTTTCGAGGGCCCGTCGTCGACCTACAACATCCCGATCGGGCTGCGGCTCTCGGGCCGGGTGGACGTGCCGGCGCTGCGGCTGGCGCTGCGAGACCTCGTCGGGCGGCACGAGAGCCTGCGGACGGTGTTCCCCGAGGCCGAGGGCGTGCCGTTCCAGCAGGTGCTGCCGCTGACGCAGGTCGGCGACCTCCTGGAGGTCGTCGCCGGGGCCGACGAGGAGTCCGTGACCGCAGCGGCGGAGTACGGCTTCGACGTGACGGCGGACCTGCCGCTGCGGGCCTGGCTGTTCGAGACGGGCGCCGAGGAGGCGGTGCTGCTGATCGTGCTGCACCACATCGCCGCCGACGGCTGGTCGATGCTCCCGCTGGCCCGCGACCTCCGTACGGCGTACGCCGCCCGGGTGACGGGCCATGCCCCCGAGTGGGACGGCCTGCCGGTGCAGTACGCGGACTACACGTTGTGGCAGCGGGAGCTGCTGGGCGAGGAGGACGACCCGGACAGCCTGGTCTCGGCCCAACTCGACTTCTGGCGCGCGACCCTGGCCGACCTGCCGGAACTGATGGCCCTCCCCACCGACCGCACCAGGCCGACGGAGGCCGGCCACCACGGCGAGGTGGTCGAGTTCAGCCTCGACGCCGAGCTCAACGCTGCCCTGAACACCTTCGCGCGGGAGTGCGGGGCGACGGTGTTCATGGTGGTGCAGGCGGCGGTGGCGGCGCTGCTGTCCCGCCTGGGCGCCGGTCCGGACATCCCCCTCGGCACGCCGATCGCGGGCCGTACCGACGTGGCACTGGACGACCTGGTCGGTTTCTTCGTGAACACGCTGGTGCTGCGGACGGACGTGTCGGGTGATCCGACGTTCCGGGAGCTGGTCGGCCGTGCCCGGGATGCGGACCTGGCGGCGTTCGCGCATCAGGACGTTCCGTTCGAGCGGCTGGTGGAGGTGCTCAACCCGGTCCGCTCGATGGCCTGGCACCCGCTGTTCCAGGTGATGATCTCCTTCAACGACAACGCCACCGACGGCGACCTCGCCCTGCCCGGACTCACGGCCGAACCGGTCGTCGCCGACGGCCGGAGCGCCAAGTTCGACCTCGCCTTCGCCTTCGGCGGGTCGGCGAGTGGCGATCAGGACGGTGAGTTGCCGGCGGTCCTGGAGTATGCGACGGAGCTGTTCGACCGGTCGACGGTCGAGGCGTTGGTGGGGCGGTTGGTGCTGTTGTTGGAGGGGGTGTTGGCCGATCCGGATGTGCGGGTCGGTGGGGTGGAGTTGTTGTCGGGCGCGGAGCGGCGTGAGCTGTTGGTGGTGCGTAACGACACGGTGTTGGAGGTGTCGGCGGGGACGGTGCCGGGGTTGTTCGAGGCGCAGGTCGGTCGGTCGCCGGGTGCGGTGGCGGTGGTGTCGGGTGGTGTCGGGCTGAGTTATGCCGAGTTGGATGCCCGGGCGAACCGGTTGGCGCGGTTGTTGGTGGGTCGTGGGGTGGGTCCGGAGGACCTTGTCGCGTTGTCTCTGCCGAGGTCGGTGGAGATGGTGGTGGCGGTGCTGGCGGTGCTGAAGTCGGGGGCGGCGTATCTGCCGGTGGACCCGGAGTACCCGGCGGACCGGATCGCGTACATGCTCTCCGACGCCGCACCCGCCCTGGTCGTCACCTCCTCGGAGGTCGCGATCGACGGCGACCGGCTCCTGCTGGACAGCGCGGAGACCCTCGCGGTTCTGGCCTGCCTCCCGGACACACCGCTGACCGACGCCGAGCGCAACGGTGTCCTGCTGCCGGAGCATCCGGCGTACGTGATCTATACCTCGGGGTCGACGGGTCGGCCGAAGGGTGTGGTGGTGGCGCATCGGAGTGTGGTGGGTCTGGTCGCGTGGGCGGTGGCGGAGATCGGGCGGGAGCGGTTGTCGCGTGTGCTGGCGTCGACCTCGCTGAACTTCGAT
Organism: Kitasatospora sp. NBC_00374; assembly: GCF_041434935.1. Taxonomy (NCBI): domain Bacteria; kingdom Bacillati; phylum Actinomycetota; class Actinomycetes; order Kitasatosporales; family Streptomycetaceae; genus Kitasatospora; species Kitasatospora sp. NBC_00374. The sequence continues at coordinate 1,658,421 of NZ_CP107964.1, read as the reverse complement.
GTGTCGGTGTTCGAGATGTTCGGTCCGTTGCTGTGTGGTGGGCGGATCGAGGTGGTGCGTGATGTGTTGGCGCTGCTGGAGGTTCCCCGGTGGAGTGGGAGTCTGGTGAGTGGTGTGCCGTCGGCGGTGGCGCATCTGGTGGGTCAGGGGCAGGTGGAGCTGGACGCCCGGATGGTGGTGTTGGCCGGTGAGGGGCTGTCGGCGCACACGTTGAACGTGATCCGGGCGGCTGCGCCGGGTGCGACGGTGGCGAACATCTACGGTCCGACGGAGGCGACGGTGTATGCCACCGCCTGGTACACGGATGACGCGGTCGATGCGGCGCCGCCGATCGGCCGGCCGTTGAGCAACACCCGGGTGTATGTGCTGGATGCGCGGTTGGGTTTGGTGCCGCCGGGTGTTGCGGGTGAGTTGTTCATCGCGGGTGGCGGGTTGGCGCGGGGGTATCTGAACCGTCCGGATCTGACGGCGGAGCGGTTCCTGCCGGATCCGTTCGGGGAGCCGGGTGCGCGGATGTATCGCACGGGTGATGTGGTGCGGTGGACGCCGGACGGGCAGATCGACTATCTGGGCCGTTCCGACAGTCAGGTGAAGGTGCGTGGTTTCCGGATCGAGCTCGGTGAGATCGAGTCCGTCCTGACCGGGCATCCGGGCGTCGTCCAGGCCGCGGTGCTGGTCCGTGAGGACCGGCCCGGCGACCAGCGGATCACGGCGTACGCGGTGTGCAGCAGAGCCGTGGACCCGGCAGAGCTGAGGGCTCACGTCGCCGCCGCCCTGCCGGAGTACATGGTGCCGTCGGCGTTCGTCCTGCTGGACGCGCTGCCGCTGAACCCGAACGGCAAGCTGGACCGACGCGCGCTGCCGGCACCGGACTTCTCCGCGCTCGTCGAGGGCCGCGCACCCCGCACCGAGCGGGAGCACACGCTCGCCGCGCTCTTCGCCGAGATCCTCGGCCTGGAGAGCGTCGGCATCGACGACAACTTCTTCGCCCTGGGCGGCCATTCACTGCTGGTGACCCGCCTGGTCAGCCGGATCCGGGCCGAGCTCGGCGTCGAGGTCCCGATCCGGGCGCTGTTCGACGCCCCGACCGTCGCCGCCCTCGCCGAGCGCCTCGACGAGGCCGGGGGAGCGCGCGGCGGCCTCCGGAAGCGTGAGCGGCCCGCGACCGTGCCGCTGTCGTTCGCGCAGCAGCGGTTGTGGTTCCTGAACCGTTTCGAGGGCCCGTCGTCGACCTACAACATCCCGATCGGGCTGCGGCTCTCGGGCCGGGTGGACGTGCCGGCGCTGCGGCTGGCGCTGCGAGACCTCGTCGGGCGGCACGAGAGCCTGCGGACGGTGTTCCCGGAGATCGACGGCGTGCCGTTCCAGCGGGTGCTGTCGCCGGCGGAGGTGGGTGAGCTGCTGGAGGTGGTGGCCGGCACCGACGAAGGTGCGGTCGCCGCGGCGGCCGGACACGCCTTCGACGTGACGGCGGACCTGCCGGTGCGGGCCTGGCTGTTCGAGGCGGGCGAGGACGAGTACGTGCTGATGCTGGTGCTGCACCACATCGTCGCCGATGGTTGGTCGCTGGTGCCGCTCTCCCGCGATCTCCGGACCGCGTACGCCGCCCGCTCCGAGGACCGTGCGCCGGACTGGGACGGCCTGCCGGTGCAGTACGCGGACTACACGTTGTGGCAGCGGGAGCTGCTGGGCGAGGAGGACGACCCGGACAGCCTGGTCTCGGCCCAACTCGACTTCTGGCGCGCGACCCTGGCCGGCCTGCCGCCCGAGCTGGCGCTGCCGACCGACCGTCCGAGGCCGGCGGAGTCCGGTCACCGCGGGGAGACGGTCGAGTTCCGGCTGGGGCAGGACGCCCAGCGCGCGATGACCACCTTGGCCCGGGAGTGCGGGGCGACGGTGTTCATGGTGGTGCAGGCGGCGGTGGCGGCGCTGCTGTCCCGGCTCGGTGCGGGCTCGGACATCCCGTTCGGGACACCGATCGCGGGCCGCACCGACGAGGCGCTGGACGACCTCGTGGGCTTCTTCGTGAACACGTTGGTGCTGCGGACGGACGTGTCGGGTGATCCGACGTTCCGGGAGCTGGTCGGCCGTGCCCGGGATGCGGATCTGGCGGCGTTCGCGCATCAGGACGTGCCGTTCGAGCGGCTGGTGGAGGTGCTCAACCCGGTCCGCTCGATGAACCGGCACCCGCTGTTCCAGGTGATGCTGAACTTCGCCGAGAGCGCCGGCACCGTCGGCACCCTCGACCTGCCGGGCCTCACGGCCGAACCGCTCGCCGAGGTGGGCGAGGGAGCCAAGTTCGACCTCTCGTTCACCTTCTCCGACGAGGGCCGGGCCGGTCTCGGCGGCAGCGTCGAGTATGCGACGGAGCTGTTCGACCGGTCGACGGTCGAGGCGTTGGTGGGGCGGTTGGTGCGGTTGTTGGAGGTGGTGTTGGCCGATCCGGATGTGCGGGTCGGTGGGGTGGAGTTGTTGTCGGGCGCGGAGCGGCGTGAGCTGTTGGTGGTGCGTAACGACACGGTGTTGGAGGTGTCGGCGGGGACGGTGCCGGGGTTGTTCGAGGCGCAGGTCGGTCGGTCGCCGGGTGCGGTGGCGGTGGTGTCGGGTGGTGTCGGGCTGAGTTATGCGGAGTTGGATGCCCGGGCGAATCGGTTGGCGCGGTTGTTGGTGGGTCGTGGGGTGGGTCCGGAGGACCTTGTCGCGTTGTCTCTGCCGAGGTCGGTGGAGATGGTGGTGGCGGTGCTGGCGGTGCTGAAGTCGGGGGCGGCGTATCTGCCGGTGGACCCGGAGTACCCGGCGGACCGGATCGCGTACATGCTCTCCGACGCCGCACCCGCCCTCGCCCTGACACTCGCCTCGACGGCCGACCTGGTGGCCGGCGTGCCGGTCGTGGTGCTGGACGACCCGGCGACCGCAGCGGAGATCGACGGCCAGGTCGGCACGCCCCCGAACCGTCCCGACCTGCTGCCGGAGCATCCGGCGTACGTGATCTATACCTCGGGGTCGACGGGTCGGCCGAAGGGTGTGGTGGTGGCGCATCGGAGTGTGGTGGGTCTGGTCGCGTGGGCGGTGGCGGAGATCGGGCGGGAGCGGTTGTCGCATGTGCTGGCGTCGACCTCGCTGAACTTCGATGTGTCGGTGTTCGAGATGTTCGGTCCCTTGCTGTGTGGTGGGCGGATCGAGGTGGTGCGTGATGTGCTGGCGCTGCTGGAGGTTCCCCGGTGGAGCGGGAGTCTGGTGAGTGGTGTGCCGTCGGCGGTGGCGCATCTGGTGGGTCAGGGGCAGGTGGAGCTGGACGCCCGGATGGTGGTGTTGGCCGGTGAGGGGTTGTCGGCGCACACGTTGAACGTGATCCGGGCGGCTGCGCCGGGTGCGACGGTGGCGAACGTCTACGGTCCGACGGAGGCGACGGTGTATGCCACCGCCTGGTACACGGATGACGCGGTCGATGCGGCGCCGCCGATCGGCCGGCCGTTGAGCAACACCCGGGTGTATGTGCTGGATGCGCGGTTGGGTTTGGTGCCGCCGGGTGTTGCGGGTGAGTTGTTCATCGCGGGTGGCGGGTTGGCGCGGGGGTATCTGAACCGTCCGGATCTGACGGCGGAGCGGTTCCTGCCGGATCCGTTCGGGGAGCCGGGTGCGCGGATGTATCGCACGGGTGATGTGGTGCGGTGGACGCCGGACGGGCAGATCGACTATCTGGGCCGTTCCGACAGTCAGGTGAAGGTGCGTGGTTTCCGGATCGAGCTCGGTGAGATCGAGTCCGTCCTGACCGGGCATCCGGGCGTCGTCCAGGCCGCGGTGCTGGTCCGTGAGGACCGGCCCGGCGACCAGCGGATCACGGCGTACGCGGTGTGCAGCAGAGCCGTGGACCCGGCAGAGCTGAGGGCTCACGTCGCCGCCGCCCTGCCGGAGTACATGGTGCCGTCGGCGTTCGTCCTGCTGGACGCGCTGCCGCTGAACCCGAACGGCAAGCTGGACCGACGCGCGCTGCCGGCACCGGACTTCTCCGCGCTCGTCGAGGGCCGCGCACCCCGCACCGAGCGGGAGCACACGCTCGCCGGACTCTTCGCCGAGATCCTCGGCCTGGAGAGCGTCGGCATCGACGACAACTTCTTCGCCCTGGGCGGCCATTCACTGCTGGTGACCCGCCTGGTCAGCCGGATCCGGGCCGAGCTCGGCGTCGAGGTCCCGATCCGGGCGCTGTTCGACGCCCCGACCGTCGCCGCCCTCGCCGAGCGCCTCGCCGAGCGCCTCGACGCGGCCGGCAGGGAACGGGCGCTCGCCCCGCTGCTGCCGCTGCGCGCCGCCGGCACGGAGCTCCCGCTGTTCTGCGTGCACCCGGGTCTCGCCGTCGGCTGGAGCTACGCGAACCTGCTGCCGTACCTTCCGGCGCAGGTTCCGGTGTACGCTCTGCAGGCCCGCGGCCTCGACGGAACCGGACAACTCCCATGCAGCATCGGTGAGATGGCGGCGGACTACCTGGCACGGATCCGCTCCGTGCAGCCCGCAGGGCCGTACCGGCTGCTGGGCTGGTCGTTCGGCGGTATGGTCGCCGCGGCGGTCGCGGCCGAGCTGCGGGCGCAGGGCGACGAGGTCGAGTTGCTGGCCGTGCTGGACGCCTACCCCGACTGGAGCGACGGTCCGGCCGCTCCGGCCGGGCGCAGCGAGCGCGAGGCGCTGATCGAGGTGCTGGCGGGCCTGGGCATCCTGCCCGAGTCCGCATCCGAGGCCCGTGACGTCGACGGGTCGCCCCGCGCACAGGCCCTGGAGATCCTGCGCTCGGCCTATCCCGAGCTCGCCGACCTCGACGAGAAGTCCTCGGCGGCCCTGGTCGACGTCCTGCTCAACAACCAGCGGATCGGCGAGAGTTACCGGGCCGAGCCGCTGGGCGACGGCGACGTGCTCCTGTTCGTCGCGGGGCGTACCGAGGCGGCGGGGGCGCCCAAGCCGCCCACCTGGGAGCGGCTCACCTCCGGCGAGGTGGTGGTCCACCCGGTGGACTGCGCGCACGCCGACATGACGACACGTCAGGCATCCGCCGAGATCGGGCGCGTGCTGACCGGGCGGCTCGGCGGCTGAGCCGCCGCCCACCCGCGCCCCGCCGAGCCCCACTGTGCCCGGCTCCCCCCAACACCCATGGAACGGAAAGACGATGACGGCTCCCGTACGACACCTGATCTCGATATCGGACCTGGAGGACGCCGACCTGCGGCACATCGTGGCCCGTGGGACGCAGTTCGCCGCCGGCGGCCGCCCGTACCCGCAGACCCTCGACGGCGACGTGGTCGGCATCTACTTCAAGAAGTCCTCGACCCGGACCCGGACGGCGTTCTCCAGCGGGTCCCTGCGCCTCGGTGCCCGGATCCTCACCTACCAGAACGGCGACCTGCAGCTGGCCACCGGCGAGAGCCTGGAGGACACCGGCGACATCCTCTCCCGGATGCTCGACGTCCTGGTGGCCCGCACCGCCGAGCCCACCGCGGACCTGCGCGCACTCGCCGCCCGCGGCAGGATGGCGGTGGTCAACGCGATGAGCGCCGAGGAGCACCCCACCCAGGCGCTGACCGATCTCACGGCCCTCGCCCGGCACTTCGGCCGGATCGAGCGCCTGCGGGTGCTCTACGTCGGCGAGGGGAACAACACCGCGTCCGCGCTGGCCCTGGCGCTGAGCCGCTTCCCCGGCACCGAGCTGCACCTGCGGACGCCGCCCGGGTACGGGCTGGACGCTGGGTACCTCGCCGAGGCCGTCAAGCAGGCCGAGGCGTACGGGTCCGTGGTCACGGAGCGCCACGACATGGCCGATCTGCCGGCCGGCGTGGACGTCATCTACACGACCCGTTGGCAGACCACCGGCACCACCAAGCCGGACCCCGACTGGCGCGAGGTGTTCGCACCGTTCCAGGCGCGGGCCGAGCTCTGGGAGAGCAGCCCCGGCGCGGTCTTCATGCACGACCTGCCCGCCCACCGGGGCGAGGAGGTGACGGCCGAGGTGCTGGACGGGCCCGCGAGCATCGCGTTCTGGCAGGCCGAGCACAAGCTGTACAGCGCCATGGCCGTCCTGGAGTGGTGCGCCCGTGGCCGGGTTCCGGCGGCCGAGGCCTCCACCCGGCTGTCCGACGAGTCGGCGGAGCTGCCGGCATGAGCGCCACCGACAATCTGACCGCTGCGCCGACGGCTGCCGCGACCGAGCCGCTCCCGCTGCGCCGCAACCGCGACTTCCGGCTGCTGTGGACCGGGACGGCGTTCTCCTCACTGGGTTCGCAGGTCAGCACCTTCGCCTATCCGCTGATCGTGCTCTGGTCCGGTGGTTCGGTCTCCGAGGCCGGCCTGACCGGTGCCGCCGCGAGCCTGCCGCAGCTGCTGCTGTCGCTGTTCGCGGGGGTGATGGTCGACCGGTTCGACCGCCGCAGGCTGATGATCGGCTGCAACCTCGGCCGGGCGGCCGCGCTCGGCGTGCTGGTGGCGACCATGCTGTCCGGCCGGGTGATCCTCCCGCTGCTGCTGGCGGTGGCGTTCGTCGAGGCGAGCCTGACGGTGCTCTACAAGCTGGCCGAGCACTCCGCCGTCCGCAACGTCGTGGACCCGGAGCACCTCTCGCAGGCCATCTCGCAGAACGAGGCGCGGGTCCAGGGCGCCGGGCTGCTCGGACAGCCGCTGGCCGGCGCGCTGTCCTCGCTGGTGGCCTGGCTGCCGCTGCTGTTCACCGTGGTCTCGCACCTGGTGTCGCTGGTCACCCTGTCGGGCATCAAGCGGAAGTTCCAGGCCGAGCGGAAGCCGGCGGCGGAGCGCCCGAAGGTGCTCGCCGACATCTCCGCGGGCGTCAAGTGGCTCTGGAACCACCGGCAGTTGAGGGCGGCCGCCGTGCTGGTCGCGGTCAGCAACATGCTCTTCGAGGTGCTGGTCCTCGGGATGCTGACCACGCTCCGCGACGACGGTGCCCAGCAGGCGGTGGTCGGCCTGGTGATGGGCGCGGCCGGGATCGGCGGCGTGGCCGGTGCGCTCAGCACCAACTGGTGGATGGAGCGGCTGCGGCTGCCGGTGATCGTGATCGGCGCCAACGCCCTCTGGACGGTGCTCTTCCCGCTGGCCGTGTTCCTGAAGAACCCGCTGCTCTTCGGCCTGGTGATCACGCCGATGTCGTTCATCGGGGCGATGTGGACCATCGCTGTGGTCTCCTTCCAGGTCGAGGTGACCCCGGACGAGATGCAGGGCCGGATCGCGAGCGTGATCGGCATCGTGGCCTTCGGCACCCTCCCGCTGGGCGCCCTGATCGGCGGCTACGCCCTCCAGGCCTTCGGCTTCCGCACCTGCGTGCTGGCCTGCAGCGCGGTGATGCTGCTGCTCACACTGGCCGCCGTGGCCAGCCCCTCGCTCCGCCGGATCGGCTCCGAGCTGCGCGAACGCGCGGCAGCGGTACCCGCCCCGGCCGAGAGCCCCACCCCGACCCCCGCAGGGAAGTGATGGCGACCATGTCCGATCTGATCCAGTCGACGGCGCGGCACGCCCGCGAGATCCCCGGCAACGAGGCCGTCGTCCTCGTCACCGGCTACGGCAAGGACGCCGTCACCCGCACCCTCGGCTACGCCCAACTCGTCCAGGACGCCCAGTCGGTGGCCGCCGAACTGCGCCGGCACTGCGAACCGGGGGACAGGGTCCTGCTGCTCTTCCCCACCGGCCTGGAGTTCGTCAAGGGCTTCCTCGGCTGCCTCTACGCCGGCCTCGCCCCGGTGCCGGTCCCGCTGCCCGGGCGCGGCTCCAGCCAGCGCCGCCGCACCACCGGCGTCCTGCAGGACTGCGAGGCGACGGCGGTGCTGACCGACCGCGCCACCCTGCCCGAGGTCGCCGAGTGGCTGGAGCAGGAGGAGCAGTCCCAGGTCCGCTGCCTGGTCACCGAGACCGTGCCGCAGGTGGAGCCGGACCGCTACGTCTGGCCCGAGGCCGACCCCGAGCAGCTCGCCTTCCTGCAGTACACCTCCGGCTCGACCAGCGACCCCAAGGGCGTGATGGTCGGCCACGGCAACCTCGCGCACAACTTCGGTGAGCTGCGCGCCCTGCTCGGCCTGCGGGCCGGCGACACCGTCTGCAGCTGGCTGCCGCTCTTCCACGACATGGGCCTGATCGCCGCGCTGCTGCTGCCGCTCCACTACGGGCTGCGCACCGTGCTGATGCCGCCGACGGACTTCGTGCGCCGCCCGTACGCCTGGCTGGAGCTGATCCACACCTACCGGGCCACCCACAGCTACGCGCCGAACTTCGGCTACAACCTGGCCGCCCGGTCCGTCACCGAGGACCACCTCGCCCGCCTCGACCTGTCCTCCTGGCGCTGCGCCGCGAACGGCGCCGAGCCGGTGCACGCCCGGACCATGGACCTGTTCGCCGAGCGGCTCGCCCCGACCGGCTTCCGGGCCACCGCGATGCGACCCTCGTACGGCCTGGCGGAGGCCACCCTCGGGGTGACCACCACCGCCCTCGACCGCGAACCCCCGGTCGCCCTCGTCGACCCGGCCGAGCTGGAGCGCAACGTGTTCCGGCCGCGGCCGGACGGCGCACCGCTGGTCAGCTGCGGCTCCCCGGTGGGCATCGAGGTCCGGATCGTCGACCCGAGCACCCGTCAGGTGCTCGCGGACGGCGAGGTCGGCGAGATCTGGCTGCGCGGCGGATCGATCGCCCCGGGGTACTGGCGCAAGCCCGAGATCAACGAACAGGTCTTCGACGTGGCGACGGCCGACGGCGACCGCGGCCACTTGCGCACCGGCGATCTGGGCGTCCTGCACGAAGGCCAGCTCTACGTCACCGGCCGGATCAAGGACCTGCTGATCGTCAACGGCCGCAACCTCTACCCGCACGACATCGAACGGGAGAGCGGCGAGCTGCACCCGGCCTTCGGCGGGCTGTCCGCGAGCGTGTTCTCCGTCCCCGGGGGCAGCTCGGGCGAGGACCTGGTGGTGGTCCAGGAGGTCCGGCCGGCCAAGCTGGCCGGTACCGACCTGGCCACCCTCGCGGGGGAGGTCAAGCTCACCCTGAGCCGCAGCCTCGGCGTGCCCGTCGGCAATGTGGTGCTGCTGGGGCCCGGCAAGGTGCAGCGCACCACCAGTGGCAAGATCCAGCGCTCCCGGATGCGGCAGCTGTTCGTCGCCGGCGAACTGGAGCCGCTGCACGAGGACCTCGGCCCGCGGACCCGCGCGCAGTACCGGCCGGCCGCCGTCACCGAGGGCGGGGCGGACGCGTGAAGTACCTGCCGCACGAGCTGATCGCGGACTTCGACCGCAGGCTCGGCGACCCGCACGATCCGCTCCAGGTGTTCTCCTTCGCCCGCTGCGCCGATCTGGACGAGCGCGAGGAGTTCCCCACCGAGATCTGCCGGACGCTGGACGAACGCGGACTGGCCCGCCACTACGTGCCCACCGGCCACGGCGGCCTGCTGCACAGCTACGAGGAGCTCGCCGCACTGCTGCGCACCGTCGCCCGCCGTGACCTGACCGTCGCGATCGCCCACGTCAGCACCTTCCTCGGCGCCGCCTCGGTCTGGCTCGCGGGCGACCCCGAGCAGGCCGACCGGCTCGCCGCGGAGATCCACGACGGCAGTGTGGTCTCGCTCGCGCTCACCGAGCAGCAGCACGGCAGCGACCTGCTGGCCAACGAGCTCGCCACCGCCGAGGGCGAGAGCTGGTACCGGATCAACGGCGAGAAGTGGCTGATCGGCAACGCCTCGCGCGGCCAGTTCGTCTGTGTGCTCGCCCGGACCGACCCGGCCGGCGGGCCGCGCGCCTTCAGCCTGCTGCTGGTCGACAAGCGACAGCTGGCGCCGGGCAGTTACCGCTGCCTGCCGGCGGTCCGCACGGTCGGCATCCGCGGCGCCGACATCAGCGGTATCGCCTTCACCGACGCCGAGGTCCCCGCCGGCGCGCTGGTCGGGGCGGTCGGCACCGGCCTGGAGACCGTCCTCAAGTGCCTCCAGCTGACCCGCAGTCTGTGCGGCCCGCTGTCGCTCGGCACCGGCGAGCACGCGCTGCGGCTCGCCGTCCGGTACAGCCTGGACCACGTCAACCCGGCGGACGGCACCCCGGCCGCGGCCCGCCCGCTCACCGAGTCCTACGCCGACCTGCTGGTCGCGGAGGCCGTCACCCTGGTCGGCGCCCGGTCGATCCACGCCCTCACCGGCGAGCTCTCCGTGGTGTCCGCCGCCGTCAAGTGCTTCGTCCCGCTCACCGTCGAGCAGCTGATCGCCACCCTCGGCTCGGCGCTGGGCGCCGGAGTGTTCCTCAGCCGCTCGACCATGCACGGCGCGTTCCAGAAGCTGGAGCGCGACCACCACATCATGAGCATCTTCGACGGCAACAGCTTCGTGAACCTCAACGGGCTGATCAACCAGTTCCCCCAGCTCGCCCGCGGCCACCGGCGGCGCAAGGCCGACACCGACGGCCTCGCCAGCACCGTCGACCTGCAGGCCCCCCTGCCGCCCGCCGACGGCGGCTCGCTCGAACTGCTCTCCCGCACCGGCAGCAGCCTGGTACAGAGCCTGCCGGCCGCGCTCGCCGAACTGGCCGACCTGGCCGAGCGGTGCGCCGTACCGGCGGTGCTCGGCCGGTACGCCGAGGAACTGCGCGAGATCACCGAGGGCCTGCACACGGCGATGGCCGACCACCGCCCCTCCGCCCGGGACGTCCCGCCCGAGGCCTTCGACCTGGCCCGGCGGTGGACCCAGGTGTTCGCGGCCGCCGCCTGCGTCCACCTGTGGCTGCGCAACCGGGACGCGGCCGCGGACTCGCCCACCGCCGCGCTGTGGGCCGACGGCCTGTGGCTGGAGGCCGGCCTGGCCCGGCTGCTCGGACGGCTCCGGCCCGGAGCCGTCCGGGACGGATCGGTCTTCGACCGCCTCTCCGAGAGGCTCCACCAGCAGTACCGGGACGGCGAACTGTTCTCGCTGCTGCACTGCCGGACGGAGGAGACGGTATGACCGCGCCGCTGCCCGAGCGCCCCCGCACGGCCCGCCTGGACGCCCTGCTCGGCGACCCGCTCGCCCCGGGCAACCCGCTCGGCCTGGACGCCGTGGTGGACTCCGACGAGCGGGCCGAACTCCCCGCCGCCGGGGTCCGCGCCCTGGACGCCTACGGCTTCAACGCCGAACTCGTGCCCGCCGCCCTCGGCGGCACCCTCACCAGAGCCGACGAACTCGCCGACGCCTTCCGCACGGTCGCCCGCCGGGACCTGGCCCTGGCGGCCGGGTACGGCCTCGGCAGCCTGACCGCGGGCCTGCACGTCTGGCAGACCGGTGACCCCGCCCAGCAGTCCGAGCTCGCCGCCCTGCTGCTCGGCGACCGCCGGGTCGCCACCGCCTTCCCCAGCCCCGGCCCCGGTCTGCGGGCCGCCCGGGACGGCGGCGACCTCGTGCTGCGCGGCGCCGAGCAGCTGGTCGGCGACCCGGCCGGGGCCGACGCGCTGTTCCTGCCCGTCACCCTCGACCGCGGGCACGGCCACCTGCTGCTCACCGGCGACGCCGGCCTGCGCCCGTCCCCGCCGCACAGCGGCACCGGACTGCGCGGCTGCCGGTTCGCCGCCGTCACCGCCGACGGCCTGCGCGTCCCCGCCGACCGGCTGGTCGGCCCGGACGGCGACGGGCGGGCCCGGGCCGCCACCGTCCGCCGGATCACCGGCACCGTCCTGGCCTCGGCCCTGGTCGGCGTCCTCGACACCCAGCTGCGCACGGCGCTCTCCTTCGCCGACGAACGGGTCCTCTACGGCAGGCCCGTCACCGGGCTGCCCAGCGCCCGGGGCCTGCTGGCCGACGCCTTCCTCGACCTGCTGATCGCCGACTGCGCGACCGCCGTCGCCGCCCGCGCCCTGCACCTGCACCCCGAGCGGGCGGACCTGCAGCACACCGCACAGCGCCTGGTCGCCCGCCTGGTCCGGGACGCCGGGCACCAGCTCTCGCTGCTCCTCGGCGCCCGCTCCTACCTGCGGGAGGGCCCGCACGCGGTGTTCCAGAAGCACCAGCGGGACCGCACCGCACTCACCGCCCTGCTGAACGTGCCGCCACCCGCCGGCGCCGACCCCACGCAGGCCCCGTCCGCACCGGCCGAGGCGCTGTTCGCCCCCGATCCGCAGCTGCCCGCCCTCGACCCGGCGCGGCTCCGGGCCCCGGGCGTGGCCGGTACCGGCCTGCCCGCCGGCCTCGCCGGCCTGCCCGCCGACCTGGCCGCCGCCCACCCCGAACTGGCTTCCCTGGCCGGGTCGTTCGCCACCACCGACGAGGACGAGGACGCCTTCGCGGCCGCCGCCTGCCTCCGGCTCTGGTGGCACGGCCGCACCGGCCGGGACGCCTTCCGCGACGCACCGCTCTGGATCCACGCCGCACTGCAGCGCCTGGCCGCCCGGACCGGCCGTCCCACCGGCCCCGCCGCGCCCGACCGCGACCCGGCACTCCTCCAGGAGTTGCGCACCCGGCTGCAGCAGGGCCGCACCCTCGACCTGGCCGGCCGCCCGCCGGCCCGCTGACCACCACACCCACCAACCGAACGGCAGGGAACCCGACATGTCCGACACCGCCATCGACACCTCCGCCGAGGCCATCGCCGACTGGCTCACCGGCCGCGTCGCCTACTACCTCGACCGGCCCGCGGACGAGCTCCGGCCCGACGTCAAGCTGGTCGAGTACGGCCTCGACTCGGTCTACGGGATGAGCATCATCACCGAGATCGAGGACCGCTACGACCTGGAGCTGGAATCCACCCTCGCCTGGGACCACCCGACCATCGGCGCCATCACCGCGTACCTGCACGGCCTGGTGGGGCAGCGTTGACCGCCGAGCCCACCCCGCAGGCCGGGCACGAGGTCTCGCTCGGGCAGGAGGCCCTCTGGTTCCTGCAGAAGCTGGCCCCGGCCAGCCCGGCGTACAACGTCGCGATGGCCGTCCGGATCCGCCAGGCGCTCGACGACGCGGCGCTGCACCGCGCCGCCGCCTCGGTCGCGGCCCGGCACGAGCTGCTGCGCTCGGGCTTCACCGAGCGGGACGGGCGTCCGCGCCGGGTCGTCGCCGACGCCCTGCCGGGCCTGCTGGAGATCCGCGAGCTGCCCGACACGACCGAGGAGCAGCTGCACGCCGCGGCGCGCGAGGCCGTCGCCCGCCCGTTCGACCTCGCGGAACCGGGCCCGGTCCGGCTCCTGCTGCTGCGCCGGTCCCGCGAGGACGTGGTGCTGCTGCTGGCGGCACACCACGCGGTGACCGACGGCGCGTCCCAGGTACTCGTCCTGGAGGACCTGCTGACGGCCTACCGGGCCGAGCTGGACGGCGAGGATCCGGGCCGCGCGGGCGTCGCCCGCCCGTACCGGGAGTACGTCGCCGCGGAACGGGAACTGCTCGACTCGCCGCGCCGGGCCGTGCTGGCCGACCACTGGCGGGCGGTCTGCGAAGGCGTGCCGTCCGCGCTGGAACTGCCGACGGACCGGCCACGCCCCGCCCGCAAGCGGTTCACCGGCGCCAGCTGGGACTTCCGGCTGCCCGAGGACCTGGCCAGGTCACTGCGGCCGGCCGCCGCCGCGGCGGGGGTGACCCCGTTCGTCCTGCTCTTCGGCGCCTTCCAGGCCCTGCTGCACCGCTGGACGGCGCAGCCCGAGTTCCTGGTCGGCTACGCCGTCAGCACCCGGCCGGAGCGGACCATGCGCAGCACAGTCGGCTACTTCGTCAACACCCTGCCCTGCCGGGCCGCCTTCACCGACGGCGACCTGACCTTCCGCCGGCTGCTGGAGCGGACCGCGGACCAACTGCGGCAGGGCATCGCGCACCGCGACCTGCCGCTGCCGCTGCTGCCCGCCGAGCTGGGCCTGGCGCACGACCCCAGCCGTACCCCGGTGTTCCAGAGCATGTTCAGCCTGATCACCGCCACCCGGTTCCAGCCGCTGCTCGAACTGCTGGCCCCCGAGGACGGCGCCAAGCCCGAGCTGCTCCACCACGGCGTCCGGCTGACCGGTTTCGACCTGCCGCAGCAGGAGGGCCAGTTCGATCTGAGTGCCGAGGTGCTGCAGAGCGACGGCGCAGTGAAGGTGGCGTTCAAGTACGACACCGACCTGTTCGATGCGGCGACCGTCGGCCGGATGGCCAACCACTACCGGCTGCTGCTCGCCGCCGCGGTGGCCGACCCGGACCTGTCCGTGCGCCGGGTGCCCCTGGTCGACGCGGCGGAGCGGGCGACCCTGCTCTCCTTCGCCACCGCCGACTGGTAGCGGGCACGCACCGTACCGCTCCGCCACAGGCCGGGCCGGACGGGCCGACGGCGACCCGACCACCGGCGAAGCGCACCGACCCGGCGAAGCGCGGCGGGCCGCCGCGCGATCGCCCGCTGCCCGGGGTATCCCCCCACACCCGTCACACACGACTGGAGAAACGGCGTTATGCCAGCACAGAACGGTCACAAGGACTGCACCGTGTCGACGATGCCACGGCCTGCCGAGTGTGCGCCCGCAGTCCTCGACCCGGCGGCGGCCCTCGCCCCGGACCCGGCCCTGACCGGTGCCGACGCGCCGGCCGGGCCGCTGCGCAGCCGTCTCGCGATGCTGGCCGCGACCTTCTCCGAGACGCCGCTGGTGCGGATCGAGGACGAGAACGTGGACCTCTACGCCAAGCTGGAGTACTGCAACCCGAACGGCAGCTCCAAGGACCGCTCGGCGTTCTGGATCCTCAAGGGCGCCATCGAGCGCGGCGAGATCACCACCGAGACCACGGTGGTCGAGTCCTCCTCGGGGAACTTCGCCATCTCGATGGCCGCGTTCTGCCGTTCGCTCGGCATCGGCTTCGTGCCGGTGATCGACCCCAACTGCAACCAGCTCACCGAGGCGTACCTCGGCATCATGTGCGACCGGGTGGAGAAGGTCACCGAGCGGGACCAGAGCGGCGGTTACCTCACCACCCGGCTGACCAGGGTCAAGGAGCTGCAGACCGAGTACCGGCACGTGTACTGGCCCAACCAGTACGCCAACGAGGACGCCCTGCTCGCGCACTACGAGATGACCGGCGGCGAACTCTGCGCCGCGCTGCCCCGGCTCGACTACGTCTTCCTCGGCGTCAGCACCGGTGGCACGATCGCCGGCGTCTCCCGCCGGGTCAAGGAGGCCCACCCGGCCGCCACCGTGGTCGCGGTGGACGCGGCCGGCTCGGCGATCTTCGGCCAGCCGCCGCAGACCCGCCTGCTGCCCGGCCTCGGCTCCAGTCTGGTCCCGCCGCTGTGCGACCGGGCGCTGATCGACGACGTGGTGATCGTCCCCGAACCGGCCGCCGTCCAGGGCTGCCTGGAACTGGTCCGCAAGCACGGCCTGTACGCCGGCGGTTCCACCGGCAGCGTCTACGCCGCCATCGGCCACTACTTCGGCCGCCGCCCGACCGCCGGGCCGCGCCCGACCGTCGCCTTCCTCTGCGCCGACCGCGGCACCGCGTACGCCGAGACCGTGTACGACGCGGGCTGGGTCGCCCGGTCCTTCGCCGGCCGCCCCGCCCCCGCCGACTGGCCGGGCGCCGCCCTGCCGTCCGCCCTGTGACGCACCGCCGTGTGACGCACCGCCCCACCGTCCCTACCGCTCAGGAGCACCGAACGATGACCGACACCCAGGCCGCCCCGCTCACCCTGCCGCAGCTGCGCGTGCTGACCGGCGAGGACGTGCTGCGCCACGTCGACGCCAACCGGGCCACCTGCGTCGACGTGGTGCGCCGCGCCTACGTCACGCACGCCGCCGGCCACAGCGTCAACCCCGAGAGCGCCTTCCTGCGCTTCCCGCAGCGCCCGAACTCCCGGATCATCTCGCTGCCGGCCTACCTGGGCGGTGAGTTCGAGGTGGCGGGCATCAAGTGGATCGCGAGCTTCCCGGACAACCCCGCCCGCGGCATCCCGCGCGCCTCGGCCGTCCTGCTGCTCAACGACACCGAGACCGGCTACCCGATCGTCGCCATGGAGTCCTCGGTGGTCTCCGCCAGCCGCACCGCGGCCTCCGCCGTGCTGGGCGCCGAGGCCCTGGTGGGCGGGCGCCGGGTGAAGCGGATCGGCCTGGTCGGGGCCGGCCTGATCGGCGGCCACGTGTGGAAGTTCCTCCGGGACCTCAAGTGGCAGTTCGACGGTTTCCGGATCTTCGACCTGTCCCGCGCGCACGCCGAGCGCTTCGCCGCCACCCTCACCGCGGACGGCGTCGAGGACGTCCAGGTGGTCGACGAGGCGGCCGGCGCCTTCACCGACTGCGACCTGGTGATCCTCACCACCGTCGCCGGGGAGCCGCACCTCACCGACCCCGGCCTGCTCGCCCACGCGCCGGTGGTGCTGCACCTCTCGCTGCGCGACCTGGCGCCCGAACTGGTCCTCGCCGCGCAGAACTTCACCGACGACATCGACCACGCCGTACGCGAGCGGACCTCCCTGCACCTGGCCGAACAGCAGGTCGGGCACCGGGACTTCGTGCACGGGACGATCGCCGACCTGCTGGCCGGCACGGTGGTGCGCGACCCCGGACGGGCGGCGGTCTTCTCGCCGTTCGGCCTGGGCATCCTGGACCTCGCGGTCGGCAAGTGGGTGCACGACGCGGTCGTCGCGGCGGGCGGCGGGCAGCCGGTGCCGGACTTCTACGGCGAGGCCGTGCGCTGAGGCGCGGGCCCGGTGGGGGAGACTGGTCGCCATGCAGATCCGCATCGAGGCCACCGCTCTGCCGGGCCGCTCCTGCCCCACCGCTCCCGGGTTCGAGGGCCGGCAGGACCTCCACGTGGGCGTCCAGCGCAAGGACCGCCCCGGCGAACTGCTCGACCTGGTGCCGGGCGACGCGCCGGCCGCCGCCTGGACCCTGGACTGCACCGCCGCGCAGGGCCCGGACGGCGTCGAACTCCACGGCCCCTATCTGCAGAACCGCCTGGGCGGGCGGTTCGTCTACCTGTCCTGGGTCGCCGCGGAGCCGGACGGCGGACACGCCATGTTCCGCCGGGCCAAGCTGATGCTCGACGCGGTCGACCCCGACACCCTGGCCGAGGCAGTCCGGGCCGGCCGGCTCACCGGCCGCCTGCGGCTCACCGACGCGGCGGGGCTGCCGGTGTGCGCGGCGATCCGGCCGCCACGGATCGAGTGGACCGCCGGGGACCCGGCCTGACCCGGCCGCTCAGGCCACACCGCGCGGCCGGAACTGGATACTGATCCGCGGCCCCACCGGGCGCGCCGTCTTCGGGACGGCGTGCTCCCAGGTGCGCTGGCAGGAACCGCCCATCACGATCAGGTCCCCGTGCCCCAGGGCCTGGCGCACCGTCGCCCCACCGCCGAACCGGGGCCGCAGAAGCAACGGGCGCGGCTCACCGACCGACACGATCGCCACCATGGTGTCCTCCCGGTCACCCCGCCCGATCCGGTCGCCGTGCCAGGCCACACTGTCCCGTCCGTCCCGGTAGTAGCACAGCCCGGCGCTGACGAACGGCTCCCGCAGCTCCGCCGCGTAGTACGCGCCGAGCTCGGCCCGCGCCCGCTCCAGCACCGGATGGGGGAGCGGCTCACCGGCCCGGAAGTACGCCAGCAACCGGGGAACGGCCACCACCCGCTCGTACATCAGCCGCCGCTCCTCCTGCCAGTCCACGCCTGCGGCCAGCTCCTCGAACAGCGCGTCCGAACCCGTCAGCCACCCGGGCAGCAGATCGATCCACGCCCCGTGTCCCAGCACCGTCCGCCGCACCCCGACCAGCCGCCGCAGGCCGATCTCCTCGGCCGCGTCGAACAGCGAACCCTGCACGTGGACGGTCATGGCAGCCAGGATACGCCTCATATCGAACACCTGAGCGATTAGGTCGCTCGGGATGCCGGCCCGACCGCAGGCGGGCAGCAGACAGGCCGAAGCCCCCGCCCGGTGACGACCGGGCGGGGGCTCCGAGCAGACCCGGGATCAGGCGGGTGCCGGGCCCGTCAGCTCACCGCCTGCTTCACGAGTGCCGTGATCCGTGCCTCCACCTCGGCCGTCACCTCGGTCAGGGCGAAAGCGGTCGCCCACATCGTGCCCTCGTCCAGCTTCGCCTGGTCGCTGAACCCGAGCGTCGCGTAGCGCGCCTTGAACTTCTCCGCGCTCTGGAAGAAACAGACCACCTTGCCGTCCAGCGCGTAGGCCGGCATCCCGTACCAGAGCTTCGGCGCGAGGAGCGGGGCGTTGGCCTTGACGACGGCATGGACGCGCTCGGCCATGATCCGGTCCGAGTCCTGCATCTCCGCGATCTTCGCGAGCACCTCGCGCTCCGCCTCCGCCGCCTTGTCCGCGTGCGAGCTGCGGCGCGCGGCGGACTTCAGCTCCTTGGCGTGCTCCTTCATCGCGGCCCGCTCCTCGGCCGTGAATCCCTCGTGCGCGCTGCCGTCGGACTTGCCCATGGCTGATCTCCCCGTTGCGAACGTGATGTGCGGCGCCTTGCGAGGGGACCATATCCCGGCCCGCCGACACCGGACCCCCAACTCCCGGCACACACACCGGTCGTGTCACGTCACAGCACCGGGTGGCCGCCGGCCGCGGCGCCCGGCCCCGCCCCGCTACGCTGAGCGTTTCCGCCGGCGAGGGCCGGACGGGGGCTGGACGGGGGAGGACCGGATGACCGCCGCACCACGGCCCGAGGCCGAGATCTCGACGACCGTGGCCACCGACATCGGCATGCTCGTGCTGGGGGACCCGGGCGCCTTCGCGGGCTCGTCGGACGACGCCGCCCTGGTGACCGGGCTACGGGAGGGCTCCGCGCGGTACCGCGGCGCCGGGCCGGGGGCGACGCTCGCCGAGCTGCGGCAGGCGGCACCGACGAGCCGCCGGGCGCGCGGGGAGCTGTGTTCGGCGGTCGCGAAGCACCTCGCGCGGACCACCCGCCCTGGCCGTGCGCTCCCGCTGGTTCACGGCGTGGCGGGCGGCTGCCCGGTGGTCGTCCGGATGGGTGCGCCCGGCCGACCCGCCGGCCTGACCCGCCGCGAGCGGGGGGAGCGGCTGATCTCCGGGTCGGACCCCTTCCGGTTCGTCGCCGCGGCCCGCCCGGTCGAGCCGGCGGCTGACGCGGTGCAGACCGAGGAGACTGCGGCCCGCCCACGGACCCGCCTCCGGGGCCAGCCAGGTGTCACGGAACGGCCGGATCCAGTCGGTCGTCACGGTGACCGCGCCGGCGAGCAGCAGCCGGGCGGTCCGCTCCGGCGCGGACCGGCATCGAGCCGACCGACCCGCCGGTGCGGCAGGCATCCGCGCCGGTGGGGCCGTCGAACTCGGAGCGATACGTCCTCGCGAGCCACCCGTGCGGTGTGTGGTGTGCCAGGATCCAGGTGACCATCCCGAGGAGGAACCGACCATGCTGCCGAGCGGTCTCGATCCGGAGCGTGCCGCCCTGCTGAACGGGCTGGTGACGGAGATCCGGTCGGCCTGCGCCGCGGGCGCGGACCAGGAGGACGTCCAACGTCTGCTGGCCGAGCGAGGCTTGGGCCCGGTCGACGCGATTCTCGTGACACGGGAACTGCTGGGGGGCGGCCCGGAGAGCCTCGGCCAGGCGAGGTCGATCGTCCTCGAAAGCTCCGCCAGGACACGTGAGTTCGAGGACCATCGCCGGCTGATGGACCTGCTGCACGAGAGCTGCGACGAGGGCGGAACCCGCGCCGGGTAGCACCGCCCACCTGCGGGCCGTTGGCCTCCGCGCCGGGACGGCGGGCGGCCGCTACGCCTCCGCGCCCAGGTGGAGGACCACCGTGCGGCCGTCCGCCCGCGCCTGGGCGGCGGCCTCGATCAGCCGCAGCCGCCGCGGCGCGACCAGACGGCGCCACTCGCCCAGCGGGCGGACGGCGTACGAGCTGTGCTCGCCGGGGTCCAGCCGGATACCGGCGATCCGGCGGTCGGTGAGGGTGCCGCCGTCGAAGACGAAGCCCAGCTTGAACGGCCACGCGCCGGCCGGCGGGGCGTACACCACGACGAGCAGCGGGCCGGGCCGCTCGGGCAGTTCCAGGCCGGTCTCCTCGCAGGTCTCCCGCCGCGCGCAGGACCACAGGCCGTCGGCCAGGTCGGCGAACTCCAGGTTCCCGCCGCCGAACTGCCACTCCTCCGGGTCGTAGACGCTGCGCAGCAGCAGCGGATTGTCCTGTTCGTCGGTCAGGTGGACGGCGGCGAACACCGTGCCGTGCGGGAGGGTCTCCAGGTACTCGGCCACGGGCAGGTGCGCCATCCGTCCTCCAAGGGTCGTGTTCCGTGCGGCTGCGATCCTGCCAGAGCCTGCCGTAGCCGTAGCCGTAGCCGTAGCCGTAGCCGTAGCCGTAGCCGGACGGCCGGTGGCGGCGGGGCCGTGGACGCACGGGCCCCGCCACCGTCCCGGCCCCGCCACCGTCCCGGCTCAGCCGCCGACCACCGCCGGCAGGCCGCGCCCGAGGACCGGGTCCCGGTCCGCGCACTCGGCGGCCCGGAGCAGCAGCACCAGCTCGTCGCGGGCCCGGGCCAGCCGCGAGCGCACGGTGCCCACCGGGCAGCCGCACACCGCCGCGGCCTCCTGGTAGCTGTAGCCCAGGACCTGGGTCAGCACGAACACCTCGCGGCGGTCGACCGAGACCCGCGCCAGCAGGTCGGCCAGGGCGACGCCCTCCTCGAAGCCCCCGGGCGGGGTGGGCCGACGGTCCACCACCTCCTCCCAGTCCGGGATGCCGGCGTTTCTCGGCCGGACGGACGACCGGCGGTAACGGTCCACCACGGTGCGGCGGGCGATCGAGAGGAGCCACGTCCGGGCGGAGGCCCGGCCGCTGAAGCCGGGGAGGCTGCGCAGGGCGCGCAGGAAGGTCTCCTGGGCGAGGTCGTCGGCCGCATCGGTGTCGGCGAGGTGGGCGACGAACCGCCAGACGTCGCGCTGGGTGGCGCGGATGAACTCCTCCAGAGCCTGCCGGTCGCCGCCGCCGGCCGCCAGGGCCAGTGCGGTGAGCTGGTCGTCGTTCATCCGCGGCCCCCCTGGGCGCGGGGGCGGAGTGATCGACGGCCCCGGGGGTGCGGGACGATGGACCTATGAGATGCCCGGACCATCGTGCAGCCCCCTCCGCCGAGTTCGACGCCCCGGACGGTGCCGCCGCCTGCGTGGAGTGCGCGCAGTGGCTGCGGGCGGCGCGCCGACTGGACGAGCTGGCCGGGCAGGCGCCAGGGCCGTCCGAGGGCTGGACGCGGGGACTGATGGGGCGGCTTGACGCGGCACTCGGCGGCGAGTGAGACCCGGTCGGCCGAGCGGGTCGCCAGGTGCGCGG
Organism: Kitasatospora sp. NBC_00374; assembly: GCF_041434935.1. Taxonomy (NCBI): domain Bacteria; kingdom Bacillati; phylum Actinomycetota; class Actinomycetes; order Kitasatosporales; family Streptomycetaceae; genus Kitasatospora; species Kitasatospora sp. NBC_00374. The sequence goes on along the minus strand of NZ_CP107964.1, from coordinate 1,637,194 downwards.
TGCGGCGGGTGGTGGGAAGGGCGGGGGCCCGGCCGCCGGCCGGCGGTATCGCCGCGTCGGCCGGGCGCCGGGCAGCCGGAAGGCTGACAGACATGGTGGAGTCCTGAGGTCAAGGGGGAGACGGCGGGCCCGCACCCGGCGGCCGTCGCCGACGCGTGGTCGGCCCACCGGTCCGGCCGTGACGGCCGGCCGGAACGGCGCGGTGCGGGGCATGCCCCTGGCGCCCGCGGCGAGGCGGGCGGGTACGGGGCGACCGGCCCACCACCCGGGCGCCGACCGGCGGTCCGGTCAGCGCGTCGGCGCGGCGACCACCGGTCGGGCGGTCGGCGGGCGGGGTGGCGGGCGTGTCACAGCGAGACGGGCCGCGGCGGGCCGCGCCGTACCACCACGTGCAGCAGGACGGGTTCGGCCGCGGGTCTGTGCCGCTCGTACGGCCGCCGCCGGACGAGCGGCGCCCGGACGGCCGTTGGACGCAGGACCAGAGGGGCGACGATGCCCGCGAGGGCCAGCAGGAGCCGGCCGACCCCGGCCACGGCGGCGTCGCCGCGGCAGAACAGCAGGGCGCAGGCCAGCGCGGCCAGGATGTGCGCGGCGACCATTCCGACGGACGCGGGGTGCGCCGTGGACAGGCCGTCGCCGAGCGCCGACCCCAGGTGCGCGACGGGGGTCGTGTGGGTCATCCCCGTCATGCCGCTCATCCCCGCCATCTCGGGCATGCCCTGGAGGGTCGCCGGGACGGCGGAAGGGTCCAGCCCGGCGGCGCGTGCCAGCTCCTCCGGGTCGATCCGACCCCGGACGGGACCGGCCTCGCAGAGCAGCAGGGCCACCCAGTCCGGCTTTCCGGCCTGGAGGCCCGGCGTCTGCTGCACCCCGTCGAACAGCTGGTGCAGAGCGCCCTGCACGGCCAGCATCCAGCCGGTGACCGCGAGCGGTCCGCGGCGCCGTCCGGCGGCGAGCCAGGAGCAGGCCATGACGCCCGCGAACGCCAACGCGAGCCACCGCGAGGGCAGCTCAGCCGGCGTCATACTGACGTGCGCACAGGCGGCCAGCGCCACGCACAGCGCGGCGAAGGCCCCCGAACGGATCACGCGAGGCAGTCGGGCAGTCACAGTGTTCGCCATCGTGCCACCCCCGTCCGCTCACGTCGAAACCCCCGGGGGGTACCCGATCGGAAGGCGCGCCGAATTCGAGCCGTCGCCGGCACCCACGGCCGCCGGCCGGACCCTCTCCAACTGTTGCATCGTCAACTTCCTTGGGTCGTCGGCGCGCGGACCTGGGCGCCCGCGACCCGACCGCACGGTCTCCGTGCTCCTGCCGCCGGCCGAACTGCGACGTGCCGCCCCTTTCACGCTCCCCTGATGCCTGCCGCATAGCGTTCACTCTCAATCCAATGCAACGCACAGCGAGGCGTTCGTTGCGTTAAAGCCAGATCCGTTGCAACGAAACTTGGGCTTCTACCTGCACTGATGCCGATCGTGCGCAACGAACTCGTTGCGCGATTCTTGAACGCAACGTAGCGTTCCCGGAGTCAGAAACAACGAGTGCAGGAGAGAACGCCATGCAGAAGTTCGCCACCCCCACCCCGATCACCGCCGTCCTCGACATCCCCGCCGGCCGCCTCCGCTTCATCGCCGCCGACCGCACCGACACCACGGTCGAGGTCCTGCCCGCGAACGCCTCGAAGGGCCGCGACGTGAAGGCGGCCGAGCAGACCACCGTCGAGTACGCCGACGGCGTCCTGCGGATCAACGCCCCGGAGGCGAGGAACCAGATCCTCGGCGCCTGCGGATCCGTCGAGGTCACCGTCCAACTGCCCGCCGGCTCCCGGATCGAGGCGAAGGCCGCCGACGCCGAACTCCGCGGCGTCGGACGGCTCGGCGACGTCACCTTCGACACCGCCCGGGGCGCGGTCAAGCTCGACGAGACCGCGAGCGCCCACCTCACCCTCCTCGCCGGCGACATCGCGGTCGGCCGCCTGGGCGGCCCCGCGAAGATCACCACCCAGCAGGGCGACCTCCACATCACCGAGGCCGCACGCGGCACCGTCGAACTGCGCACCCAGGCCGGCGACATCTCGATCGGCGCCGCCCGCGGCGTCTCCGCCGCCCTGAACGCCGGCACCTCCTACGGCCGCATCGACAACGCGCTCAAGAACACCGACGGCGCCGACGCCGCCCTCACCATCCACGCCACCACCACCCAGGGCGACATCACCGCCCGCAGCCTCTGAAGGAGCACCCATCATGACCAACCCGGCCATCGCGGCGAACGGTCTTCGTAAGTCCTATGGCGACAAGACCGTTCTCGACGGTGTCGATCTGTTCATCCCGGCGGGGTCGGTGTTCGCGCTGCTCGGGCCGAACGGCGCGGGCAAGACCACCGCGGTGAAGATCCTGTCCACGCTGATCTCCGCGGACGGCGGGCAGGCCCGGGTCGCGGGCCACGACGTCGCCACCGACCCGCAGGCCGTGCGCGCCGCGATCGGTGTCACCGGGCAGTTCTCCGCCGTCGACGGGCTGATCACCGGCGAGGAGAACATGCTGCTCATGGCGGACCTGCACCACCTGTCCAGGCGGGAGGGGCGGCGCACCACCGCCGAGCTGCTGGAACGCTTCGACCTGGTCGAGGCGGCGAGGAAGCCCGCCTCCACCTACTCCGGCGGCATGAAACGCCGCCTGGACATCGCGATGACCCTGGTCGGCGACCCGCGGATCATCTTCCTCGACGAGCCGACCACCGGCCTCGACCCCCGCTCCCGGCACACCATGTGGCAGATCATCCGCGGGCTCGTCACCGACGGCGTCACCGTCCTGCTCACCACCCAGTACCTGGACGAGGCCGACGAACTCGCCGACCGCATCGCCGTCCTCAACGACGGCAGGATCGCCGCCGAAGGCACCGCCGACGAACTCAAACGCCTCGTCCCCGGCGGCCACGTCCGACTGCGCTTCACCGACCCGACCGCCTACCGCAACGCCACCCTCGCCCTGCACGACGCCACCCGCGACGACGACGCACTGACACTCCAGATCCCCAACGACGGCAGCCAACGCCAACTGCGCGCCGTCCTCGACCGACTGGACACGGCCGGCATCGACGCGGACGAACTCACCGTCCACACCCCCGACCTCGACGACGTCTTCTTCGCCCTCACCGCCGGCACCGACCCCCAACCCCGCATCCCCAACCAGCCCGACCAGCCCACGGAGGCCGCACGATGAGCTCCCTCACCCTCGCCGCACGCGACTCCTCCACCATGCTGCGCCGCAACCTCCTGCACGCCCGGCGCTACCCCTCCCTCACCCTGAACCTGCTGCTCACCCCGATCATGCTGCTGCTGCTCTTCGTCTACATCTTCGGCGACACGATGAGCGCCGGCCTCGCCGGCGGCAGCCCGAACCGCGCCGCCTACATCGCCTACGTCGTCCCGGGCCTGCTGCTGATGACCATCGGCAGCACCGTCGTCGGCACCGCGGTCTCCGTCTCCAACGACATGACCGAGGGCATCATCGCCCGCTTCCGGACCATGGCGATCCACCGCCCCTCGGTCCTCGTCGGGCACGTCGCCTCCAGCGTGCTGCAGTCCGTCGCCAGCGTGCTCCTCGTCGGCGCCGTCGCCGTGGCCATCGGCTTCCGCTCCACCCACGCCACCGCCCTGGAGTGGCTCGCCGCCCTCGGACTGCTGGTGCTGTTCGCCCTGGCCCTCACCTGGATCGCCGTCGGCATGGGCCTGATCAGTCCCAACGCCGAGGCCGCCAGCAACAACGCGATGCCGCTGATCCTGCTGCCACTGCTGTCCAGCGCCTTCACCCCGATCCACTCCATGCCCGGCTGGTTCCAGCCCATCGCCGAGTACCAGCCGTTCACCCCCGCCATCGAAACCCTCCGCGGCCTGCTGCTCGGCACCGAGATCGGCCACAACGGCTGGCTCGCCATCGCCTGGTGCCTCGCCCTCACCGCACTCGGCTACCGCTGGTCCACCGCCACCTTCAACCGCGACCCGAAGTAACCACCACCCACCCCACCCTGCCCCGCCCCACCCCGCCCCACCCCAGGACGGCGTACCCCGACACCACATCGGCGTACGCCGCCCACCGGCATTCCCAGCCACACTCGAAGTCCCCGGGCCCGCTCCGCCGCCATCGTCGACTGGAACACCCGTAGCATGCCGAGCCCGTGCAGTGCGGTGCCGTACTCCGCGAGCGGGCCGGATGGGGCGTCCAGCCGCTGAGCCGCAGGTTCAGCGGCGTGCGTCAGACCGATGCGCCCGTGGTCCTCGGTCGTCACGGGCGCCCGCCGAACTGCCAGTTGTGCACCTCGATGTCGGCGTACCGGTCGGGGGTCAGTATGGCGCCTGCGGTCTCCGAGTCCGGCGCCCGGACCAACACCGCCGGGCCCAGTCAGGCGGCGCCGTCATCGGACAGCAGCGGCCCGTAGGCGATCAGATCGCCCCGGTCGGGCGGCACCGCGAGGTCGGCGGCCTGCCCCGCGCCGAGGCCGAGCACCAGGTACCGGTTGCCAGCACCGGCGGCCTCCCGCTGATGCGGCACCCCGCACCGCTCACGGCCACCACCCGGGGCACCGGCGAGGTCGTCGCGGCCGCCCTCGACCACGGCGCCCACCGCCTCCTGCTGGGCCTGGGCGACTCGGCCTCCACCGACGGCGGCGCCGGGCTGCTGAGCGCGCTCGGCCTGCGCCTCACCGATGCCAGATGGCGCCGACTGTCGTACGGGGGAGGGGAGTTGTCGAACGCGGTGGCCCGCCGTTCGCCGGCCCGGTGGATGCGCGCCGCCGCCGAGCGGACGGCGCAGGCCCTGACCCGACCGTCCCCGCCGCGCTGATCCGCCGCCTGATCCGCGGACCCGACCCGACGGAGGACCCGACCCGGCGGACGGCTCCGGCCCGCTCACTCGCGCGAGCGGGCCGGAGCCGTCCGGGCACGGAGAACTCTCAGCAGATTCGGGGCAGTTGCTCCCCGATCGGCAGGTCGACCACCCGGGTACCGCCCAGACCGGTGCGGGCGACCACCATCCCGTGGTGCTCGTCCACGCACTCGCCGACGACGGCCGCGCCCGCGCCGAGCGGGTGGGCACGCATCGCCGCCAGCACCTGCTCGGCGCTCTCCCGCGGCACGAAGGCCACCAACTTGCCCTCGTTGGCGACGTACAGCGGGTCGAGCCCCAGGATGGCGCAGGCGTTGGCCACCGGAGCCGGCACCGGGATGCTGCGCTCCTGGACGACCACCCCGACGCCGGCCGCGGAGGCGATCTCGTTGAGTGCCGCCGCCAGCCCGCCCCGGGTGGGGTCGCGCAGCACGTGCAGATCGGGGGTGACGTCCAGCATGGCCTGCACCAGGCCGCCGAGCGCGGCGCAGTCGCTGCGGATGTCCACCCCGAACTCCAGGCCTTCGCGGACACTCATCACGGCGACGCCGTGCACACCGATGTCCCCGCTGACGATCACCACGTCGCCGGGCCGCGCGCGCTGCGGCCGGATGTCGACCCCGGCCGGGATCAGCCCGATGCCGGCGGTGTTGAGGTAGACGCCGTCGCCGTGGCCGGCCTCGACGACCTTGGTGTCGCCGGTGGCGATCTCGACCCCGGCGGCCCGGGCGGCGTCCCCGATCGCCTGTGCGACCCGCGCCACCACCGAGGTCTCCACACCCTCCTCCAGGATGAACCCGCAGGACAGGTACGCCGCCCGGGCGCCCGACATGGCGAGGTCGTTGACCGTCCCGTTGACCGCCAGGTCCCCGATGCTCCCGCCGGGGAAGAACAGCGGCCGGACGACGAACGAGTCGGTGGAGAAGGCGAGTCGGGTGCCACCGAGGGTCACCGTCGCCGCGTCTCCCATCTCGGCGAGCACCGAACCGCCGTACGCCGGAGCGAAGATGTGCTTCACCAGCTCGGCGGAGAGCACCCCGCCGCCGCCGTGCCCGAGCACGATCCGTGGCTGGTCGCGCAGCGGGAGCGGGCAGCTCCAACCGTCGAAGTCCGGTGCCGCCGTGGTGCTTTCGACACTGATCAGGTCAGCCAACGCGGCTCGCCTCCCGAGTGGTGCCCGTGGTGCTCGTGGTGCCGAGGCGGCGGTACAGGTAGTACGCGGCGCAGGCGCCCTCGCTGGAGACCATGGTCGCGCCGAGCGGGGTGCGCGGGGTGCACACGGTGCCGAAGGCGGCGCACTCGTGCGGCTTCAGCAGCCCCTGGAGGACCTCGCCGCTGCGGCACTCGGCCGGCTCGACGGTGGTGATCCCGCTCACCGAGAAACGCTGCTCGGCGTCGAACTCCCGGTACTTCTCGGCGAGTCGCCAGCCGCTGCCGGGAATCACCCCGATCCCGCGCCAGGCCCGGTCGGTGACCTCGAAGACGTCCTCGATCATCGCCCGCGCGGCCGGGTTGCCCTCGTCCCGCACGGCCCGGCGGTAGGCGTTCTCGACCGTGGCCTCGCCGCGTTCCAGCTGCCGCACGGCCCGCCGGACGCCCTCCAGGATGTCCAGCGGCTCGAATCCGGTGACCACGATCGGCACCCGGTACCGCTCGGCCAGCTCCGGGTACTCCTCGGTGCCCATCACCGAGCAGACGTGGCCCGCGGCCAGGAAGGCCTGGACCCGGCAGGTCGGCGACTCCATCAGCGCGGTGATCGCGGGCGGTACCCGGACGTGCGAGACCAGCAGGCTGAAGTTGCGGATCCCGAGCCGGCGCGCCTGGTAGACGGTCATCGCGTTCGGGGGAGCGGTGGTCTCGAAGCCGATGCCGAAGAACACCACCTCCCGCGCCGGGTTCTCCTGGGCGATCCGCAGCGCGTCCAGCGGCGAGTACACCACCCGGACGTCGCCGCCGGCGCTCTTCACCTGGAACAGGTCGCGGTCGCTGCCCGGCACCCGCAGCATGTCCCCGAAGGAGCAGAAGATCACCCCGGGCCGGGCGGCGATCTCCAGTGCCTTGTCGATCACCTCCAGCGGGGTGACACAGACCGGGCAGCCCGGCCCGTGGATCAACTCGATCTCCTCCGGCAGCAGTTGGTCGAGCCCGTGCCGGATGATGCTGTGCGTCTGCCCGCCGCAGACCTCCATCAGCGCCCACGGGCGGGTCACCGTGGCCCGGATGTCGGCCAGCAGTCGCCGTGCCAGCTCGGGGTCCTGGAACTCCTCCAGATACTTCACCGCTGCTCCTCCCCGCCGGCCGCCTCGGCGGCCAGCGCCCATGGGTCACCGAACTCCTCCTGGAGCGCGCCGATCTCGGCGAACAGCTCCAGGGTCCGCAGCGCCGACTCCTCGTCGAGGCGCTGCAGGGCGAAACCGACGTGGACGATGGCGTACTCGCCGACCTCCAGGTCCGGCAGGTACTCCAGGCAGACGTCCTTGACCACGCCGCCGAAGTCGACCACCGCCATCCGGGTACCGTCGCGTTCCTCGATCTCCAACACCTTGCCGGGCACCGCCAGGCACATGAGTCTCTCCTCGCCTCTTCGTACGGTCGCGGTCGCGCCGTGCGGTCACGGTCACCGCGTGCGGGCCGCCGCCACCACCAGCTGGCCGAGTGCCAGCCCGCCGTCGTTGGGCGGGACCAGCCGGTGGCGCAGCACCTCGAACCCGGCCGCCCGCAGCCCGCCGGCGCAGGTGGTGGACAGCAGCGTGTTGGCGAACACCCCGCCGGTCAGCGCCACCGTCCCCAGCCCGTGGCGGTCCCGGGCGGCCTCGCTCAGCCGCAGCACCAGGTCGGCCACACCGGCGTGGAAGCGGGCCGCGACGACGCCCGGCGGCGTCCCGCCGAGGACGTCGGCGGTCACGGCGGCGATCACCGGCCCGGGTTCGGCGACCAGCTCCCCGTCGACCCCGCCGGCGCCCGGCCGCAGACCGAACCGGTAGCTCCCGCCGGCCGGTGCGGCGAGCGCCGCCGCCTCCAGCTCGACGGCGGCCTGGGCCTCGTACCCGGCCACCTGGCAGATCCCGGCGAGCGCGGACACGGCGTCGAACAGCCGGCCCATCCCGGAGCTCGCCACACAGTTCAGGTTGCGCGTCAACTGCACTTTCAGAGCGCCGAGTTCGTCGTCGGGGCAGGCCCGGACGCAGGGCAGCCCAGGGGTCCACGGCAGGCCTGCGGCCCAGAGCTGGGCGAGCGCGGTCCGGTACGGGCGGCGCACCGCCGCGTCGCCGCCCGGCAGCGGGACGTAGCCGAGCCGCCCGAAGCGCTCGAAGCCGGCATACCCGGCCAGCAGCACCTCGCCGCCCCAGACGGCGCCGTCCTCGCCGTAGCCGGTGCCGTCGAAGGCCACCCCGATCACCCGGGCCCGCGCGTCCAGGCGGTGTTCGGCCATGGCGGAGGCGATGTGCGCGTGGTGGTGCTGCACCTGTTCCACCGGGCGGCCGGCGGCCGACCGGCGGGCCCAGCCGCCCGACCGGTAGCCGGGGTGGCGGTCGGCGGCGAGCAGTTCGGGCCGCACGCCGGTGACGGCCTCCAGGTGGCGCTCGGCCCGGTCGAAGGCGCGCAGGGTGGAGAGGTCGTCCATGTCGCCGATGTGGGCGGACAGCCAGGCCCGGTCGCCCTCGCCCAGGCAGCAGGTGTTCTTGAGGTCCCCGCCGACGGCCAGGGTCGGCGGCACGGGGGCCGGCAGGGTGAGCGGCCGGGGCACGTACCCGCGGGAGCGGCGCAGCAGCAGCGGCTCGCCGTCGCAGACCCGGACCACGGAGTCGTCGCAGGGCACCTGGATCGGCCGGTCGTGCGTCAGCCAGGCGTCGGCGAGCGGCGCGAGCCGTTCCCTGGCCTCGCAGTCGTCCGTGACGATCGACTCGCCGGACAGGTTGCCGCTGGTCAGCACGAGCAGCCCGGGGCCGGCGGGGTCGCCGGGCAGGCCCAGCAGCAGGTGGTGCAGGGGGGTGTAGGGCAGCATCACGCCGAGGTCGGGGCTGCGGGGTGCGACGGCGGCGGCGACGCCGGGGGCTCCGGGGCGCCGTCTGAGCAGGACGATCGGCCGCTCCCGCCCGGTGAGCAGGGCGAGTTCGGCGGGCCCGGCGTGCACCAGCGGTTCGAGCTCGGCGGTCGATCGGGCCATCAGCGCGAAGGGCTTGTCGGCGCGCCCCTTGCGTCGGCGGAGCAGTTCGACGGCGGCGGCGTCGGCGGCGTTGCAGGCCAGGTGGTAGCCGCCGATCCCCTTGACCGCCACGATCGCGCCGGCGGCGAGCAGCGTCCGGGCGGCGTCCACGGCCAGCCCGCCGCTCGCCTCGGCGGCGCCGGACAGCCGCAGGGTCGGCCCGCAGTCGTGGCAGGCGATCGGCTGGGCGTGGAAGCGCCGGTCGCCCGGGTCGGTGTACTCGGCGCGGCAGGCGTCGCACATCGGGAAGCGGGCCATGGTGGTGGTGGCCCGGTCGTACGGCAGGGCGGTGACGATGGTGAACCGGGGCCCGCAGTGGGTGCAGCTGATGAAGGGGTGCCGGTGGCGCCGGTCGCCCGGGTCGGCCAACTCGGCGAGGCAGGCGTCGCAGGTGGCCACGTCCGGGGGGACGAGGGTGCGCTGCGGGCCGCCGGGCACCGAGGCGAGGATCCGGAATCCGGCCCGCCCGGTGGCGGTGGCCGGCCGGTGCGACACGGACTCGACCTCGGCGAGCGGGGGCGCGTCCCGGCCGATCCGTGCGCAGAACTCGTCGAGGGCCCCGGCGGCGCCCTCGACCTCGGCGAGCACGCCCTCCCCGGTGTTGGTGACGTGCCCGGCGAGTCCCAGCCCGACGGCCAGCCCGTGGACGAACGGGCGGAAGCCGACGCCCTGGACGACGCCGCGTACCGTCACCTCCCGCCGTTCCACCGGAGCGGCGGGAGCCCGCAGGTCGGTCACCGGAGCGGCGCGGGGTGTTCGCGGTGCTCGTGTGCCGCTCCGGCGCGGCCGTGCCCGTGGTGGCCGCCGGAGTCCCCGTGCCCGTGGTCGTGGTCGTGGTCGTGCGGCGCCTGGCGGGCCATCACCGGCCGGTGCACCGGCCCGCCCGCGAGGGCGTCCAGCGCCCGGTCGAGCAGCGTGCCGACGCCCTGCCCGTCCCGGGCGGAGGTCAGCAGGATCTCGACGCCCGGGTTGACCCGGACCACGTTGGCCCGGAAGGCGGCCTCGTCGAAGCCGACCGCCGCCGCGAGGTCGGTCTTGGTGACGACGACCAGGTTGGCCAGGCCGAAGGCGGTCGGGTACTTGAGCGGCTTGTCCTCGCCCTCGGTGACGGAGGCCAGCACCACGCGCAGCGTCTCGCCGAGGTCGTAGCCGGCCGGGCAGACCAGGTTGCCGACGTTCTCCACGAACAGCAGCCGGGTGTCCTGCGGCAGCCAGCCGTCCAGGTGCCCGCGCAGCATGTGCGCCTCCAGGTGGCACAGCCCGTCGGTGAGCACCTGCTTGACGGGTACGCCGGAGCGGGCGAGCCGGACGGCGTCGTGCTCGGTCGCCAGGTCCGCGGTGAGGGCGGCCACCGGGAGGCCGCGCTCGCGGGCCAGGGTCAGTTCACGCTCCAGCAGCTCGGTCTTCCCGCTGCCGGGGCTGGAGAGCAGGTTGACGGCGACCGTCCCGCGGGCCGTCAGCTCCTCGCGCAGGGCGAGGGCACACTCGTCGTTGCGGGCCAGTACCGACTGCTTCAGCTCGACCACACGGCACACGGGCTCACAACTCCTCGGCTTGGGGGGCCGGTTCGCCGGCCCAGTGCACAGCGGTGATCTGCAACTCGCGGCCGGCGACCAGCTCGGTGCCGTTGCCGTTGCCGCAGGTCGGGCAGACCAGGTCGGGCGGCATGCCGGGGGCCCAGCCGGTCCCGCACGGGCCGCACTCGGCGAGGGCCGGGACGGCGTCGATCTGCAGCTCGGCGCCGGCCAGCGGCGTGCCTTCGCAGACCAGGTCGAAGCCGAACTGCAGCGCCTGGGGCACCACCCCGGCGAGTTCGCCGACCTGGAGCCGGACGCGTTCGGCGGTGGAGCCCGCCCGGGCCTCGGACCGGGCCGTGACCTGGTCGACGATCGCCAGGGCGATCGACATCTCGTGCATCGGCTCTCTCCGCCCGTCGGGCCCGCGACTGCCGTCCCACCGCTCCGGGCAGGGAGCCCGGCGCCGTGGACCATTACAGGCCCGGTGCCCGGCACGGCCCTCGCGCCGCGCCGGGCACCGGGCCTGGCGTCCTCCGTTTGTCCCAGCGGTCCCGGCGTCACATCCGCCGGAGCCGCAGATAGCGCTTGATGTCGGGCAGGGTCAGCTTCACCAGGGCGAGCACGGCGCACACCGCCGCGCCCCGGATCAGGAACTTGCTCATGTCCGAACAGTCCTCTCTGCTCATCGCGTTGTCGCCTCTCGTCGGTGACCGGCGCGTCTCATCGGGTTCCCAGCGCGGCCGTCGTCCGGCCGGCCTCCTCCACCAGCCCCAGCACGACCTGGACGGCCTCGTCCACGGCTGCCTCGACCACCGGGCTGAGCCCGACGCCCTCGTCCAGGGACAGCGGTTCGCAGCCGACCACCAGCACCCGTTCCGGGCCGGCGCTGCCGAGCCCGGCGGTGAGTGTGCCGAGGACGGCGAGCACGGCGTCGGGAGTCATCCGGTGCCCGTCCAGGACGGCGGACGGCTGCTCCTCGGGCTCGGGCAGCCGGGCCTCGATCAGGTAGACGGTGCCCGGCTCGCACCCCCGGGCGGTGGCGTCCACCAGGACCACCGTCCGGTAGCCCTCCAGGAGTTGGTAGGCCAGGTGGACGCCGCGTACCCCGGTGTCGACCAGCTCGGCGTGGTCGGGCAACGGCAGCGCGGACAGCCGCCGGACCACTTCCACGCCGAAGCCGTCGTCGCCGAGGAAGATGTTCCCCACCCCGGCGACCAGGACCCTGCCCGGCGGTACGGTGTCGCTCACCGGACCTCCTCGGGGGCGGGGGCGGGGGCGACCTCGTCGGGCTGGAAGTACAGGAAGCGGCCCTGCTCGCGCCAGAGGTCGGCGCCGGGGTCGCCCTCGACCGTCACGGCGAGGTGCACCGTGCCGTCGACGTCGTGCAGGACGGCCTCGACCAGTGCGGTGCGCCCCTGCAGGAAGAGGTCCTGGGCGTCGGTGCGCCGCCGGCCGGGCCGGAGCACCACCCGGCTGCCCGCGCCGATCTGCCGGCCGTCGATCAGGACCCGGTCCCGGTCGGGGTCGACCGAGCGGTCACCGCCGGGATCCCACCACGGGGTGTCGTCCGCCGGGGGAGCGGCCGTGGGCCCGGTGACCTCGCGCAGCGCCCGGACGGCGCCGTGCAGGCGTTCCATCACCTCGGCCGGCAGCGAGTCGGCCAGGTCGATCACCGCCCCGGCGCGGTCGTCCGTGCCACGGGCCTCGCGCTTCTCCCGGTCGGTGAGCGCGGAGGTGCGCAGGGCCAGGATCTCGTCGATCTCGGTGGCGTCGTAGAAGCCGCCGGGGCTCTCCGGCGCGATCGCCGGGTGGTCCTCCAGGATGATCGGGGAGGAGAGCACCACGTCCGCGCGCCCGTCCGCCCCGGCCAGCACCGGCCAGGTCCGCAGGTTGCGGCACTCGGCGACGGCGCCGGCCGCCCACTGCGGCGGGTCGGTCATGGAGAGGAACGACCCGCCGTCCAGGCCGAGCAGCAGGTGCGCGGCGACCAGCGAGCGCGGCAGTGCGGCCTCCCGGTCCGCCGGGCTCGCCGACGGTTCCCAGTCGCTGCTGTTGGCGACCTCGGCCGTCAGCCGCACCACCGGGTACGGGCCGGGCAGTTCGACGGCGGTCAGCCGGACCGCGCCCTCCACCCGCTCCCGGCGCCGGATCAGCCGGCCGACCGGCTGCCCGTCGGCCGAGACCAGCTCGGTCTCGGTCGCGGCGGGCCGGTTGAACGGCACCGTCACCCCGTCGCCCAGCAGCTCGGCCACCGGGAAGGACAGCCGTACCCGCTCCTCGGCCCCCTCGTCCCACGGCACCAGCACCCGGTCCGGCAGCTCCAGGGAGGCGACGGTCGGCGTGGAGCCGTCCGGCCGCAGCTCCTGGACGGTGCGGCGCACCGCGTGCAGGAACCGCAGCTCGACGGTGAGCCGGGCACCCGCCCGGGGCTCCATCAGCAGCTCGGTACGCTGCCAGGAGTGCTCGCCGCCGATCTCCTCCCAGGCCGGCGGCACCAGCACCCCGAACTGCCAGCGCAGCCGGTTCTTGGCGGCCGAGGCCCGGTACGGGTAGAGCACGTAGCCCTCGAAGAGCACGGCGTCGGCGATCCTGCGCGCCACCTCGAACGGCGCGTCGTCCAGCTCGGTGGTCGCGGTCACAGCACACTCCCCTCGGCGACGGGGGCCGTCTCGGCGGCCAGCAGCGCCCGGACGGTCGCCTCCCAGGACGGCAGCGCGTGCCGGGAGCGGTACTCCAGCAGGGCCGCGAGGTCCTCGCGGGGCAGCCGGATCCAGCCGCAGCCCGGGAAGTGCTGGTCGATCATCTCCCGCCACACCGCGGCGGGCAGGCCGCAGGTCGCCTCGCGGTCCCACGGCACCGGCTCGACCCGGAAGCCGCCCTCGCCGGTGAAGGCGGTGCCGGAGAAGAGCAGCAGCAGCGGTGCGTCGCCCCCGGTCAGCGCGTCGAAGTAGCGGGTCGCCGCGAGGTCCAGGTCGTAGCTGCACGGCACCACCAGGTCCACCTCGGTCTCCCCGGTGAACCCCGGTACGGTCAGGGAGACCTGGGCGAACTGGACCGGGTGCAGCGTGCTGCCCCACCGGGCCGGCTCGCCGAACAGGTCCGCCAGCCCGGCCGCCTCCTGCGGCCCGTACCTGCGCTTCGCGGGCTCGATCCGCAGCTGGCAGCGCAGCGCCAGGGCGTGCACCCGTGCCCGGTCGGCGGCGGTGATCCGCAGCCGGAACACCAGGGTCGGCCCGGCCGCGTACGGATCGGCCCGCACCCCGGTGCAGCTGAAGCCCAGTTCGGTCACGCCGGCTCCTCGGTCCGTACGGTCCGGGCGCGGGCCCGGACGTTGTCGAAGAAGGCGGCGAGCTCGGCCCGCGCCTCGGCTCCGCCGTCGAAGCCCTGCCAGGTCAGCCGCATCCGGCCGACCAGCTCGTAGCAGACGTCGATCGGCACCAGGAAGCACTCGCCACGGCCCTGTTCGCGGCGCAGCAGCAGGGCCTCCACGTCGGGTTGCAGCAGTGCGGCCAGCGGGCTGCCGCCCAGCACGGCCTGCCAGGAGGCGGGGTCGAGCTCGCTCTCGGTGGCTCCGGCCGGGCTGGGGTAGAGCGCCACCAGCCGGTCCAGTTCGGCGTTGCGGAAGAAGAACGCGGTTCCGACCGGGATCTGCAGCTGCTCCCAGGCACCGTCGTCCAGGTCGTGCGCCGGGTCGGCCAGGAACCGGTCGGGCACCGTGCGGTACTGGCCCCGCCCTGCGCCCTGCTGTTCGAACAGCAGGGCGCAGGGGGTGCAGGCGCAGGCCAGGCTGCGGTTCTCCAGCCGGACGAGGTGCCGGTGACGGTCGGTCAGGGCGATACCGCACAGCTCGCAGCGCTCGGGCTGCGGCGGGGCGGGCGCCCGGAACCGGCGCAGTCCGGTGGCGGGGGCGGTCACCGGACCTCCGCCGACACCAGCCCCGGCCGGACCCCGATCTGCAGGAGTGCCGGTTCCTTGGGCCCGGGCGGCGCCGGCCGGACCTCGGTGATCTCGGGGGCGAAGACCGCCACCACCTCGGCGACGGCCTCGCGTGCGGAGTCCGTGCTGCCGGAGCAGCCGCACCCGGAGCCGTCCAGCCGCACCTCCAGCACGCCGGCCGCGGTGTCGAGGGCTGCCACGGAGGCGCCGGGCACCTGCCGCACCGCCCGCTCGACCCGCGCGGTGACGTCCTCCGGGTGCAGGTCGTGCAGCACCAGAAGTCCGGTCACCAGCTGGTCGTCCAGCAGCTCCGCGAGCGGTCCGGCGGCCGGCCGCTCGGGGTCGTGGGCCTGGGCCGACAGCAGCTCCACCGCCCGGGCCAGGCCCGCGCCGTAGAAGTCCATCAGTACCCGGACCAGCTCCTCGGCCGAGGCCGTCGCCTTGGGGTCGCCGGCCGCCGACAGCCGGTCGAGGATCTCCTCGACCCGCCGTCCGGCGGCCTCCCCGGTCGCCGCGCTCACCCGGACATCCCGCTGAGGCCGCTCGGCACGTGCATCTTCTGCAGCGTCTTGCCGTCGCCGAGGTACATGTGGACCCCGCAGGGCAGACAGGGGTCGAAGCTGCGCACGGCCCGCATGATGTCGATGCCCTTGAAGTTCTCCGGGGTGTTCTCCTCGAAGATCGGGGTGTTCTGCACCGCGTCCTCGTACGGCCCGGGGGTGCCGTAGCTGTCCCGGACGCTGGCGTTCCACGGGGTCGGCGGGTACGGGTGGTAGTTGGCGATCTTCCCGTCCCGGATCACCATGTGGTGCGAGAGCACGCCGCGCACCGCCTCGGTGAAGCCGACGCCCAGGCCCTCGTTCGGGACCTCGAACTTCTCCCAGGTCTGGCTGCGCCCGGCGCGCACCTCGGCCAGCGCCTTCTCGGCGAAGTGCAGGGCGACGGCGGCGCTGTAGGCCTGGAAGTAGGTCCGGGCCCGGTTGCGCTCCAGGGCGTTGGACCACTTCGGGATCTTCCACTCGAAGCTGGTCTCGGGCTTGGTGAGGGTGCGCGGCAGGTTGATCACCACGCTGTGCCCGGTGGCCTTGACGTAGCCGATGTCGACCAGGCCGGACAGCGCGGTGGACCACAGCCGGGCGATCGGGCCGCCGCCGGTGTCCAGGGCGAGGTAGTCCTTGCCGTCGAACCAGCGCGGCGACATCACCCAGCTGTACTTGTCGTCGAAGTTCCGCTTCTGCGGCGCGGGGATGGTGTGCTGGTTCCACGGGTGCCGCGGGTCGACGGGGTTGCCGAGCGGGTCGTGGGTGACGAACTGCTCCTTGCCCTCCCAGTCCTGGTAGTACGAGGAGCCGAGCAGGATCCGGATGCCCAGGTTGATCTCGGTGAGGTCGTTGGTGACCAGCTTCCCGTCCACGATCACGCCCGGGGTGACGAACATCCGCCGGCCCCAGTCGGTCATGTTGCGGTAGGTGAAGTCGCAGTGGTCCGGGTCGTTGAGCGCGCCCCAGCAGCCGAGCAGGATCCGCCGCCGGCCGACCTCCTCGTAGCCGGGCAGTGCCTCGTAGAAGAAGTCGAACAGGTCGTCGTGGAGCGGGACGACCCGCTTCATGAACTCGACGTACCGCATCAGCCGGCTCAGGTAGTCGGTGAACAGCTGCACCGTCGCCACCGTGCCGACGCCGCCCGGGTAGAGCGTGGAGGGGTGCACGTGGCGGCCCTCCATCAGGCAGAACATCTCCCGGGTGTAGCGGCTGACCTGCAGCGCCTCGCGGTAGAACTCGCCCTCGATCGGGTTGAGCGAGCGCATGATGTCGGCGATGGTCTTGTAGCCGTGCTCGGCGGCGTGCGGCGCCTCGGTGCGCTCGGCCTTCTCCAGTACGCCCGGGTTGGTCTCGCGGACCATCTTCTCGCAGTAGTCGACCCCGACCAGGTTCTCCTGGAAGATGTTGTGGTCGAACATGTACTCGGCGGCCTCGCCGAGGTTGATGATCCACTCACCGAGGTGCGGCGGCTTCACGCCGTACGCCATGTTCTGCGCGTACACCGAGCAGGTCGCGTGGTTGTCGCCGCAGATGCCGCAGATCCGGCTGGTGATGAAGTGGGCGTCGCGCGGGTCCTTGCCGCGCATGAAGACGCTGTAGCCGCGGAAGACCGACGACGTGCTGTAGCACTCGGCGACCTTCTTCTGCTTGAAGTCGATCTTGGTGTGGATGCCGAGGCTGCCCACGATCCGGGTGATCGGGTCCCAGCTCATCTCCACCAGGCCGTCGTTGCCGCCCGGCCGCGGGGCTGTTGTCGTCATGGCGTGTGTCGTGCCCTTCTGAAGGTCTGCGTGGGAGTGCGGTACACCGGATCGGGGCCGCGGCCGCCGCAGCGGGCGGGCGCGACCCCGGACCGGGCGGCGGGTCGGTCACCAGGGGGGCTTGTAGCCCGTCGCCAGCTGCCGACCGGTGTGCCGCCACTTCGGCTCCTGGTCCACGGTGTTCGTGGTGATCGAACGCAGTCGGCGGATCACCGAGCCGTACGCGGCGCTCGCCGAGCTGGACACCTTGGCGCCCGGCGGCTCGTCCATGAACGGCATGAACTTGTCCGGGAAACCGGGCATGGTGCAGGCGATGCAGATGCCGCCCACGTTCGGGCAGCCGCCGACGCCGTTGATCCAGCCGCGCTTGGGGACGTTGCACTTCACGACCGGGCCCCAGCACCCGATCCGCACCAGGCACTCGGGGGTGCCGTACTCGGAGGCGAACTGCCCCTGCTCGTAGTAGCCGGCCCGGTCGCAGCCCTCGTGCACGGTGGCGCCGAACAGCCAGGTCGGCCGCAGCTTGTCGTCCAGCGGGATCATCGGCGCGGCGCCGGTGAGCTGGTAGAGCAGGTAGACCAGGGTCTCCGAGAAGTTGTCCGGCTGGATCGGGCAGCCCGGGACACAGACGATCGGCAGACCGGCCTTGGACTTCCAGTCCCAGCCCAGGTAGTCGGGCAGGCCCATCGCGCCGGTCGGGTTGCCGGCCATCGCGTGGATGCCGCCGTACGTGGCGCAGGTGCCGATCGCGACCACCGCGGTGGCCTTGGGCGCCAGCCGGTCGACCCACTCGCTGGTGGTGATCGGCTGGCCCGTCGCCGGGTCGTCGCCGAAGCCGCACCAGTAGCCCTCGGCCTTGATCGCCTCGTTCGGGATGGAGCCCTCGATGACCAGCACGAAGGGTTCCAGCTCGCCGCGGTCGGCCTTGAAGAACCACTCGACGAAGTTGTCCGCGCCCTGCACCGGACCGCACTCGAAGTCGATCAGCGGCCAGTGCACGGCGATCTTCGGCAGGCCGGGGAGCACACCGAGGACGATCTCCTCGATGCTGGGCTGGGTCGCCGCGGTGAGCGAGACGGAGTCGCCGTCGCAGCTCAGGCCCGCGTTGATCCAGAGAATGTGGACCACCGGTTCCTCGCCCTCGGTGGGCGGGCCGGTGGATCGGGATGTCGCCTCGGTGGTCGACGGTGTCGAAGCCATGGGACGCCTCCTCCTTGCGAAGGCACGACAAGACCGACAAATCGGTCCTCTGGCATCTTCCTACCAAGGTCCGCCCCCGGTGGGGAGGTCGATACGGCCGAACCGGTGGACCTTGCGCGGCCGCTCCGCCGACCGGGTGAGCACCGCTCGCGGTAGTGGCGCGTACCGCGGTGCCGCGTCACCGCACCCGCGCCGGACCGGGCCCGGGGCCCGGATCCCTGGGAGGATCGGAGGATGGACATCCGGGGACGCGCCGAGGCGCTCCGCCGGCCCGGCGGCGCCGGGCGGGCGCTGGTGCTCATCCCGCTCGCGTTGATCGTGCTGGTCTGCATCGGTGACGTACTCGCTCCGCCGGAAGTCCACCTCGGGCCGTTCCTGGTCGCCGCCCCGGCGGTCACGGCCTCGTTCGCCGGCCCCCGCACCACCGGCCTGGTCGGGGCGCTCGCCGTCCTCGCCCAGATCGTCGTCGCCGCCAGCCGCACCACCGTGCTGGACCTCAACCACACCGTGCAGACGACGGCCCTCGTCCTGATCTCCGCCCTGGTCACCCTCTTCGCCTACCTGCGAGAGCAGCACGAGCAGGAGATGACCCGGCTGCGCTCGGTGGCCGAGGCCGCCCAGCAGGTGGTGCTGCGGCCGATCCCGCACCGGCTGGGGCCGCTGCGGATCGCCTCCGTCTACGTCGCGGCCGAGGCCGAGGCCCAGATCGGCGGCGACCTGTACGCCGCGGCGCGCTCCGGCCCGGCGACCCGCTTCATCGTCGGCGACGTCCGCGGCAAGGGCCTCGGCGCGATCGGCGACGCCGCCCTGGTCCTCGGCGCGTTCCGGGCCGCCGCCCACCGCCGGGTCGAGCTGACCACCCTGGTCGACTTCCTGGACGGCACGGTGGCCGCCGACCCGGACGGGCCCGACGACCTGTCGGACCGTCAGGAGTCCTTCACCACAGCGGTCGTACTGGACATCCCCGACCGCCGCCCGGTGCTCCACCTCGTCGACTGCGGCCACCCGCCGCCGCTCCTGCTCGGCGACGGGCGGGTCGTCCCACTGGAGGCCCGGGAGCCGGCCCCGCCGCTCGGCCTCGCCGCACTGGCCGAACGGGGCCTGGGCGGCGCCTCGTTCGACTTCCCGGTCGGTGGCACCGTGCTGCTCTACACCGACGGCGTGATCGAGGCCCGCAACGCCGTCGGGGAGTTCTACCCGCTGACCGAACGGCTGCCGGCCTGGCCCGCCCACGACCCCGAGGAACTGCTGCGGCTGCTGTGCCAGGACCTCGCCCGCCACACCGGCGGGCGGCTGGGCGACGACGCGGCCATGGTCGCCATCGTGCGGCTGCCGGAGACCGGCCTCGGGCCGTCTTAGGAGAGTCTTACGGGGTGGACGGACGGGCACCGCTGCCCCCGGTGACGGCGTTGACCGGGAGCAAGTGCCACCCGCCGTCGTCCCCCCTGGAGGCCCCCGATGTCCGACCGTGTCACGCTGCTTGGCCGGATCCCGCGCCGGGTGTCCGCCGCCCTCGCGGTGCTCGCGCTGACGGCCGCCGGCTTCGGGCTGTACCTGTTCCAGCCCTGGCGGGCCCTGACCACCACGACGGTCGACGAGGCGCTGCCGGCCGCCGTCGTGACCGCGCCGCCGACCGCCGGGGCGGGAACGGTCGCGCCGGTCGGCGGCGGCTTCGTGTCGGGCGAGCATCCCACCAGCGGGACGGCCCGGCTGGTGCGGCCGGGGGACGGGAGCACCGTGCTGCGCCTAGAGAACCTGCGCACCTCCGAGGGGCCCGACGTGCGGGTCTACCTCTCCACCCGCCCGGCCGCCGAGGCGAGGCTGGACACCCTCGGGGACGGCGCCCTGGAGCTCGGGCGGCTCAAGGGCAACGTCGGCAACCAGAACTACACCGTCCCGGCCGGCACCGACCTCAGCGGCTACCGGAGCGCGGTGATCTGGTGCCACCGCTTCTCGGTCGGCTTCGGCGCGGCCGACCTGACGGCGCTGCCCGGCTGAGCCGCTCTCCGGAGGCGGCGTCAGAACCCGAACGGACGTGCGTCCGAGGCGGGCTCCGGCGCGCCGTGCCTACCGTGGTCCGTCGGCTCTTCCCTCGGCCCTGGAGGTTCGGATGTCGTTGGCTCGCCGGGTGGTGCTCGCGGCCCTGGCCGGCAGCGCGGTGACGGGGTGCGGGATCTCGCGGCGTTCCTCGGCCGGCCCGGTCGCGCGGACCGAGCCGCGTTCGCCGTCCGCCTCCGCACCCCCGGCAGTCCAGCCCGCCGAGCCCCCGGCCCCCGCCCCCGAGCCGGCGGCGCGGGCCGTACCGGCGGCCGCGCCCACCCGGGCGGAGCTGGTCGCGCGACTGGCGGGCGCGACCCCGGGCAGCTGGGACTTCGAGCCCCCGGGTGCGGTCAGCAGCCTGCCCGCGACGGAGCAGGCGATCGCGCTGACCTTCGACGCCTGCGGCGGGCCGGGCGGCAGCGGCTACGACGGGGCGCTGATCGACGAACTGCGCTCCCGGCGGGTGCCCGCGACGCTCTTCCTCAACTCCCGCTGGATCGAGGCGAATCCCGGTACGTTCCAGGAGCTCGCGGCCGACCGGCTGTTCGAGATCGGCAACCACGGCACCCAGCACCGGCCGCTCTCGGTGGCGGGCTGGTCCGCGTACGGCATCCGGGGGACCGGCGATGTCGGCGAGGCCTTCGACGAGGTGGCGGGCAACCAGGACGGGCTCACCCGGCTGCTCGGCCGCCCGCCGGCCTTCTTCCGCGCCGGCACCGCCTACTACGACGACGTCGCCGCGCAGGTGGTGACCGCGCTGGGTGCGCGGATCGCGGGCTTCACGGTCAACGGCGACGCCGGTGCCACCTTCACCGCGGACCAGGTCTGCCGGACCTTCCTGGGCGCCGGGCCCGGCTCGATCGTTCTCGCCCACATGAACCACCCGGCCGGCGGAACGGCGCGCGGGGTGGCGGCCGCCCTGCCGGAGCTGCTCGGCGCGGGGGCGCGCTTCGTCCGGCTCTCCGACGTCGCCTGGTGAGCGGGCCGCGCCGGGGGATCATCCGGCCGCCGCGGGTGTCACCCTGACGGGAGGCCTACCGGTGCCCGCCGCGCTCGGCCTCCTCGTCCGCGCGCAGCGACTCCTCCGCCGCGGCCTGCGCCTGACGGACCTCGGCGTCCACCTCGGCGGCCGGGCGGCGGACGAGCCGCCCGCCGTGGCGGGCCGCGATCGCGTCCGCCGGCCCGGGCGAGGACTCGGTCAGGTCGACGATCAGCATGCTGGTGCTGTCGGCGAGTTTGCGACTGAAGACCATCAGCCCCTCGGCCGCGTCGTTGAACCGCTTGTACTCGGCGCCGCCGCCGAGCGCGGTGCCCGCGCCCCAGCCGAGGAACACCCCGATCGGGCCGCCGATCAGGCCGACCAGCCCGCCGACCACCCCGCTGAGCACCGTCGTCGCGCCGGCCCCGCGCACCCAGCTCTCCGGGACGTCCAGCAGGCCGTCGGCCGTCCGCTCCATCACCGCGGCCTGGCGTACGCCGTGCAGCTCCCGCATCTCCCGGTACGCCTGCCGGGCATGGTCGGTGTCCTCGAAGGTCACGAACAACATGCTGTGGATCTCCTGCATCGTGCTGCCTCTCGACGGTGCCGCGCGGACTGTCCCAACACCGTAGGCCCGCCCGGCCGCCCGGCGCGGGATGCCGGGTCAGAACGGCTCCGGCCGGCGGGTGGTGTCCGTCCCGGGCGCCGTGCTCGACGCCGGCCGGGCGTTTGCCAGGGTCAGGCGACCGCCGTGCCCGCGCGCAGCCGCGGGCGCACCGAGGCGAGCACCTCGAACGACTCCGGGGCCCGCGAGACGGCCTGGCCGATCGCGATGTGCTCGCGGATGACGCACTCGCGGATCCAGTCCTCCAGGTACTGGTCGGCCGTCGCGCCCGGGTCCAGCCGGACCTCCAGTCGCAGCCGTTCGGTGGGCTGGCCGCGGTCCACCACCACGGGCTCGACGTCCTCGACCTCCGCCAACCGGCGGACCAGGGAGACCAGTTCCGTCCGGGACAGCCGGGCACCGCGGAAGCCGAGGACGTCGCCCTCGGTCTCCAGCAGGCGCAGGGCCGGGGCCGGATCGCCGCAGGAGCAGCGGGTGAACTCGCCGTACGCGCCGGTGCGGTAGCGCAGGACGGGGGCGACCTGGCGGTCGTGGACGGTCGTCACCAGCACCTCGCCGTGGCGCAGTTCGACGTGCTGGTGGCCGAAGGGGTGGAAGGTGTTCCGGTCGCAGTCCGGGCCGTTGTGTCCGATCGCCCAGGCCTCCGGCGATCCGTGGAGGCTCCAGACCCGGGCGCGCGGGAGGGTGCCGCGGATGAGGTCGGCGGTGCCGCTCTCCGGGCCGGAGTCGACGCAGATGACGGTCCGCACCCAGGTGAGCGGGTAGCCGATGTTGCGGCAGTAGGTGAGCAGGGCGCGGATGGTGGCCGAGTCGGCGGCGACGGCGGTGCCGCCGCAGCCTTCGAGGATGCCGAGCCACTGGGAAGGGGAACCCGGCCCAGTACACGGTCATGCTGGCCATCTCCGAGGAACCGGGGCTCTCGGGCGCCGCACTGGCGCGCCGCTGCCTGGTCACCCCGCAGACGATGTCCTCCGTGCTCAACACGCTGGAAGGCCGGGGCCTGGTGGAGCGCAAGCCCCACCCCGTCCACCTGCACATCCTGGAGGCCCGGCTCACCCGGTCCGGCCGGGCGCTGCTGACCAAGGCCGACGAGGAGGCCGTCGCCGTCGAGGAGACCATCGCGGCGGAGTTCGACGACCAGGAGCGCGAGCAGCTGCTCAAGTTCCTGGAACGCTGGTCGGCCGCGCTCAACAAGTAGTCCCGTACGCGTGGTCCCGTACGCGTGGTCCCGTCAGGCCGAACGCCCCGCCCGGTGGCGCCCCGTGCGCCCGCCGCGCGGGGCGTTCCGCCGTCCGGGCTCCTGCTCCGCGCCCGCTCGACATCCCCGAGGCGCACGGCCCCCGCACGCCCGGTGCCACCCACCTGGACCATCCGGCGCAGCGGCCGCCGACCCGGCGCCGGGCCGGGCGCCACGACCGCGGGCACCTGACCGACCGGTCGCGGGCACCCTTGCGGTGCCGTACGCCGAGGTGCTGGACTGCGCCCGGACGCTCACCGTGGAACCGAGTGCGCCGAACAGCAGGCCGTCCTGGCCGGAACCGCGACCCGCACAAGGAGATCCCCCATGATCCGCAAGGTCCTCGTGGCGAACCGGGGCGAGATCGCCATCCGGGCGTTCCGCGCGGCGAACGAACTGGGCATCCGCTCGGTCGCCGTCTACCCGCACGAGGACCGGCACTCCCTGCACCGGCAGAAGGCCGACGAGGGCTACCTGATCGGCACCCCCGGCCACCCGCTGCGCAGCTACCTCGACGTGGAGGGCATCGTCGCGACCGCGCTGCGCTGCGGTGCGGACGCCGTCTACCCCGGCTACGGCTTCCTCTCCGAGAACCCCGAGCTCGCCCAGGCCTGCGCCCGGGAGGGGCTGACCTTCGTCGGCCCGCCCGCCGAGGTGCTCAGCCTGGCCGGCAACAAGGTCCGCGCCCTGGAGGCGGCCCGCGCGGCCGGACTGCCGGTGCTGCGGACGGTGGCCCCGCAGGACGATCCCGCCGCGCTGGTGGCCGCGGCCGAGGAGATCGGCTTCCCGCTCTTCGTCAAGGCCGCCGCGGGCGGCGGCGGCCGGGGCCTGCGCCGGGTCGAGGACCGGGCGGCGCTGCCCGCCGCCGTCGACGCCGCCATGCGCGAGGCCGCCTCCGCCTTCGGCGACGCCACGGTCTTCCTGGAGGAGGCCGTCGTGCGGCCGCGCCACATCGAGGTCCAGCTCCTCGCCGACGCCACCGGGGAGGTGATCCACCTCTTCGAACGGGACTGCTCGGTCCAGCGCCGCCACCAGAAGGTCGTCGAGATCGCCCCGGCCCCCGGCCTCGACCCCGGGCTGCGCGAGCGGATCTGCGCCGACGCCGTCCGCTTCGGCCGCGAGATCGGCTACCGGGGCGCGGGCACGGTGGAGTTCCTGCTGGACGAGCGAGGCCGCTACGTCTTCATCGAGATGAACCCGCGGATCCAGGTCGAGCACACCGTCACCGAGGAGGTCACCTCGGTCGACCTGGTCCAGGCGCAGCTGCGGATCGCCGGCGGCGAGAGCCTCGCCGACCTCGGCCTCGCCCAGGACGGCGTGCGCCTGAGCGGCGCGGCCCTGCAGTGCCGGATCACCACCGAGGACCCGGCCCACGACTTCCGCCCCGACACCGGCCGGATCACCGCCTACCGCTCGCCCGGCGGCGCCGGAGTCCGGCTCGACGGCGGCACCTACAACAGTGCCGAGATCACCCCGTACTTCGACTCACTGCTGGTCAAACTCACCTGCCGGGGAGGCGACTTCGCCACGGCGGTGGCCCGCGCGCAGCGGGCGGTGGCCGAGTTCCGGATCCGTGGCGTCGCCACCAACATCCCGTTCCTGCAGGGCGTCCTCAAGGACCCGGACTTCCGGGCCGGACACGTCACCACCTCCTTCATCGAGGACCGGCCGCAGCTGCTCGACGCGCCGACCGGCGCGGACCGCGGCACCCGGCTGCTGTCCTACCTGGCCGACGTCACGGTCAACCGGCCGTTCGGCACCGCGCCCGCCGTCGCCGACCCGCGCACCGCCCTGCCCGCGACCGACCTGGAGCGCCCCGCCGAGCCCGGCAGCCGCCAGCGGCTGCTCGCCCTCGGGCCCGAGCGGTTCGCCGCGCAGCTGCGCGGTGACGACGCCCTCGCCGTCACCGACACCACCTTCCGCGACGCCCACC
Source organism: Kitasatospora sp. NBC_00374 (assembly GCF_041434935.1). Taxonomy (NCBI): domain Bacteria; kingdom Bacillati; phylum Actinomycetota; class Actinomycetes; order Kitasatosporales; family Streptomycetaceae; genus Kitasatospora; species Kitasatospora sp. NBC_00374. The sequence goes on along the minus strand of NZ_CP107964.1, from coordinate 1,612,335 downwards.
AGTCACTGCTCGCCACCCGGCTGCGGACCAGGGACCTCGTCGAGGTCGCGCCCCATGTCGCCCGGCTGACCCCGCAGTTGCTGTCGGTCGAGGCCTGGGGCGGCGCGACCTACGACGTCGCGCTGCGCTTCCTGAAGGAGGACCCGTGGCAGCGGCTCGCCGACCTGCGGGAGGCTATCCCCAACATCTGCCTGCAGATGCTGCTCCGCGGCCGCAACACCGTCGGCTACACCCCGTATCCGGACCGGGTCGCGCAGGCCTTCGTGCACGAGGCGGCGGCCACCGGCATCGACATCTTCCGGATCTTCGACGCGCTGAACGACGTCGAGCAGATGCGCCCGGCCATCGACGCCGTCCTGGAGACCGGTGCCGTCGCCGAGGGCACCCTCTGCTACACCGGGAACCTGGCCGACCCCGCCGAGCGGCTCTACACCCTCGACCACTACCTGCGCACCGCCGAGCAGTTGGTCCGGGCCGGGGTGCACGTGCTGTGCGTGAAGGACATGGCGGGCCTGCTGCGCCCGCCGGCCGCCCGGCGGCTGGTCCGCGCGCTGCGGGAGAACTTCGACCTGCCCGTCCACCTGCACACCCACGACACCGGGGGCGGTCAGCTCGCCACCTACCTGGCCGCCGCGGAGGCCGGGGTGGACGCCGTGGACGGCGCCAGCGCCGCGCTCTCCGGCACCACCAGCCAGCCGGCGCTGTCCGCGGTCGTCGCGGCCACCGACCACACCGAGCGGGCCACCGGGCTCTCGCTGGCGGCGCTCGGCGACCTCGAACCGTACTGGGCCGCCGTCCGTACCCTCTACCGGCCGTTCGAGAGCGGCCTGCCCGCGCCCACCGGCCGGGTGTACCAGCACGAGATCCCCGGCGGCCAGCTCTCCAACCTCCGCCAGCAGGCCGCCGCCCTCGGCCTGGCCGACCGCTTCGAGGACATCGAGCGCCTCTACGCCGCGGCCGACCGCATCCTCGGACGCATCATCAAGGTCACCCCGACCAGCAAGGTCGTCGGGGACCTCGCCCTGCACCTGGTCGCGGTCGGCACGGACCCGGACGCCTTCGAGGCCGACCCGGGCTCCTTCGACATCCCCGAGAGCGTGATCGGCTTCCTGTCCGGCGAGCTGGGCACCCCGCCCGGCGGATGGCCCGAGCCGTTCCGCAGCAAGGCGCTGGCGGGCCGCACCGTGCCGTCCCACGCCGTCACCCTGACGGCGGACCAGGAGGCCGCGCTCGCCGGCAAGGACGTCCGGCGTACCCTGGACGACCTGCTCTTCCCCGGCCCGTCCCGGGAGTACCGCACCACCCTGCACGAGGACGGCGACCTCTCGGTGCTGCCCACCACCGCCTTCCTCTACGGCCTGGAGCCGGAGACCGAGATCTGCGCCGAACTGTCCACCGGTGTCTCGCTCTACCTCGGTCTGGACGCCGTCGGGGAGGCCGACGAACGCGGCCACCGCACGGTGTTCTGCCGGCTGAACGGGCAGCCGCGCACCGTGTCGGTCCGGGACCGCTCGATCGAGGCCACCCGGCCGGAACGCGAACGCGCCGACGCCACCAACCCCCGCCACGTCGCCGCCCCCTTCAGCGGGGTCGTCACCACCACCGTCAGGCCGGGGGACGAGGTCTCGGCCGGCCAGACGGTCGCGACGATCGAGGCGATGAAGATGGAGGCCGCCATCACCACGCCGGTGGCCGGCACGGTGGAGCGCCTCGCGGTGTCCGAGGTGGCCGGCGTCGACGGTGGCGACCTGCTCCTGGTGGTGCGCTGACCGCGGGGGTCACCCGGGTGGTCCGCCGGCCGCGGGCCACCCGCTCAGCGGGCCGGGCCGGTCGAGGGGAGCGTCTGCTCGGACCAGATGATCTTGCCGGTGGAGGTGTAGCGGGTGCCCCACCGGCGGGCCAGCTGCGCCACCAGGAACATGCCGCGGCCGCCCTCGTCGGTGGTCCGCGCGTGGCGCAGCCGCGGCGACGTACTGCTGCCGTCGGACACCTCGCAGATCAGTGCGGACTGCCGGATCAGCCGCAGCCGCACCGGGCCGACGGCATGGCGGATCGCGTTGGTCACCAGCTCGCTGACGATCAGTTCGGTGGTGAACAGCAGCTCGTCCAGACCCCACCCGCCGAGCGTGGTGGCGACCAGCGCGCGGGCCTCGGAGACCACGGCCGGATCCTCCCGCAGGTCCCAGGAGACCACCTGGTCCGGCCCCAGCGCGTGGGTGCGCGCGACGAGCAGGGCCAGGTCGTCGGAGAGCGGGCTGGAGCCAAGCCGCTCCAGCACGGTGTCGCAGACCTGCTCGGGGGAGCGGTCCGGCCATTCGAGCGCGTCCGCCAGGACCGCGAGGCTCGCGTCCAGATCCCGGCCGCGGGCCTCGAACAGGCCGTCCGTGAACAGCACCAGCAGACTGCCGGGGACCAGATCCAGCTCGGCCGCCTCGAACGGCATCGAGCCCAGGCCGAGCGGGGGACCGGCCGGCAGCGCCGGGAAGGACACCGACCCCTCCGGGGTGACCACCGCGGGCGGCAGATGACCGGCCCGGGCCACCGTGCACCGCTGCGTGACCGGGTCGTGCACCGCGTACAGACAGGTCGCGCCCAGGACCGACGTCGCGGTGGCACCACCGCCGTCCGAGGTCTCCTCCTCGATCAGCCGGATCACCAGGTCGTCCAGCCGGGCGAGCAGCTCGTCCGGCGGCAGGTCCATGTTGGCCAGCGTGTGCACCGCCGTACGCAGCCGGCCCATGGTCGCCGCCGCGTTCATCCCGTGCCCCACCACGTCGCCTACCACCAGCGCGGTCCGCGCACCGGACAGCGCGATCACGTCGAACCAGTCGCCGCCCACCCCGTCCTGGCCGCGCGCCGGCAGGTACCGCGAGGCCACCTCCAGCGTGGTGGTCACCGGCAGGGCGTGCGGGAGCAGGCTGTGCTGCAGGGCCAGCGTCGCCGACCGCTCCCGGGTGTAGCGGCGCGCGTTGTCCAGGCACACCGCCGCCCGCGAGACGAACTCCTCGGCCAGCCGCAGGTCCTCGTGGTGGAACGGCTCCTCCCGCTGCTGCCGGACGAACACCGCCACACCCAGCGACACCCCGCGCGCCCGCACCGGCACCACCATCAGCGAGCGCAGCCCGAACGCCCGTACCGACTCCGCCCGCAGCACGTCGTTGCCCAGCCAGGGCCGGTCGGCCGCGTTCAAGGACGGCTCCAGCATCGCCCGGCCCTCCACCAGGCTGCGGACGATCGGCGATGTCGGCAGGTACCCGGACAGCTCCCCGACCGACACCACCGCCTCCGGGCACCCCTCCCGCAGGGACCGCTGCGCCGCCCGCCGTAGGGGCGGGCTCCCGAAGGCCGGCACCGGAGCGGGTTCCTCACCGGCCAGGACCGACTCCAGCAGGTCGACGAAGACGAAGTCGGCCAGCCGGGGCACCGCGACGTCGGCCAGCTCCTGGGCGGTGCGCCTGATGTCCAGCGTGCTGCCGATCCGGCCGCCGGACTCGCTCAGCAGCGCCAGCCGCTCCCTGGTCCGCCAGCGTTCGGTGACATCGACGCCCATGGAGCAGACGCCCATCACCCGGCCCTCGGCATCGTCCAGCCGGAAGAACGACGTGGAGTACGCGTGCTCCCGGCCGGGGTCGGCCGGCGTGTGCCCGTGGTACTCGAAGTCCAGCACCGGAGAGCCGGTGTCCAGCACCCGGCGCATCTGCGCCTCCACCGCCGCCGGATCCAGCAGCGGCAGCACCTCGCCCATCCGCCGGCCCAGCCGCTGCTCCCGGGGGATGCCGGCCATCCGCTCCAGCGTCTCGTTGATCCAGATGTACCGAAGGTCGGTGCCCACCACGGCCATGCCGAACGGCGACCGGGTGAGGAACCGCTCCAGCACCGACCGGCTCACCCCCCACCACGGTGTCGCCCCCAGGTCGACGGCGGACACCAGCCAGCGCTCCTCCCCGGCCGGCCCCGACACCCGGGACCCCTGCACCCCGAGCGACAGCCGGCGCCCGTCCCGGTGCCGCGCCGTCACCAGCCCCGCCTGCGCCCCGCCGCCCGGCCGGCGGACACCGGCCCCGGCGAGCGGCTCCGCCAGCAGGTTGCCGACCGGTACACCGAGCACCTCCGCCGCCGGGTAGCCGAGCAGTTCCTCGGCCCCCTCCGTCCACCCCACGACGACACCCTCCGTGTCCAACACGGCTGTCGCTGGCGGGGTCAGGTCGAAGGGGGCAGGTCGCGCGCCCGGGAGGTCCTCCTGGGGAGCTGACATCGTCGAACCTTCCCACCACCTGGCTCAGTGCCCCCCATTATCTTTTGCGCCGCTTCCCACTGCGACCGGAGTCGCCGCACCCGGCGACCACCGAGCGTGACGACCGGCCGCCGGGCCGGGGTCGGCTGCCCGCGGCCCGCCCCGCACGGCCCGGGGCCCCGGACCTTGCGGTCACGGGGCCCCGGTACGGCGCGGAGGCGTCAGATGGTGGCGGTGTCGATCACGAAGCGGTACCGCACGTCGCTGGCCAGGACGCGGGCGTACGCCTCGTTGACCTGGTCGGCGCGGATCACCTCGATCTCGGCGGTGATGCCGTGCTCGGCGCAGAAGTCGAGCATCTCCTGGGTCTCCGGGATGCCGCCGATCATCGATCCGGCCAGCGACCTGCGGGCCGTGATCAGCGCGAACGGGGCGATCGGCGCGGGGTTCTCCGGGGCGCCGAGCTGGACGAGGGTGCCGTCGGACCTGAGCAGTCCGAGGTAGGCGTTCAGGTCGAGGTCGGCGGAGACCGTGTTGACGATCAGGTCGAAGGTGCCGGCCAGCTCCTCGAAGGTGGCCGGGTCGGAGGTGGCGCGGTAGTCGTCGGCGCCCAGCCGCAGGCCGTCCTCCCGCTTGCGCAGCGACTGGCTGAGCACGGTGACCTCGGCGCCCTTGGCGTGGGCGATCTTCACCCCGAGGTGGCCGAGGCCGCCGAGGCCGACCACGGCGACCTTCTTACCGGGCCCGGCGCCCCAGTGGGTGAGCGGGGAGTAGAGGGTGATGCCGGCGCACAGCAGCGGCGCGGCGGCGTCCAGCGGGATCTGCTCGGGGATCCGCAGGACGTAGTTCTCGTCCACCACGATGTGGGTGGAGTAGCCGCCGTAGGTCGGCTCGCCGTCGCGGCCGACGCTGTTGTAGGTGCCGACCATCCCGCCGTCGGTGCAGTACTGCTGCAGACCGGCGCGGCAGTTGTCGCACTCACGGCAGGAGTCGACGAAGCACCCGACCCCGACCCGGTCGCCGACCGCGTACCGGCTCACGGCCGGGCCGGCCGCGGCGACCACGCCGGCGATCTCGTGGCCGGGAACCATCGGGAAGGTGCCCTCGCCCCACTCGGCGTTGACCTGGTGGATGTCGGAGTGGCAGATCCCCGAGTACTTGATGTCGATCAGGATGTCGTGCTCACCGAGTTCCCGCCGGGGAACGGTGGTCTTCTCCAGCGGAGCCTTCGGCGAGGCGGCTGCATAGGCGGAGACAGTGGTGTGCGTCATGCCGTCCAGCCTGCTGCGGCCGTCGGCCCGCAACCAGACCCTCGGCCGACGTACGAACGGCGTGCGTACCACCGGGAGTGTCACCCTCATACTTTCCGGTATGGACAAGCGCACCGAATTGATCGAGTTCCTGCGCTCGCGCCGGGCCCGGCTGCAGCCGGAGGACGTGGGGCTGACGCCGTACGGCGGCCGGCGCCGGGTGCCCGGGCTGCGCCGTGAGGAGCTCGCGCAGATCGCGGGCGTGAGCACCGCCTACTACACCCGGCTGGAACAGGGCCACGGCGAGAACGTGTCCGCCGCCGTCCTGGACGCCATCGCGAACGCGCTGCGCCTCAACCAGGTCGAACGCGACCACCTCAACCGTCTCACCGAGCCGACCCGCCGCCGCACCCGCCCCAGCACCCGGCCGCAACGGGTACGGCCCGCCCTGCAGCAGCTGATCGACGCGATGACCGACGTCCCGGCCTACGTGCTCGGCCGCCGGCTGGACATCATCGCCTGGAACGCGCTGGCCTGCGCGCTGCTGGGGGACTTCCCGGCCATGCCGCCGGACCAGCGCAACATGGCCTGGCAGGTCTTCCTCGACCCGACCGCCCGCGAGCTGTACGACGACTGGGAGGGCAAGGCCTCGGACGTCGTCGCGATCCTGCGGATGGACGCCGGCCGCTACCCCGACGACCCCCGACTCGCCTCCCTGATCGGCGAACTCTCGGTCAAGAGCGGGGACTTCCGCCGCCTCTGGGCCGACCACGACGTCCGGGAGAAGGGCCACGGCGTGAAGGAGCTGCACCATCCGGTCGTCGGCCGGCTCACCCTCCAGTACGAGACGCTGAGCCCCACCGGCGACGCCGACCAGGTGCTGCTCACCTACCACGCCGAGCCCGGCTCCCAGTCGGCCGAATCGCTGCGGCTGCTGGCCAGTTGGACCGGCGGCACGGTCGCCGAGCGGGCCGCGGCGGGGGAGCTCTAGTCGGCCCGCTCAGCGGACGGGGGCCGGGGCGGCGGGCTGCTCGGCGGTGAGAGCGGCGGCGAGCCGGTCCAGTTCCGGGCGCCACGCCCGGCGGACGTTCAGCCTGGTCGCCTGCGCCTCGCCGGGAAGGTGGAAGCGGAAGTAGCTCCACAGCATCCGCCGGTGCAGGTCGGTGAAACCGCGAGCAGCCTCGGCCCGCGGGATGCGGTGCAGCAGCCGGCCCGGCCGGTGGCGCAGGAACTTGATGTCGTGCACCATCACGGCCCGCTCGGTGAGGGTGAGGAAATAACGCTCGATGTCGAACTGCCCGCAGATCAGCGCGTGCGTCCAGGGGCTGCCGCCGGGGAGGGCGGCGAGGGTGACGACCAGGCGGTCGGTCGGGTCGGCCCGCCGGACCGCCTCGGCCACCTGGTCCACGGTGGTCGACTTGAGCAGGGCCATGCGGGGTCTCCTCGGTGCAGCTGTCCGTCCGGCCGGGTGCGGCCGTCGCAAGGACGGTATGCGTCGGCGGCGCTGGACGGATGACGGTCCGGACCGAAGGGTTTCCGGCGGCCCGGCCCCACCGGGGAAGGGAACGGCGTTCGGCTCAGCCGGAGGCCGGGCCCGCGAGCCCGGGATGCACCACCCCGGGGAACACCCGGACCCGGGTGGCCGGTTCGCCGCCGCGGGCCTGCGGCACCGACTCGACCGCTCCCCACGGGCGGCCCGGGAGGACGATCGTCAGCCGGTACGAGGCCGAGCAGCCGAGGCAGTCGTAGCGGTCCTCCCACACCTCGACCTCGTCCGTGCTGCCCGGGTTGCGGGCCACGTGGCGGTGGAGCGCGTGGCAGCGTGCGCAGGTCTCCCCGGGCTCGCACGTCCCGCCGCAGGGGCACGGCAGGTCGAGGCTGTCGGCCGGCAGCCAGCGCTGGACGGCCAGGGCCGCGGCCACCTCGGCCTTAGGGGTGGCCTGCTGCAGGCTGCGGGCGGCGACGTTGTAGGACTCGCCCGTCGCCGCCATCCGCTCGCGGATCACGTCCTTGCGGACACGGTTGGTCGTCATGTGCTTCTTCCTCCGGTGCTTGGCCACGCAACCCGGCAGGAGGACGAGGAGACCGGTCTGCGGTGTTCGCGTGAGTCGACGGACCCTTGTCCGCGCCGCTCGCCCCCACAGGTGCGGCGGGCCGGGCTCGGAACGGGCAGACGCAGCTGCCACCACTAAACCTACCCGGCCCGCCGGGCCCGCTCGGCCAAGGGGTGTGACGAACTTGTTCGTAACGAACATGTTCGTTACGAACCGTGACCACGCCGACACCCGAACCCCGCAGCCGCCGGGAGCGTCCCGCGAAGCCGCCCCTCGGCCGGGCGGTGATCATCACCACCGCGGTCGGGCTGATGCGCGCCGAAGGGCTGGACCGCGTCACCATGCGCCGCCTGGCGCAGGAGCTCGACACCGGCCCGGCCTCGCTCTACGTCTACGTCCGCAACACCGCCGAGCTGCACGCGGCCGTCCTCGACGACCTGCTCGGCACGGTCGACCTCGCCCCCGCCGGGGCCGACGGCTGGCGCGACCGGCTCGTGCGCGCCCTCACCTCGTACGTCGAGGTGCTGTTCGAACACCCCGCGCTGGCCCGCGCGGCGATGGTGGCCAGGCCGTCGGGGGAGCACTACCTCGACCTGGTGGAGACGGTGCTCGCCCTCCTGGACGAGGGCGGCGTCCCGCCCGGGCGGGCGGCCTGGGCCCTCGACCTGCGGCTGCCCTACGCGACCGCCACCGCGGCCGAGCAGGCCGCCCGCCGTCAGGCCCCCGACAGCGCGGGCGAGTGGGACGCGCTCACCGCCGCGCTGCAGGGCGCCACCGGCCCCCGCCACCCGCACATCGCGGCCCTCGGCACCCGGCTGCTGTCCGGGACCGGGCGCGCCCGCCTCGCCTGGGGCTTCGAGGTACTGATCAGCGGCGCGCTGGCCGCACCCGCCTCCGACACCCGCCAGGACCCGCCGACCCCGAGGAGAGCGCATGACCACCCACCACCCGATCGCGGTCGTCGGCGCCGGCCTCGGCGGCCTCACTCTCGCCCGGGTCCTGCACCTCCACGGGATCGAGGCCGCCGTCTTCGACCTCGACGCCTCACCGACCGCCCGCCACACCGCCACCGCCGAACTCGTCGGCCGCGGCATGATGTTCGCGCTTGCCGAGGAGAAGGGCTTCCTCACCCACCTCGAAGGCGACGGCACCGTGCACTCCTACACCGCGCTCAAGGTGCCCGCCGACTGGGCCGACGGCATCGACCTCACGACGTGCATCCAGCGCCAGCCGGTGACCCCCGGCGACGTGGAGTACCTGCACGACACGCTCGGCAGGCTCAACGCCATGCGCAGGTCCACCGCCACCGCCAACGGTGCGACCTACGTCGACACCGCGACCCCGACCGCAGGCCACGACATCTGCTCGGACGACCGCTGGATCGAGGGCGCCCTCCCCGGCTCCCCGGCCGTCCCGTTCCACCCGAACGCCACCGGGGAGAAGGTGACGGCGGCTGGGGGTCAAGGGGTCGCAGGATCAAACCCTGCCGTCCCGACCGTGAAGTCAATTGTGAGAGCCGGTACTTGGGAAGCCAGGTACCGGCTCTTTCTGTTGCCGCGTCAGCTGGTGGTCGCATTGTGGTCGCCGGGCCACATCGGCCATGGTGTCGGTGGTTCTTCTGTTCGTGCCTGCTGATGGGCGGGCAGTTGCCGGCGCGGGCGCGGGTGCTGACGCCAGGGGCGCTGGGCGCGGCAGACCGGGCGTCCGACGGTCCGCCGACTCTGCCGGACGGATCGTGCGCGCGGTGGCCCGGTCCTCGGTGATCTCGGCGAGCGTGGCCCCGGCCGCGTCGACGAGCAGCTTGCGGCGCCGGTGGGTGTGCAGGTGGGCGACGGGCACCAGCACGCGGCCGCGTACGAACACTGCCAGCCGCCGGGCCATCATCCGTCGGTACTTGCGCTCCGTCTCCACGTGTTCGGTGCTCATGCTCGTCGCCCCCGCGGACCGAGGTTTCACGCGGACTTCGGCGGGTCGCCGTGACGGGGTGGGGCCGTGCGGGTGGTGGGGAGGTGGTCCGGGGGCGTCGGCCGTCACGGCTTCCAGGCGTACCGGATGTCGGGCTCGCGCTCCTCGTTCTCGCTGCCGTCGGTGCGGAAGCTCTCGACGAAGCCGTGGCGCTCGTAGAAGCGCTGGGCCGGGGCGTTGACCTGGAACGTCCACAGCTCAAGGCCCTCCGGGGAGTTCTCCTTGGCGAGTGCGACCATGCGGTCGCCGATCCCGCGTCCGCGCCAGTCCGGCGCGACGTAGAGCTGGTCGAGGTCCCCGTCGTGCAACACCATCATGCCGACCACGACACCGTCCGCATCGGCGACCCAGGTTTCCCGGTGGGGCACGATCTTCTCCGCGAACCAGAGCCGGATCCGGTCGTTGCCCCGCGGCCGGCGCACCGTCGGAAGCGCCGCGTCGAACGACCGGATCCAGACCTCCGCCACCGCTTCCGCGTCGGCCTGGACGGCTCGGCGGATCACCAGCTGATCACTGTTCATGGCCGGTGATTCTGTCATGTCATGGCCCTCCTTTCCGGTGGTTGTCGAACTTGTGACGATCGGTCAGCGCACGCGCGAGGCGGCGAGCGTCTCGGCGAGGTTGCGCCAGATCTCGGCCGCGAGGTCGACGTTGGCCGCCTCCTGGGCCTGGCGGGCGAGGGCCTCGATGGCCGAGATGCCGACCTGTTCGAGGCCCTGGAGGATCTTGATCTGGTTGGCCAGCACCTCCAGGCGGAGGCGGTCGCGGATCCCGAGGTCGGCGCGTGCCTCGCCGATGTCGGTACAGACCTCGCCGGCCTCCGCGATCCGGCCCTGGGTGAACAGGAGGTGGGCCTTGAGCGCCCGGAACTCCAACTGCTGTCGCGCGGAGGCGACGAGGTCGAGGACCGGCGCGACCTGGTCGAGCAGGGGTGCCGCCTCGTCCGGGCGGCGGGGGTTCATCTGCAGGAAGAGCGAGGCCGCGGCGAGCCGGAGCCGGAGCCACGTCGTGATGTCCTCCCGGCTGTCCTGGCGCTCCAGCGCCTGCTGGAGCCGGTCGGCCGCGGCGGTGATGTCACCGTGCCGGACCAACACGCCGGCGGCTGTCCACAGGGTCTCGACGCCGAGGGCGACCGGGACGTCCGGCAGGAGCCGCTCCGCCTCGGCCACGTGGGCCAGGGCGTCCTGGAACCGGCCGATCTCGGCCTCGGCGGAGATGAGGACGAGGAGGGCGCGTACCCGGTCGGCGTCGGTCACGCCGTCGGCGTCGGCGTCGGCGATCCGGTGGGCCTCGGCGGCGAGCTGGTGGGCGGTGCCCATGTCGCCGGACGAGCGGTGCCAACGCGCCAACACCAGAAGCGATCTGAGCCGCAGTACGGGAACGCCCAGGTGGTCGGAGAGGTCCACGAGCTGGCGGGCGATCGACTCGGCTTCGCTGCTCCCGGACGGCCGGGAGGCCGCCTTCTGGGAGGTCGAGGGGGCGAGCAGCCACAGGGACAGCCAGCGCAGCGCGGTGGAGCCCTGTTCGCCGTTTCGCGCCACGGCGCCGAGCACCTCCGCCGTGGATTCCTCGCCGCCTGCCGAGACGGCGACGGCGACCTCCTCCGCGAGGGAGGTCGAGCGTTCCGCGTCGAAGGCGGACGCCGGCACTCCCAGCTGGACGGTCAGATACTCCACCACCGTGGCGGTGGCCGGCCGGGCCCCGGACTCGAGGCGCGACAGATATCCGGCCGACATGCCCTGGCCCACCAGCTTCGATTGCGACAGCCCGCGCTCCTGGCGGAGTTGCCGAAGTCGCTGCCCGAAAAGCGGTTGTTCCAACACCGCGTCCTCCTGCGTAGATCCGATTCCGGGAACGGGACCTCCTAGAAGATCCCCCCGGCCGTCTCCCGCGTAGAACACTTTGTCATCCGGCGACTCAGTTGTCCAACTTGCGGTGCGATTGGCAAGTTGCCTGAGTTTTCGTTGCCAAGCCTGGCAATGGCGCGGATCCGGCAGCCCCGGGGTGGATGCCTCCCGGGCTCGCCGGCCCGGTGTCACGGCCAGTCGATCTCGGCGTCGGAGTGCGACCACGCCGCCGTGAGAGCGGCACTCTGCCCGGTGGTGGCCGGTCGTTCGGTGACGTCCGTGTCCGCGGTCCCGGCAGTCAGCAGGGCGAGAGCGGACAGGCACAGGACGGTAAACAGGCGGTGGTGCTGGTTCATGCGGGAGTTCCTCCAGTCCGTGGGGGCGTGTCGAGCGCCTCGGGGGCGTGGGGGCCCGGCGTCGGCTCCGGTCGTCCGGTGGCAAGGATGAGATTAGGAGTCTTGCCAGCTCTAGTCAAGATCGTCATGAGTGCATTGACAGGCTTGACAAGTCGCTCTAGCGTTCGAGCCATGACATGTCCAGAAGGAGGAAGCGTGCTGATGGCAAGGGAACCGATCTGCCGGCGGGCGGGCTGGGACGCGGCCCCGCGGCTGGCGGACGCGCTGGCGAGCATCGCCGTACTCTCCGTCCGCGAGTGCGAGGTCTTCGACCTGCTCGCCGTCGGGCGCTCCAACCGTGAGATCTCCGGCCAGCTGCGGGTCAGCGAGCGGACGGTCAAGAAGCACGTCGGCAGCATCCTGGAGAAGCTCGGCCTGGAGTCCCGCCTCCAGATCGGGCTCGCCGCACTCGCCCATCGCATCGCACGGGCCGAGGGCGGCGCCGAGCAGGCCGCCACCCGACTGCACGCCCCTGCCCGGCTGGACCCCGCTGCCCGCCTGGCCGCCTGAGCGGCTGCCGAACGAGGCGGTCGCGGACGGGGACCGCCTCCGGGCGGGTGGACCAAAGTTCCCTGGTCCCGGACCGGCACCCCGTGCCAGGATCGACGGCGAAGCCCCCGGATGCCATCCGGGAACGGCCGGACCCGGCGCGACGCGCAGATCCGGTTCGGCCGCCGGCTCGCCCGCGTGGGACCCGCATTCGCCCCCGCGCCCGACACATCACCGAGAAGGTCCGGACACGCGCCCCCGCGTGGTCTCCGGCGTGCCTCGGTCCACCCACAACAGCCCTTTCGGGGAAGGTCGTCCGGCAATGAGTCATGCTGTGGAACAGGAAGCCGTGGAAGCGGACTACGACGTCGTGGTCGTCGGAGGCGGCCCCGGTGGTTCGACGGTCGCGTCCTTCGTCGCGATGCAGGGCCACAAGGTCCTCCTGCTGGAGAAGGAGGAGTTCCCCCGCCACCAGATCGGCGAGTCGCTGCTGCCCTCCACCGTGCACGGGATCTGCCGACTGCTCGGTGTCACCGACGAGTTGGCGGAGGCGGGTTTCCAGCGGAAGAACGGCGGAACCTTCCGGTGGGGGGTCAACCCCGAGCCCTGGACCTTCGACTTCGCCGTCTCCGAGAAGTTCTCCGGCCCGACCTCCTTCGCCTACCAGGTCGAGCGGATGAAGTTCGACCAGCTGCTGCTGGAGAACTCCCGCCGCAAGGGCGTCGACGTCCGCGAGCGGTGCGCGGTGGTGGACGTCCTGGAGGGGGACGGCCGGGTGTGCGGTGTCCGCTACGACGACTCGGACGGGGTCCGCCGCGAGGTCCGCGCCGCCTACGTGGTCGACGCATCCGGCAACCTGAGCAGGATCCAGAGCAAGGTCGGCGGCGAGCGCCGCTACTCCGAGTTCTTCCAGAACATCGCCCTCTTCGGCTACTTCGAGGGCGGCAAGCGGATGCCGGCCCCCAAGAGCGGCAACATCATCTGCGCCTCGTTCAGCCTCGGCTGGTTCTGGTACATCCCGCTCTCCGAGGAACTCACCAGCGTGGGTGCGGTGTTGCGCCGCGATGCCGCCGTCGACCTGATCCAGGGCGACCGCGAGAAGGTCCTCGACCAGCTGATCGCCGAGTGCCCGCTCGTCGCCGACATGCTCTCCGACGCCCGCCGCGTGACCGAGGGCCCGTACGGCGAGATCCGCGTGCGCAAGGACTACTCCTACATCCAGGAGAAGTTCTGGCGCCCGGGCCTGGTCCTGATCGGCGACGCCGCCTGCTTCATCGACCCGCTGTTCTCCTCCGGTGTCCACCTCGCCACCTACAGCGCCCTGCTGGCCGCCCGCTCGATCAACACCGCGCTGCGCGGCGAGATCGCCGAGGACGACTGCTTCGGGGAGTACGAGGAGCGCTACCGCCGCGAGTACTACCTCTTCCATGACTTCCTGGTCCAGTTCTACGACGTCGACAAGGACGAGCGGGCCTACTTCGACGAGGCCAAGAAGGTCACCCGGGGTGCCGCCTCGGAGGCCGAGTCCTTCGTCGAGCTGGTCGGCGGCGGCGCCTCCGACGAGTCGGCGCTGGTCCGCGCCGGCGCGATGATCTCCGACGAGCGCAAGTCCGACCTGCTCGGCCAGATCCCGAAGATGCACTGGGAGGGCTCGCGCATCCAGGCACAGGCGCTGCTCGGGGAGAGCAGCGGCGACCAGCCGGTGCGCGAGGGCGGACTCGTCGAGTCCGTGGACGGCATGCACTGGGCGGCCTTCGAGCCCGCCACGTCCTGAGGGAGTCGTCGATGACCTCCCACCAGGTGCAGTGGGTGTTCCTCGGACTGGTCGCCGTCCTCACCCTGAGCGGGCTGTTCGGAGCGCTGGCACGGCGGTTGGGCCAGCCGGCCGTGGTCGGTGAGATCCTCGCCGGGATCGTGATCGGACCCTCGCTGTTCGGCGGGGCGGTCGCACACGCCCTGCTGCCCGCCGAAGTCCGGCCGATGCTGACCGCGCTCGCGAACCTGGGGCTCGCGCTCTTCATGTTCGCGATCGGCTACGAGCTGCGGTTCGGGGAGCTGAGGGGCCGCGGAGGCCTCGCGCTGCGGGTGTCGGTGTTCTCGGTGGCGCTGCCGTTCGCCCTCGGGGCACTGCTGGCGCTCGCCGTCGCGGACGCCCACCCGGGGCCCAACCGGGCCGGCTTCGTGATCTTCCTCGGCGCCGCCCTGTCGGTGACGGCCTTCCCGGTCCTGGCCCGCATCCTGTCCGACCGCGGGCTGGACCGGACCCGGCTCGGCGCGGTCGCGCTGGCCGCCGCGGCGATCGCCGACCTGCTCGCCTGGGGCCTGCTGGGCATCTCGGCGACGGTCGCGGGCACCGCCGGACAGCACCGGATGCTGCTCGTCCCGGTCTACCTCGCCGTGATGGTCCTCGGTGTCCGCCCGCTGCTGCGGCGGGTGTTCGCCGGGGCCGAGGAGGACGGCGTCACCCCGGGCCGCTTCGGCGTGCTGCTGGTGGCCCTGCTGATGTCCTGCTGGGCTACCGAGTGGATGGGGATCCACTTCATCTTCGGGGCGTTCCTGCTGGGGGCCGTCGCCCCGCGCGGGGTTCGGCGTGACGTCGCGGCGGAGGTGACCGGCCGCCTGGAGGCCGTCGGCGGCCTCCTGCTCCCGGTCTACTTCGTGCTCGCGGCGATCAGGGTGGACCTCTCCTCGGTGGGTCTGTCCGGGGCCGGGAACTCGCCCTGATCCTGCTCACCGCGGTGCTCGGCAAGTTCGCCGGAGCGTACGCGGGTGCCCGGGTGAGCGCGGTTCCGAAACTGCAGTCCGCGGCGCTGGCCACGCTGATGAACACCCGCGGGCTGACCGAGATCGTGATCCTCACCGTCGGCCTCCAGCTGGGAGTGATCGACACCTCGCTCTACTCGCTGCTGGTGCTGATGGCCCTGGTCACCACGGCCATGGCCGGGCCCGTCCTGCAGCTGTTGGAACGACGGGCCGGCGGCGACGCCCAGCGGCTCGGCGACTTCGAGTACGAACACCAGAGCCTTCGATCCGCTCCGCGGATCCCTTCGAGAACAGGTAGGTGAGGGGACATGTCCACCACCGCACACGAGCTCCGCCAGGGTCGCTACAACCTCGCCGAGTTGGGCTCCATCGTCGACACCGGCGCCGAGTTGAGCCTGTCCGGCGAGGTCTCCGACGCGGTCGCCACCGGCGCCGCGTTCGTCCGGGAGCTCGCCGTCGGCCCGCAGCACGTCTACGGCGTGAACACCGGGTTCGGCGCGCTCTGCGAGACCCGCGTCGCCCCGGAGCAGGTCAACGAACTGCAGTACAACCACGTGGTGTCGCACGCCGCAGGCGTGGGCGAGCCGGCCTCCCCGAGGGTCTCCCGGCTGGCCATGCTGATCAAGCTGCTGACCTTCCGCACCGGCATCACGGGTATCGGCCGCGGCCCGATCGACCGGCTGATCGAGCTGTGGAACACCGACCTGATCCCGGTGATCCCCAGCAAGGGCACCGTCGGCGCCAGCGGGGACCTGTCCCCGCTCGCCCACCTGAGTCTGCCCCTGCTCGGCCTCGGCGAGGTGTGGATCGACGGCGAGCGCCGGCCCGGCGCCGTCCTCGGCGAGCAGTACGGTCTGGAGCCCGTCACCCTGGCCGCGAAGGAGGGGCTGGCCCTCACCAACGGCGTGCAGTACATCACCGCACACGCCGTCGACTCGCTGCTGCGGATCGCCGCACTCGTCGACTTCGCCGACGCGGTGGCCGGTCTGAGCTCCCAGGCGTTCAGCACCTCCGACACCTTCGCCCACGGGCTGTACCACACGTCCACGGCGCACGAGGACCGCAAGACGGTCGCCCGCAACCTGCGCGCCGCCATGCTCGGCGGCAACCACCACACCCTGGACACCGCGAACAAGTCCAAGCAGGACCCGTACTCCTTCCGCTGCATCCCCCAGGTGCACGGTGCGATCCGGCAGGTCGTCAACTTCGCCTGGAAGACGATCGAGGACGAGGTCAACAGCGTCTCCGACAACCCGCTGTTCTTCGCGGAGGAGGAGATGGCGCTGTTCGGCGGCAACCTGCACGGCGAGTCCGTCGCGTTCTCGCTGGACATGCTCGCCATCGCCGTCTCCGAGCTCGCCAACATCTCCGAGCGGCGCACCTACCAGCTCCACTCGGGCCGCCGCGGTCTGCCGGACTTCCTGGTCGCCAACTCCGGCGTCAACTCCGGCCTGATGATCGCCCAGTACACCTCCGCCGCACTGGTCAACGAGTCGAAGACGCTCAGCCACCCGGCCAGCGTCGACACGATCCCGACCTGCCAGCTGCAGGAGGACCACGTGAGCATGGGCGGCACCTCCGCCTACAAGCTGCGCACGATCATCGACAACTGCGAGTACGTGCTCGGCATCGAGCTGCTGTCCGCCGCCCAGGCGGCCGAGCTGCTGCCGGGTCTGGAGCTGTCCGAGATGGGACGCGACCTCCTGGCGGCCCTGCGCAAGGAGGTCGACTTCCTCGACTCCGACCGGGTCCTCGCCACCGACCTGGAGCTGGCCCGGCAGTTCGTGGCCCGCGAGGCGGGCACCTGGTCCCGCCGGATCCGGCAGGAGGCCGACCGCCTCGCGGCGGCCGAATAGCACCCCCGGGTGGGGGCCTCCCCCAGGCCGCCACCCTCCTGAACCGACCACCAGACGATGGGATGCACCGTGTCAGCCAAGATCCGCCGCACTGCGGGCCGGCTGGGCGCCCTGGTCGTCGCCGGGCTGCTCATGTTCGTCCTCGGCACCGGCACCGGACCGATCCCCGCCCTGGGGCGGGCCCTCGATCCGGTGCGGGGCGCCTGGGCCTCGGCCGACGGAGGCCTGCTGCCGACCAGCGGACGGCTGAGCGTGCCCGGGCTCTCAGCCCCGGCCGTGGCCACCTTCAGCCCGGAGGGACCGGCCTCGATCACCGCCGCCTCCGACGACGACCTCTTCCGCGCCCAGGGCTACGTCACCGCGCGTTTCCGGCTGACCCAGATGGACCTGCTGCGGCGGCTCGGCTCCGGCCGGCTCGCCGAACTCAGCGGCCCGGGGGCCGTGGAGTCCGACACCTTCGAGCTCCAACTCGGGCTGCGCCGCACCGCGGAGGCCGGCTGGGCGCAGACCCCGCCCGACAGCCCGGCCGGCCGGGCGCTCACGGCCTACGCGGCCGGCGTCAACACCCGGATCGCCGAACTGGAGGACGGCCACGACTGGCCCGCCCTCTACGGACTCACCGGCGTCCACCCCGGCCGCTGGACCCCGGTGGACAGCCTGGTCGTCCAGGAGGTCCTCACCCAGCAGCTCGACTTCAGCACCGTGCCGCTCGGCTACGCGCTGGCCGACCGCTCGCTGGGGCCGGAGCTGACCAAGGCCTGGTTCCCGGTCCTGCCCGCGACCCCGCAACAGCCCTACGACCCGGGCCCGTACCGCGACCTCGGCGTCGCGCCGATCCCCGAGCGGAACGCCAACGCGGCCGACCCGGCGGCCCTCGCACCGGGCAGCGGCCCGACAGACCCCCGGCCGCTGGACACCTCCCGCCAGGCGGACGCCGCCAGTGCCGTCCTGGCCCGCGCCGACCAGTTGCCGGCCGGCACCCTGCACCTGCACCCGGACAGCAACGCCTGGGCCGCCAACGGCCCTGCGGTGGCCGGCGGGAAGTCGATGCTCGCAGGCGATCCGCACCTGCAGCTCTCGCTGCCCTCCGACTGGTTCGAGATCGCCCTGCACTCGCCGACCCTCGACGTCACCGGTGCCAGCCTGCCCGGCATGCCGGCCGTCCTCATCGGCCGAAACGCGCACATCTCCTGGTCGTTGACGGACGTACAGAACCAGTCCACGCTCTTCTACAGCGAGACCACCAGCCCGGACCACCCCGGCTCCTACTACTGGAACGGGGCCTGGCGCCCGCTGGAGCACGTCGAGTACACCATCCCGGTGCGTGGCGGCGACGCCGTCCCGCTCACCGTCGACCTCACCGTGCACGGGCCGGTCATCACCCGGGCCGGGCAGACCACCTCCGTCCACTGGATGGGCAACATCCCCTCGCCGGACCTGGCGGCCCTGCTCTCCCTCAGCACGGCGAGCGACTACGGACAGTTCCGCGAGGCGCTGCGGGACTGGAAGGCCCCCACGCAGAACTTCGTGTACGCCGACGACCACGGCAACATCGGGATCGTCGCCCCCGGCTACTACCCGCTGGTCAAGAGCGGCGAGCCCTGGCTGCCGCTCTCCGGCGAAGGCGCCTCGGACGTGGCGGGCACCATCCCCTTCGAGGCCGTCCCGCAGGTCTACAACCCGCCCTCCCACAGCGTCGTGACGGCCAACCAGCGGCCCGTCGGCAACGACTACCCCTACTACATCGGCACCACCCAGGACTTCGACCCCGGCTATCGGACCGCCCGGATCAACTCCGCGCTCCAGGGCGGATCCGCGCTCGGACCGGACGACTTCGGCACGCTCCAGAACGACCTCGTCGACGGGCTCGCCGCCCAACTCGTGCCCGAGCTGCTCAAGGCCCTCGACGGTGCGCCGCTGGACGACCGGCAGCGCGCCGCCCGGGACCTCCTCACCGGCTGGAACGCGGCGATGGACGAGAAGTCGCCGCAGGCGACGATCTGGTGGCGCTTCCTGACCTCCTACCTCAGCGAGGTCTTCCAGCCCTGGTGGACGGACCGCAAGGTCCCCGTCGACCTCGCCCGCCGTCACCTCGCCCTCGACCGAACGCCGCCCGCACTGGTCCAGGACCTGGAGCAGTGGAGCCTGCGCGACCGGTCCAATCCCGCCTTCACCCCGCCGGGCGGCCCCGGCCGGGACGCCCACGGGGCCATGCGCGACGCCTTCGCCAAGACCGTGACCGGCCTCGCGGGCGAGCTCGGCCCCGATCCGGCCGGCTGGAACTGGGGGCGGCTGCACCACCGGGTGATCCCCTCGATCACCCAGGTACCCGCCCTCGGCCACGGACCGCTGCCCGACGGCGGCGACACCTGGACGGTCGACAACGCCGACGGCGGAATGGACTCCGACTTCGGGCCCAGCTGGCGGATGGTCGTCCAGTGGACCGGGACGGCCACGGCGCAGGCCCGGGCGGTCTACCCGGGCGGCCAGAGCGAGAACCCGGCTTCCCCCTGGTACCGCAACCTGATCGACCTCTGGTGGCGCGGCGAGTACCTGCCGCTGCGCACGGCCGCCGAGCACGGCTCGGACGCCATCAAGTGGACCCTCACCTCGGAAGGATGAGCCGCCCATGCTCTCGCAACGGATGGTGTCCGCCCGCCTCCGCCGGTACACCGCGCCGCTCCTGACCGGTCCCGTCGGCGTGCTCCTCGTGGCACTCGGATCGGCAGCGGGGCTCTGGTACGCACCCTTCGCGGTGGGAGTGCTCGGCGGAGCCGCCGGCGCCGTGCGCCGGACCCGGCTTCCCGCGCGCCTCGGGCTCGCCGCGCTGAGCGGCGCCGCCGGCTGGGCCCTGCTGCTGGGGTGGCGGGCCCTCACCGGGCAGCCGGTCGGAGCGACGGCGGAGACCATCGCCGCGCTCGCCGGCCTGCCCTCCTCCGCCGCGCTGGCGGTGGCCGCCACCCTGCTGGTCGCGGTGCTGCAGGCGCTCGCCGGCTGTGCCGCCGGGTGGGCCCTGCTGCCCGCGGCGCGGCTCGCCGCGGCCGACCCCGCCCCTGCGGCGACCGCGCCCGCCTCCGTCCGTCCGACCTCGTCCGACCTCCGTCTGACCTCGTCCGAACAGGCTTCGTGAATCCCATGCAGACTCCCCACGCCCCCCGTGCCCCGCACGCCTGCCCCGCGGCCGGCGGTGCCTGATGAGCCGCACCCCGCTGCCACTGCGCGCCGACCGGCGACGTGCCCCGCTCTCCTACGCCCAGCAGTCCATCTGGCGGACCGAGCAGCGCACTCCGGGAACCGCCCTGCACAACGAGACCGCCGCCTTCCGGCTCACCGGCCCGGTCGACGCCCGGGCGCTGGAGAACACGCTCGCGGCCCTCGCCGAGCGGCACGAGATGATGCGCTGCCACGTGCTGGTGGCCGAGGGCGAGCCGTACCAGGCCTTCGCCGACGGGGTGCGCCCGGCCGTCCTGCAGACCGACCTGGCCGGGGTGCCGGCCCGGGAGCGCGAGGCCCGGCTGGCCGAGGCGGTCGCCGAGGCCTCGGCCCGGCCCTTCGCCCCGGACCGCCCGCCGCTGATGCGCTGCCATCTCCTGCGGCTCGCCGAGGACGAGCACCTGCTGCTCTTCGTCGCCCACCACATCCTGGTCGACGCCTGGGGATTCGGGGTGTTCCTGGAGGCCCTGACCGCCGAGTACGCCGCCCGGTGCGGCGGCGGGACGGGCGCCCCGGAAGCGGCGCCGACCGGGCCCGACTTCGGTGACTACGCCGCCTGGCAGCGCACCGACACGGACGGCCGCGAGCGGGATCTCGCCCACTGGCGGGACCGGTTCACCGGCGAACAGCCCGTCACCGGGCTGCCCCGGGACGTGCCGGCCCCGCACGACCTGGTCGGCGCCGCGGAGCCCACCGCCACCGTCGAGCGGGCCGACGACGTCGCCGGCGCGCTGCACCACTTCACCCTGCCCGCCGACCTGGCCACCGAACTCGCCGTCCTGGGCCGCGCGCAGCTGGCCAGCCTGCCGACCGTCCTGCTGACCGCGTTCTGCGCCGTCCTCGGCCGCTTCACCGGGAAGACCGACCTGATCGTCGGCATGCCGGTGGCCACCCGCAACCGACCCGCGCTCGCCCAGGTGGTCGGCCCGCTGCTCAACCTGATCGCCCACCGCAGCGACCTCGGCGGCGAGCTGACCTTCCACGAGGCGCTGGCACGCACCCGGGAGGCGCTCAAGGCCGACCTGCGGCACCGCGGGACGCCGTTCGACGTGGTCGTCGAGGACCGGGCCGCGGCCGGCTGGCCGCCGGTGTTCCAACTGATGTACGCCTACCACAGCGGCCCCACCAGCACCCTCACGCTGCCGCACGCGGTTGTCACCCCGGCGCCCTCGCACAGCGGCACCGCCAAGTACGACCTGTCCTTCTTCGTCCGCCCCAGGCCCTCCGGGGAGCTGGAGGCCACGCTGGAGTACCGCACGGCCACCCTCTCGCCCGACACGGTGGCGGGGCTCGCCGAGGCGCTGACCTGCCTGCTGCGTGCTGCGGCCGCGTGGCCGGACCGCCCCCTGGCGGAGCTGCCGGTACTCACCGATGCCGGATTCCGGCGCGTGGTCGAGCAGTTCAACGTCGTCGACACGGCCCACCCGGACCGGGACGCCGTCCCGGCCCTGCTGCGCCACCTCGCCCGGCAGGACGGCGCGGCGCCCGCCGTCGCGGACGAGGACCGCGTGTTCAGCCGGGCCGAGGCCGACGGCGCGGCCGACCGGGTCGCCGCCCGGCTCGCGTCCGGGTACGGGGTGCGGCCCGGTGACCGGGTCGCCCTGCGGGTGCGGCGCGGTGCCGAGCTGGTGCCGTTGATCACCGGCATCTGGCGGGCCGGCGCCGTCCTGGTGCCGCTGGACGAGGCGCTGCCCGCGGCGAGGGCCCGCCACATGCTGGCCGACAGCGGCGCCGGGGTGCTGGTCACCGACCGGACGGCGGGGGAGGACGGCGTGGCCGAGGCGGTCGCCGCCGACCTCCTCGCGGAGGGCCCGGTCGGACCGGTGCCCTTCCCGGACGGGCCGGCCGGGGACGCGCTCGCCTACCTGATGTACACCTCCGGGTCCACCGGCCTGCCCAAGGGCGTCGCCGTCCCGCACTCCTGCGTGGCGAACCTGCTGTCCGGCATCGTGCGCCGGCCGGGCATCACGTCGGCGGACACCCTGCTGGCCGTCACCTCGATCACCTTCGACATCTCCGTCCTGGAGCTGTTCGCCCCCCTGGTGGCGGGCGCCCGCGTGGTGGTCGCGGCGCGTGAGAGCGTCCGGGACGCGACCGCCCTCGGCGCCCTGATCGCCGCGCACCGGCCGACCCTGATGCAGGCCACCCCGTCGTTGTGGCGCGGTCTCCTCGACGGCGGCTGGGCGGGCGCAGCCGGGCTGCGCGCGCTCAGCGGGGGAGAGGCGCTGGACGCCGCGCTCGCCGGCCGCCTGGTGGAACGCTGCGCCGAGGTGTGGAACCTGTACGGCCCGACCGAGACCACCATCTGGTCCACGGCCGGGCGGGTCCTGCCCGGCGAGCCGGTCACGGTCGGACGTCCGGTCGCCCGCACTGCCTGCTACGTGCTCGACCGGTACCTGCGGCCGGTGCCGCGAGGCGCGGTCGGCGAGCTGGTGATCGGCGGCGCCGGGGTGACGGCCGGCTACTGGAACCGGCCGGAGCTGACTGCGGCGGCCTTCGTTCCGGACCCGGTGCGTCCCGGCGGCGGCACCGTCTACCGCACCGGCGACCTCGCGCGGCACCTGCCCGACGGGCGGATCGCCGTCCTCGGCCGGGCCGACCAGCAGGTCAAGATCCTCGGCCACCGGGTGGAGACCGGGGAGATCGAGGCGCTGCTCACCGCCCACCCCCGGGTGCGGCAGGCAGCCGTGGTCGTCGACCGCGCGCACCCCGCGGGACCGCGGCTCGCGGCCTTCGTCGTGCCGGGCACCGGCTCCCGCGGGCTGTCGCGGGAACTGCGCACCCATCTGCGAGAGCGGCTGCCGGCGGCCGTCGTCCCGGCGGTCCTCGCCGAACTGGCCGAACTGCCGCTGAACACCAGTGGCAAGGTCGACCGGCCGGAGCTCGTCCGCGCGGCAGCGGGCCTCACCGGCGGGATCGTCACCGAGGCCCCGACGACCGCCACCGAGCGGGCTCTGGCCCCGCTCTGGGCCGAGGCCCTCGGACTGGAGGCCGAGCAGGTCGGGCGGCACGACGACTTCCTCGCCCTCGGCGGCAACTCCATCTCCGCGACCCGGCTGCTCGCCGGGGCGCGCGCCGCCCTCGGCGGCGCCCCCTCGCTGGCCGGCTTCTATGCCGACCCGACGCTCGCGGCCCTCGCCCTCGGTGTGGAGCGGACGCCCGCACCGGACGCCGCCGCGCCCCGGGAGCCGGTCCCGGACGGCCCGCTCCCGCTCACCGACCAGCAGCGCCAACTCTGGCTGCTCGACCGCCTCGACCCGCACTCCCCGGCCTACCACCTGTCCGGCCGGGTCCGCCTCGACGGCCCGCTGGACGTGGCGGCACTGGACGCGGCGCTCGGGGAGCTGGCCGACCGGCACGAGGTGCTCGGCGCCCGCTGCGAACTCGCCGACGGCCGGCCCGTCCTGGTCCGCCGCTCCGCTCCGGTCCGGCTCACCGTCCTCGAACTGCCGGACGAGGAGAGCGCGTTCACCGAGGCGACGCAGGCGGAGGTCGCCCGGCCGTTCGACCTCGCGGAGGGTCCGCTGCTGCGCGCCGTCCTGCTCCGTTCCCCCGAAGGCCGCCGCGAGCTCGTCCTGACCGCCCATCACATCGCCGTCGACGGCTGGTCGATCGGCGTCGCGGTGCGGGACCTCGCCGCGCTGTACGCAGCCCGTACCGGCGCCGGCGAGGCGCCGGCCGCCCCCGTGGTCGGATACGCCGAGTACGCGGCCGCGCAGCGGCACGACGACGGGCACCTGGCCTACTGGACGCAGCGGCTGGACGGCTACGCCGGCCGACTGGAGCTGCCCGGCGACGGGACACGGCCGCACACCCCGGCGGGCCGGACACCGTTCGGCCTCGACCCCGAACTCACCGCCCGGCTCCGCGCGGTGGCCGCCGACCTGCGTACCACGCCGTTCACCGTCCTGCTCACGGCGTTCGCGGCCCTGCTCGGCCGGTGGGCGGGCGCCGACGACGTCGTGGTCGGCATCCCGGTCGCCAACCGCGACCGCGCCGAACTCGACGACGTGGTCGGCACCCTGGTGACCACGCTGCCGGTCCGGCTCGACGTCGCCCCCGGCAGCGGCTTCGCCGGGCTGGTCGCACGCACCGCCCGGACCCTCGCAGCCGACCTCGACCGCCCGCTGGTCGCGATGGACCGGCTGGCCGCCGGGCTCGGCGCGGCCCGCGACCCCCGCGGACCGGCGCTGGTCCAGGCCGTGCTGGTCTGGCAGGACGCGCCGCCGGCGGAGCTGCGCCTCGGCGCCGCCCGGGGTGAACTGCGGCCGGTGCTGCCGCCGGTGGCCAAGTACGACCTGGTACTCGCCCTCGACGAGCGCCCCGACCGGGTCGGCGGAGTCCTGGAGCACGACGGCCGCCGGCTCGGCCCGGAGGCCGCAGCCCGCTTCGCCGCCCAGCTGGACACCCTGCTGCGGGCCGCGCTCGCCGACCCCGGGGCCCCGTTGGACGCCGTGGAGCTCGCGGACCGCCCGGCGCGGCCGGCCCGGCCCTTCGGCGCCGCCCGTGCGGAGCATCCGACCCCGCTCCACGAGCTGTTCCGCCGTCAGGCGGCGGCGAGTCCCGACGCGGAGGCCGTACGCCACGACGGCGACGTCGTGCACTACCGGACGCTGGACGCCTGGACCGACGCGATCGCCGTCCAGCTCGCCGAACGCGGCGCGGGACCGGGCGGGTTCGTGGCCGTCCTGGTGCCCGCCGGCGCGGTGCAGAGCGCCGCCGTCCTCGGCGTGGCCAAGACCGGTGCGGCGTTCGTCGTCCTCGACCCGGCGGACACCGCCCCGCGGATCGGCGCGGTCGTCGACGATGTCCGTCCGACGTGCGTACTGGCGACGGCGGAGACGCTGGCCCGCCACCCCGAGCTGGGCGGGGCGGACGGCTTCGCCGGCGTCCCGGTGGCCCTGCTGGACGCCGCCGGCCGTACCACCGACCGGCCCCTGCCCGACCCGGGGACGACCGGGGCCGACCCGTTCTGCCTCGTCTACACCTCCGGTTCCTCGGGCGCCCCGAAGGGCATCGTGCTCTCGCACGCCGCCTTCGCCCAGTTCGCCTCCTGGCAGCGGGAGTCGCTGGCGATCGGGCCCGGGAGCCGGGTCGCCCAGTGGGCGCCGTTCACCTACGACGCCGCCTACACCGAGGTCCTGGTGGCGCTGTGCTCCGGTGCCACGCTCTGCCTGCCGCCGGACGGCGCCCGCCGGGACCCGCTGGCGATCGTCGAGTGGTTGCGCGACGAGCGGGTCGCGGTGTTCGAGACGGTGCCCGGTTTCTTCCGGCTGGTCACCGCGGCCCTGGATGCCGGGGGCGGAGCGCTCCCGCAGCTGCGCCACGTCCTGCTGTCGGGCGAGGCCCTGCCGCCGGCCCTGGCGGACGCCTGGGCGGACCGCCCGGACGGTCCGCGGCTGCACAACAACTTCGGGCCCACCGAGTGCATCCTCGCCACCCACCGGATGCTCGCTCCGGGCGAGCGGTTCCCGGAAGGCGTCCCGATCGGGCGGCCGATCCCGGGCCGCGAGGTCCTGGTGCTGGACCGCCACGGCCGGCCCTGCCCGGTCGGGGTCGCCGGTGAGATCCACCTGCGCAGCGACTTCCTGGCCGGGGCGTACCACCGGCGCCCCGAGGAGACCGCGAAGGCGTACGTCGCCGACCCGTGGCAGCCGGACGGCCGGCTCTACCGCACGGGGGACCTCGGCCGCTGGCTGCCGGACGGCGACCTCGCCTTCCTCGGCCGGATCGGCCGACAGGTGAAGATCCGCGGCAACCGGGTCGAACTCGACGGCGTGGAGGCGGTGCTGGAGGCCCACCCGGAGGTGGGCGAGGCCGCTGTCACGGTGCACACCGTCGGCGGGGCACAGCGCCTGGTCGGCTACGCCGTCGTCGCCACCGGGGCCACCGGGGTCACCGGGGCCGACCTGAGGGCCCACCTGGCCCGGCGGCTGCCCGCCGCCGCCGTCCCGGACACCGTGGTGCTGCTGGACGCGATGCCCCGCACCCGCACCAACAAGCGTGACCGCAACCGCCTGCCCGTGCCCGACGCCCCGGCGCCCACCGCCGACGCGGCGCCGCTCGCCGGGGTCGAGCAGCTGATCGCCGACGGCTGGCGCCAGGTGCTCGGCGGCGGGCCCGTCGGCCGGCACACCAACTTCTTCGAAGCGGGCGGCAACTCGATGCTCGCGGCGATCCTCCAACTGG
Source organism: Kitasatospora sp. NBC_00374 (assembly GCF_041434935.1). Classification (NCBI taxonomy): domain Bacteria; kingdom Bacillati; phylum Actinomycetota; class Actinomycetes; order Kitasatosporales; family Streptomycetaceae; genus Kitasatospora; species Kitasatospora sp. NBC_00374. The sequence goes on along the minus strand of NZ_CP107964.1, from coordinate 1,586,080 downwards.
ACCTGGCCAAGCGGCTGGGCCGCGAGGTCCGCTTGGTGGACCTGTTCACCCGGCCCACGATCGCGGACTTCGCCGCCGCCCTGAACGCGGCGGCCGATCCGCCGTCCGAACGGCCGTCCGGCGCGGAGGCGCGCGGCGTGCGACGCCGGGCGGCGCTGCGCGGCCGGACCCGGACCTGACCGAACATCCGAAACGAACCTGAGAGGACCGACCACATGGACGTCGAGAGCGTGATGGCCGAACTGCGGGAGACCGTGGGCGGCGAGGACCTGGAGCGGGTCGAGGAGTGCCTGCGGATCCTCACCGGGGAGCAGGCCCCCGAGTACCTGCACGAGGACCAGGAGCCCACCCGGCTGTTCTTCCCCGGAATCAGCGCCCTCCCCTGGCACGACACCGCCGCCCAGCCGTGGGTGGCCGGTGTCGAGGCGCGGTACGGGGAGATCCTCGCCGAGTTCACGGCGCTGCGCGAGGGACAGGCCCGGTTCGCACCGTACGAGGACCTGTACACCAAGGAACTGGGCTGGCAGGGCTGGGACACCTACCAGCTGTACCGCAACGGTGTCTGGACGGACGAGGCCGCCGAGCGCTGCCCGGCGACCCGGGCCGCCCTGGACGCCACTCCGCACGGCCCGCGCGACGGGATGTTCACCATCCTCAACCCCGGTGCCCACATCACCCCGCACACCGGGGGCGTGAACCTGCTGCTCACCGCCCACCTGCCGCTGGTCGTCCCGGACGGCTGCGCGATCACGGTCGGCGACGACCAGCGCGGCTGGGAGGAGGGCAAGGTGATCCTCTTCGACGACAGCTTCATCCACGAGGCGTGGAACCGGGGCACCGACCGGCGGGCCGTGCTGCTGTGGGACGTCTGGCACCCCGAGCTGACCCCGGTCGAGGTCCGCGCGCTCGAGTTCCTGATGCCGCGCTTCCAGCGGTACTTCACCGCCGCCTGACGCCCCGGCGGCTGCTCCCACGCCCGTTCGCGGCGCGCCCACCATCTTTGGACGGAGAAGACCTTGAACGAACACCAGCCGGCTCCGGAGGAGCCGAACGACCCGGCCTACGACGGCCGCGTGGCCATCGTCGGCATGTCCGGCCGCTTCCCCGGCGCCGACTCCGCCGACGGTCTGTGGGAGCTGCTCGCCGCGGGCGCCGAGACGGTGCGCCGCTTCACCCCCGACGAACTGCGCGCCGACGGCGTGCCGGACGCCGAGGCCGCCCGGCCGGGATACGTCCCGGCCAAAGGCGTGCTGGACGACCCGGCGGGCTTCGACTCGCCGCTGTTCGGCTACGGCGCGCTGGAGGCCTCGGTCATCGACCCGCAGCAGCGGATCTTCCTGGAGTGCGTCTGGGAGGCGCTGGAGGACGCCGGCTGCGACCCGGAGCGGGCGACCGGCCCGATCGGCGTCTACGCGGGCTCGATGCTCAGCACGTACCTGATCCACAACCTGGTGCCGCGCACCGACCTGGCGGCCTCGGTCGGGATGCCGATGATCCTGCACGGCAACACCCCGGACGGGCTGGCCACCCGGGTGGCGTACAAGTTCGACCTGCGCGGCCCCGCGGTGAGCGTCCAGACCGCCTGCTCCACCTCCCTGGTCTCGGTGCACCTGGCCGCGCAGTCGCTGCTCTCCCAGGAGTGCGATCTGGCGCTCGCGGGCGGGGTCACCGTGACCGTCCCGAACCGCTCGGGCTACCTGCCCGTGCCCGGCGGTATCGAGTCCGCGGACGGGCACTGCCGGCCCTTCGGCGCCGAGGCCAACGGGACGGTGTTCAGCAACGGCGCCGGTGTCGTGGTGCTCAAGCGGCTGGCCGACGCGCTCGCCGACGGGGACCGGATCCACGCCGTGATCCTCGGCTCGGCGGTCAACAACGACGGCGCCGCGAAGGTCGGTTACACCGCGCCCGGGTTCACCGGCCAGCGCGACGTGATCCGCGAGGCGCTGTCGGTCTCGGACGTCGACCCGCGCAGCATCGGCTACGTGGAGGCGCACGGCACCGGCACCGCGGTGGGCGACCCGGTCGAGGTCGCCGCGCTCACCGCCGCCTACCGGGACGCCGGGGCCGACACCGGAACCGGTTGGTGCGCGCTCGGCTCCGTGAAGTCCAACCTCGGCCACCTGGACGCGGCGGCCGGTGTCACCGGCCTGATCAAGACCATTCAGGTACTCAAGCACGCGCGCATCCCGGCCACCCTGCACGCTACCCCCGCCAACCCCGAACTCGGTCTCGCCGAGAGCCCGTTCTACCTTCCGGACGCCCCACGCGAGTGGCCCGCCGGGCAGGGGCCGCGGCGCGCCGCCGTGAGCGCCTTCGGCATCGGTGGCACCAACGCGCACCTCGTCCTGGAGCAGGCACCCCGGGCAGCCGGGCGGGAACCCGCCGCGGTGCCGGCCCTGCCGGTCGCCCTGCCGATCTCCGCGCAGACCGCCGGCGCGCTCGACCGGGTCGCCGAGCGCCTCGCCGACGACCTGGCCGCCCACCCCGACCGGCCGCTCGCCGACGTCGCCCGCACGCTGCGGGACGGCCGCCGCAGGCTCGCCCACCGCCGCGTCGTTGTCGCCGACGGCACCGCCGCCGCGGTGGCCGCCCTCCGGGCCGCGCACCGCCGCGACACCGTCCAGGCCCGGGGCGAACGCGGTGACACACCCGTCGCTTTCCTGCTGCCCGGTCAGGGCGCCCAGTACCCGCGCATGGCCCTCGGCTTGTACGAGGCGCACCCGGTGTTCCGCGCGGCCCTGGACGAGGCCGCGGAGCTCCTGCGCCCCCACCTCGGCCGGGACCTGGTCGAGGTGCTGCGCGAGGCGGACGAGGCGGAGCTGCGGCGCTCCTCGGTCACCCAGCCCGCCGTGCTCGCCGTCGGCTACGCGCTGGCGAAGCAGTGGGAGCACTGGGGCGTGCGCCCGACCGCGCTGCTCGGGCACAGCCTGGGCGAGCTGACCGCGGCCCTGCTCGCCGGGGTGTTCGACCTCGCCGACGCGCTCGCCCTGGTGGCCGTCCGAGGCCGGCTGATGGAGCAGACCGAGCCCGGCGCGATGCTCGCCGTGCCGCTCGCCGAGCCCGACGCCGCCGCCCTGGCCGCCGCGCACGGCCTGTCCACGGCCGCCGTCAACGGTCCCGAGGCCGCCGTGCTCGCGGGCCCGGTCGAGGCCGTCGAGGCCGCCGAGGCCGAGCTGCGCGGGCGCGGGCTGCACCCCTTGCGCCTCCCGGTGGACCGCGCGTTCCACAGCGAGCTGTGCCGCCCGGCCGCCGAGGCGTTCGCCGCCGAGCTGGCCAAGGTCACGCTGCGCGCGCCGCAGGTCCCGTTCGTCTCCAACCTGACCGGCACCTGGGTGACGGACGAGCAGGCCGTCGACCCGGCCTACTGGGCGGCGCAGATGCTCGCACCGGTGCGCTTCCACGACGGCGTCCGACTGCTGCTCGCCGCCGACCGCCCGCCCGTGCTCGTCGAGGCCGGTCCGGGCAGTGTGCTGACCGACCTGGTGCGGTCCGCGTCCGGCCGCGACACGGCGGTCACCGTCGCCCACCCGCCGCTGCCCTCGCGCGGCCGGCGCGCCGAGCACGACGACGCCCGGCACGCCGTCCTCTCGCTCGGCGACCTCTGGGCGCACGGCGCCACCGTCCGCTGGGAGCCGCTCGCCGACGCCCGTCCGGCCGACCTGCCCGGCTACCCCTTCGAGCGGCAGCCGCACTGGATCGAGCCGTACCCGGCCGGTCGTCCGGCGCCCGCCGCCGCGCGCCCGGTCGACGCCGTGCACGGCCGGATCGGCTGGCGGCCCGTCGACGACGAGACCGCCACCGACCCGCTGTCCGAGCGCCGCCACAGCTGGCTCGTGTTCCTCGACCGGGAGGCGCGGGCGCAACCCGTCGTCGACCTGCTCACCGCCCGCGGACAGATCGTCACGGTCGTCCGGCCCGGCCCCGAGTACCGCCGCGTCCGCCGGGGCGTCTACGAGCTCGACCCCGCCGACCAGGCCCAGTACAACCGGCTCTTCGCCGACCTGCGCGCGCTCGTGCGCACACCCACCGCCGCCCTGTACGCGTGGGGGCTGGACGCGGCGGACGGGCACGAGGACGAGGCCCACCTGCGCCTGGTCCGGGTGGCCCGGGCGATGACCGCCGAGCGCGTGGTGAACGAGGTGCGGCTCGGCGTGCTCACCGCCGGGGCGTTCCGCACCGCCGACGGGGAGCCGGTCGAGCCGGCCGCCGCACTGTTGAGCGGCCTGGTGCAGGTCCTCCCGGAGGAGTACCCGAACCTCGTCTGCACCCAGGTCGACCTCGCCCGGGACAGCACCGCCGAATTCGCCCAGGACACCGTGCGCGCCCTGCTCACGGCGCCGGCCAGGCTCCTGGCGCTCCGGGAGCGGAGCCTGGGCGGGAACGGCCTGTTCACCCGGGTCGTCGAGCACGTCGAGCGCCCCGTCCCGGCCGGCTCCGGCCGACTGCGGCACGGCGGCACCTACGTGATCACCGGTGGCCTCGGCGGAATCGGGCTGGTCCTGGCCGGGCACATCGCTCGTGCCTGCTCCGCCCGGCTGGTCCTGATCGGCCGCGGCCCGGCCCCGGTGGACGGCCCGGCGGCCGAGGCGCTCGCCGCGCTGACCGGCGCCGGCGCCGAGGTCCTGACCCTGCAGGCCGACGTCACCGACCGAGCCGCGCTGGAGCGGGCGCTGGACGCGGCCCGCGAGCGGTTCGGCCGCATCGACGGTGTCGTGCACGCCGCCGGCCTGCCCGGCGGCGGATCGATCGAGCTGCGGACCGACGAGGAGATGCGCGCCGTCCTCGCCCCCAAGACGACGGGCACCCGGAACCTGCTCGCCGCGCTGCGCCCCGACGAGGCCGACGTCCTGGTGCTCTGCTCCTCGGTGGCCGCGCTGGTGCCCACCTACGGGCAGGCCGACTACACCGCCGCCAACGCCTACCTCGCCGCCGTCGCCGAGGCGGAGGGAGCCCGCGGCGGCCGCCACGTCGTCGCGGTCGACTGGGACACCTGGGCCCAGGTCGGCATGGCCGTCCGCACCGAACTGCCGTCGGACCTCGCGGGTGTGCGGTCCGCCATGCTCGACGGGGCGATCACTCCGGACCAGGGCGCCCGCGCCTTCGCCGCCGTGCTGGACGGCCCGGCGGGCCGCGCCGTCGTCGCCCGGGCCGGCGCCGCCGACGGGACCGGCGGGTTGCGGCTGTCCGCCGTCGCCGCGGTCACCGGCCCCGCCGTCGCACTGCCCCGGCCCGACCTGGCCACCCCGTACGCCGCGCCGCGTACCGAGACCGAGGAGCGGCTGGCCGCGATCTACGCCGAACTCCTCGGCTTCGACCGGGTCGGCGTCCACGACGAGTTCCTGGAGCTGGGCGGTCACTCGCTGCTGGCTGCCAGGGTCGGCGCGCGGCTGCGCGCAGAGTTCGAGGTCGACATCCCCGCCCGACTGTTCTTCGAAGGCGGCCGGGTCGCCGACCTCGCGATCGAGATCGAGGACAGCATCCTCGCCGAACTGGAGCGCCAGTGAGTACCGAACCGCAGCCGCCCGCCGAGGGCGGCACCCCGGGCCGGGCCGACCGGCTGGCCCGGCTGAGCCCCGAGCAGCGCGCCCGCTTCAATGCCAGGATCCGCGGCGACGCCGCGTCCGCCCACCAGGCCTCGGCCACGCCCGACCGGGCGATCGGACCCCGCGACCGAGGCGTCCCGGCACCGCTGTCGGCGGGCCAGGAGCGGCTCTGGTTCCTGGAGCAGCTCAGCCCCGGGCTCGCCGTCCACAACGAGGCGGTGGCCCTGCGGCTCACCGGCCCGCTCGACGCCGCCGCCCTGGACACCGCGCTGACCTCGCTGGTCGTCCGCCACGAGGCCCTGCGCAGCGTCGTGGAGAACCTGGACGGCACCCTCGTCCAGCGGGTGTCGGAAGCACCGGCCACCGTGCTGCGGACCGTCGACCTGCCGGCCGGCGCCCCGGCCGGAGCCGAGGACGACCTGGCCAGGGAGGAGGCGGCCCGGCCGTTCGACCTCGCGCGGGGGCCGTTGTTCCGGGCCCTGTTGATCCGGTCGACGCCGGGATCGGCCCTGCTCGTCGTGGTCAACCACCACATGGCCGGGGACGCCTGGTCGCGGTCCGTCCTGGTAGGCGACCTGTGCGCCGCCTACCGGGCGCAGGTCGAGGGCGGCGCACGGCAGCAGCCCCCGGCGGTCCAGTACGGGGACTGGGCCGTGTGGCGCAGCCGTGAGGCGACCGAGGAGCGTCTGGCCGCCCCGCTCGCCCGGCTGCGCGACCGGCTGGCCGGAGCGCCGCTCCTGCTCGACCTCGCCACCGACCGGCCCCGCCCGGCGGTGCCGTCCTTCCGCGGCGGCCGGGTCCGGTTCACCCTGGACGCGGCCACCACCGCGTCCGTCGAGACGCTGGCCAAGGCCGCCAAGGCGACCCCGTTCATGGTGATCCTGGCCGCCTGGAACGCCGTGCTGATGCGCCACTCCGGGCAGCAGGACATCGTCGTCGGCGTTCCGACCGCCGGCCGGGACCGGCCCGAACTGGAGAGCGCCGTCGGCATGTTCGTCAACAGCCTGGTGCTGCGCACGGACCTCTCCGGCGACCCGGCCTTCGACGAGCTGCTGGCCAGGGTCCGCACCGACGCCCTGGACGCCTTCGCCGACGCCCAGGTCCCGTTCGAGCGGATCGTCCGCGAGCTCCAGCCGGACCGCGATCTCAGCCACTCGCCGGTCTACCAGGCCCAGTTCGGCTACCGGAACGTCCCCGCCCCGAGCTTCTCGCTGCCCGGCGTCATCGTCGAGCCGGTCGAACTGGACTACGGGCTCTGCCGCACGGACCTCGACCTGGACCTCGCGCTCGACGGCGAGACCACCGCCGGCCTCTGCGAGTACAGCCGGGACCTCTTCGACGAGGCGACGGTCGCCACCCTCACCGAGACCCTGGTCCGGGTCCTGCGCCGGGGCACGGCCGACCCGCGGCTGCGGCTCTCCGAGCTGCTCGAACTCACCCCGGTGGAACGGGCGCTGCTCGACGCCTCCGCCGACGGCGGCGAACTGCCCGCCGGCGCCCAGGACGTCATCGCCTCGTTCGCCCGGGTGGTGGCCGAGCGGCCGCAGGACACCGCACTCGTGGCCGGCGGGCAGGAGCTGACGTACCACCGGCTCGACCTCAGGGTGCGGGAGATCCAGCATGGCCTGGCCGAAGCCGGGGTCCGCCCCGGCGACCGGGTGGGGCTGTGCCTGCGCCGCGGCAGCGACCTCCCCGCCGCCATGCTCGCCGTGCTGCGCGCCGGCGCCGCCTACCTGCCGCTCGACCCCGACTACCCGGCCGCCCGACTCGCGTACGTCATCGAGGACGCCCGGCCCGCAGTCGTGGTCACCGACGGCAGCGCCCGCGCCGCCGTCCCGGGCGGGGCGCCGGTGCTCGACCTCGACCGGTTGCCGCTCGGAGCCGGGGCCCCGGATCCGGCGGCCGACGACGCCCCCGAAGCCGCCGCGTACGTCATCCACACCTCCGGCTCGACCGGGCAGCCCAAGGGCGTGGTGGTACGCCGCCGCAACCTCACCGCCTTCCTGGCCGCGATGGACCGCGTCGTGGACACCGGGGCCGAGCCGGTGACCTGGCTCGCCGTCACCAGCGTCTCCTTCGACATCTCCGTCCTGGAGCTGCTGTGGACGCTGAGCCGGGGCCACCGGGTGGTGCTCAGCCCCGACGCCGGCGCGCCGACCGGCCCGGACGGCACCGCCACCCCCGGGTTCAGCCTGTTCTACTTCGCCAGCGACCCGGCCGACAGCACCCCCGGCCCGGACCGCTACCGGCTGCTGATGGACGGCGCCCGGTTCGCCGACGAGCACGGATTCGACGGCGTCTGGCTGCCCGAACGGCACTTCCACGACTTCGGCGGCTCCTACCCGGCGCCCTCGGTGCTCGCCGCCGCCGTCGCCCAGGTCACCCGCCGGGTGGGGATCCGGGCCGGCAGCGTCGTCCTGCCGCTGCACCACGTGGCGCGGGTCGCCGAGGAGTGGTCGGTGGTCGACAACCTGTCCGACGGGCGGGTCGGCCTGTCCTTCGCCTCCGGCTGGCACGTCGACGACTTCCTGCTCGCCAAGGACGCCTACGAGGACCGCCACCGGCTCACCGTCGACGCGATCGACCGGGTGCGGCGCCTGTGGCGCGGCGAGAAGCTGGCCTTCGAGGCCCCCGGTGGACGGACCGTCGAGACCGGCGTACTGCCCAGCCCCGTCCAGCCCGAACTGCCGTTCTGGCTCACCTCCTCCGGCAGCGCCGACACCTGCCGCCGCGCCGGCGAGATCGGCGCCCGGCTGCTGACCCACCTGCTCGGCCAGAGCGTCGACGAACTCGCCGAACGGATCGCCGACTACCGGACCGCCTGGCAGGAGGCCGGCCACCCCGGCGAGCCCCACGTCACTGTCATGGTCCACACCTTCGTCGGCGCCGACGCCGACGAGGTCCGCGCCCAGGCCCGGCAGCCGTTCCGCGACTACCTGCGCTCCTCGCTCGGGCTGATCGCCAACCTGGCCAAGGGCCTCGGACTGGACATCCGGGCCGCCGACTTCAGCACGGAGGACGAGGAGGCCCTGCTCGACCACGCCTGCGCGCGCTACCTGCGGGGCGGCTCGCTGATCGGCACCGCCGAGGACTGCCTGCCGCTCGTCCAGCGGCTCGGCTCGATCGGTGTGGACGAGATCGCCTGCCTGGTCGACTTCGGTGTGCCCGCCGAAGCCACCCTGGCGGCCCTGCCCAGGCTCGACGCCCTGCGCCGCGCGGCGGCGCAGGCCCGTCCGGCGGTCGGCGCACCGGCCGCGGCCGACGCCGCGCTGACCGGCCTGATCCGGCAGTACGGCGTCACCCACCTGCAGTGCACCCCGTCGCGGGCCCGGGCCCTGCTCGACGAGGCCGACACCGCCGCGCTCGGCGGCCTGCGCACCCTCCTGCTCGGCGGCGAGAGGCTCGACGCCGACCTCGCCCGGCAGCTCGCCGGACACACCGGCGCGGACCTGCTCAACATGTACGGTCCCACCGAGACCACGGTCTGGTCGACCTTCGACCGGGTGGACCCGGCGGCCCCCGTCACCATCGGCCGCCCGATCGCCGGCACCACGGCCCGCGTGCTGGACGAGCACGGCCGCCGCACCCCGGTCGGCGTGCCCGGCGAGCTGTACCTGGGCGGTGCCGGGGTCACGGCCGGCTACCTCGGCCGTGCCGAACTCACCGCGGAGCGCTTCCGGCCCGATCCTGACGCGGCCGACCCGGACGCCCGGCTCTACCGCACCGGCGACCTCGTCCGGGTCCGCCCCGACGGTCGGCTGGAGTACCTCTCCCGCAACGACCAGCAGGTCAAGATCCGGGGCTTCCGGATCGAGACCGGGGAGGTCGAGACGGCCCTCGCGGGGGTGCCCGGCGTCCAGCACGCCGTGGTCGCGGCCAGGTCGGACGGGCCGGGCGGGCTGCGCCTGGTCGGGTACCTGATCGCCGACGAGGGCGCGACGTTGGACCCGGCCGCCGTCCGGGCCCACCTCGCCGAACGGCTGCCCGGCTACATGGTGCCGTCCGTCTTCGTCGTCCTGGACGCGCTGCCGGTGACCGCCAACGGCAAGCTCGACCGGGCCGCACTGCCCGCGCCGGCCGCCGCCGGCACCCCGGGCGGGCGCGCGCCGCGGACGGTGCGCGAGGAGATCCTGCACGACCTGTTCGCCGAGGCCCTCGGGGTCGAGCGGCTGGGCATCGACGACGACTTCTTCCAGCTCGGCGGCCACTCGCTGCTGGCGATCCGCCTGGTCAACCGGATCCGCGCCACCGTGGACGCAGGCGCCGAGGTGCGGATGCTCTTCGAGGACCCGACGGTCGCCGGGCTCGCCGAACGCCTCGGTGCCGCCGCCGGCCGCCGCCGCCCGGCCGTGCTCGCGGTCGCCGACCGGCCCGCGTTCCTTCCCCTGTCCTCCGGACAGCGGCGGCTCTGGGTGCTCGACCAGCTGTCCGGTCCGAGCGGCACCTGGAACGACCCGATGGTCACCCGGATCGACGGCGTCCTGGACCACGCGGCGCTTGCCGCCGCCGTCCAGGACGTGACGGCGCGGCACGAGACCCTGCGCACGGTCTACCGGCAGCAGGGCGGTGAGCCGTACCAGTGGATCGTCCCGGCGGCGGAGGCCGTCGTCCCGGTGCGCACCGCCTCGTGCGAGCCGCACGAGGCGGACGCCCTCGTCGCCGAGGAGGCCACCCGCGCCTTCGACCTGGAGGCCGACCTGCCGATCCGCGTCCTGGTCGTGGAGACGGGCCCCGCGGAGTACACCCTGCTGGTGGTGCTGCACCACATCGCCACCGACGGCTTCTCGATCCGCCCGTTCTACCAGGACCTCTCGCTCGCCTACGCCGCCCGGCGCGAGGGCCGGCAGCCCGACTGGCAGCCGCTGCCCGTCCAGTACGCGGACTACACGCTCTGGCAGGCGGAGCTGCTCGGCGACGACCGCGACCGGGACGGCGAGGCGAACCGCCAACTCGGCTACTGGCGCGACACCCTGGCCGACCTGCCGGACGAGCTCGCACTGCCCTACGACCGGCCGCGCCCGGTCCGCCCGACCAACCGCGGCGACGCCGTCCACCTCCGCCTCGACGCGGCGGCCCACCGCAGTCTGCGGGAGGTGGCGAACCGGTACCACGCCACGGTGTTCATGGTCGCCCAGGCCGCGCTGGCCGCCGTCCTCGCCCGTTTCGGCGCGGGCGGCGACATCCCGCTCGGCACGGTGGTGGCGGGCCGCAGCGAGGAGGCGCTGGACGGACTCGTCGGGTGCTTCATCAACACCCTCGTGCTGCGTACCGACACCACCGGCGATCCGACCTTCGGCGACCTGCTCGCCAGGGTCCGGGACGCGGACCTGGCCGCCTACGAGCACCAGGACCTGCCCTTCGACCGCCTGGTGGAGGATCTCCAGCCCACCCGCTCGCTCGGCCGCCACCCGCTGTTCCAGGTGATGATCTCCTGGGCGGGGGCCACGGACGGCCTGCTCGGCCTGCCGGGGCTGCACTGCACCCCGGCGCCGGCCGAGTCCGAGGTGTCCCGATTCGACCTCGGGCTGCGCATCGACGAGCAGCCGGTCGGGTCGGGCGGGGAGAGCGAACTCGCCCTGTTGCTGCGGTACTCGGTGGACCTGTTCGACCGGGGGACGGCGCAGGAGGTCGGCGACCGGTTCGTCCGGTTGCTGCGGGCCGCGGCGCTCGCCCCGGAGACCAGGATCGGCGCGTACGACCTGCTCTCGGCCGACGAGGCGCGCGCGTTGGCGGAGTTCGACGCCACGGGCCCGGCGCAGGCGCCGTGCACGCTGCTGGAGGCCTTCGACCGGCAGGTGGCGGCCACCCCGGAGGCAGTCGCCGTCGACGACGGCGGCCGTGAACTGACGTATCGTCAACTCAGCTCATCTGCTGATAGGTTGGCAGCGGAGCTGATCGCGGCCGGAGTGGCGCCGCAGACGGCGGTGCCGATCCTGATGGAGCGCTCCGCCGAGATCCTGGTGGCCTTCCTGGCGGTCCTGCGGGCGGGCGGGAGCTACCTTCCGCTGCACACCGCCCACCCGTCGGCCCGGCTCCGCCGGACGCTCGCCGCCGAGACGTCCCCCGTGCTCCTGGTGAGCGAGGCCCTGCGCGAGCACGAACTCGTCCGGGAGCAGGCCGGGTCCGGACGCTCGGTGCTGGTGGCCGAGGCCGCCGTGGTGACCACCGGGGGTGAACCGCCCGCCTGGCCGCGGGTCCGGCCCGAGGACCTCGCGTACGTGATGTACACCTCGGGCTCGACCGGGGAGCCGAAGGGCATCGAGATCACCCACCAAGGCGTGGTGGACCTCGCGCTCGACCCGTCCTGGGAGGTCACCGCCGCCGACCGGGTGCTGTTCCAGGCGCCGCCCGCCTTCGACGGATCCACCTACGAGATCTGGGCGCCGCTGCTGGCCGGCGGACGGGTGGTCGTCGCCCCGCCGGGCGGCCTGGACGCGCAGCGGCTGCAGCACCTGGTCCGCGAACGCGGGCTCACCCGGGTGAGCCTGACGGCAGGCCTCTTCCGGGTGATCGCCGAGGACGCGCCCGAGGCGTTCGCCGGCCTCGCGGAGGTCACCACCGGCGGGGACGTCATCTCCGCGAACGCCGTCCGGCTGGTCCTGGACGCCTGCCCCGGCATCATCGTCCGCACCACGTACGGCCCGACCGAGATGACCCTCTGCGTCACCCAGCAGGGGTGGCGCGCCGGGGACGTGCTCGGCGCGGCGGTGCCGCTCGGCCGCCCGATGGGCGGCACCCGCGCCCGCGTCCTGGACCGCGACCTGCGGCCGGTGCTCCCCGGCCGCACCGGCGAGCTGTACCTGGCCGGCGCCGGCACCGCCCGGGGGTACCGGGGGCAGCCCGCCCTCACCGCCGAGCGCTTCGTCGCCGACCCGTACGGCGAACCGGGCGGGCGGATGTACCGCACCGGCGACGTGGTGCGCCGGACCCGCGAGGGCGAGCTGCAGTTCGTCGGCCGCACGGACGATCAGGTGAAGATCCGGGGATTCCGGATCGAGACCGGCGAGGTCGAGGCCGCACTGGTCGAGGCCCCGGGCGTGCGGCAGGCCGCGGTCCTCGCCCGCGAGGACCGGCCGGGGGACAAGCGCCTGGTCGGCTACCTGGTCGCGCGGGAGGGCGTCGTGCTGGACACCGCCGCGCTGACCGCGCGGCTCGCCGAACGGCTGCCGGACTACATGGTGCCCTCGGCACTGGTCCCGGTCGCGGCGCTGCCGTTGACCGCGAACGGAAAGGTGGACCGGGCCGCGCTGCCGGCGCCGGACTTCACGCGCAAGCCGGCTCGGCCCCCGGCCGCCGCCGCCCCGCCGCAGCATCACGAGTCGGCCGAACCGGCCGAGCAGACCGGCGTGTTCGCACGCATCCGAACCGCATTCGACGGGCGCACCCGGCGCCGCGAGACGACTGGAGGAACCACCAAGTGAAGATCCGAGGACTTCGCGTCGACACCCCCTTGGTTGAGGCAATGCTGGTCCGGGCGCCCGGAGTGAAACTCGCCGCGGCCGTCCTGCGGGACGACAGCCGCGGCGGGCAGCGACTGGTCGCCTACGTCGTGCCCCAGCCGGGCGTCGAGCTCGACCCGGTCGCGCTGCGCGCCTTCGTGGGCGACCGCCTGCCCGACCGCTACGTGCCGTCGGCCGTGGTCCCGCTGGCGTCCTTTCCCCTGACCGGCAACGGGAAGCTGTGCCGTTCGAGGCTCCCCGAGCCCGCGTACGGCCCGGTGGCGGGCAGCCGGCGCCCGCGGACGGAGGGCGAGGAGCGTCTCTGCGCACTCTTCGCGGAGGTTCTGGCGGCCGACGAGCCGGGCATCGACGACAACTTCTTCGACCTGGGCGGCGACGAGGCCGCGGCCGCCCGGCTGTTCGGCCGGATCTCGGCCGAACTCGGCCGGAGCGTCGACGCGGAAATGCTCGCCGGGACGCCCACCGTCGCCGGCCTCGCCCAGAGCCTCGACATCGGAAAGCCTGTGCGGGCCCCGATCCCGCCGAGCCGCTGGCGCAGCAAGATCAAGATCGATGGCTACCAACTCGCGCCCTGCGAGGTCGCGGCCACCCTGACCGCCGCTCCCGGCGTCCGGCACGCCGCGATCGGAGTCCGCGAGGACCAGCCCGGCAAGCGGCGCCTGGTCGGCTACGTCGTCCCCGAGCCCGACGAGGCCCTGGAGCCGGAGCAGGTGCAGGCCTACCTGGTCGAGAACCTGCCGCCGTACATGGTGCCCTCGGCCCTCGTCGTCCTGGACGCCCTGCCGATGACGAGGGACGGCATCCTCGACCGTCCCGCCCTGCCCGCGCCCGACCGGGACGGGGGGCTGGCCGACATGCGGCCGCGCAGCCGCGGCCAGGAGCAGCTGTCCAGGCTGTTCGCCGAGGTGCTCGGGGTGCCCGAAGTCCGCCTCGACGAAAGCTTCTTCGAGCTCGGCGGGCACTCCCTGCTGGCCATCCGGCTGACCAACCGGATCCGGGTGGAGTTCGGCGTCGAGATGGAGACCCAGACCGTCTTCGAGGCGCCCACCGTCACCGAGCTGGCCCGGCGGATCGAGACCGCCAAGCCGGCCCGCCCCAAGGCCGCCGCGAGCTAGGCCGCCCGCCCCGCCCCACCGCCCTCCCCGGCCACCGCCGGTCGGGGCGGGCGCCCCGACCGACCCACGACCACGGAGGTCCCCAGTCATGCGTCCCACCGAGACCCGGAGGCGGTCATGACGCCGACCGCTCCCGCCGGAGCGCTCACCGAGCTCCGGCTCGCCGAGCTGCACGGCTCGCTGAGCTCGCCGATCAGCGACTCGATGAACTTCCTCAACGAGGTGGCCCACCGCTACCCGGACGCGGTCTCCCTCGCCGCCGGCCGCCCCTACGAGGGCTTCCTCGAGGTCGAGGCGGTCTCCCGGTACATCGACACCTACCGGGCCCACCTGAGCGAGCGGTTCGGCCACGACGAGGTACTCGTACGCCGGACCATGCTCCAGTACGGGCGCACCAAAGGCATCATCCACGACATGGTCGCCCGCCACCTGAGCGTCGACGAGGGCATCACCGCAGACCCGGAGTCGATCGTCGTCACCGTCGGCTGCCAGGAAGCCCTCTACCTCGCCCTGCGCGCCCTGCGCCGCGACGAGCGGGACGTCCTGCTCGCCGTCGTCCCCACCTACGTCGGGCTCACCGGCGCCGCCGAGCTCGCCGACATGCGCGTCCTGCCCGTCCGCGCCACCGAGACGGGCATCGACTTCGACCACCTGGCGGCGGTCGTCGCCCGTGCCGAGTCCGACGGCCTGCGCCCGCGCGGCTGCTACGTCGTCGCGGACTTCGCCAACCCGACCGGCGTCAGCCTCGACCTGGACAGCCGGGAACGGCTGCTGCGCGCCGCCGAGGAGCACGACTTCCTCATCCTGGAGGACAACCCGTACGGCCTGTTCGGCGACGGCTCCGCCCCGCTGCCCACCCTCAAGGCGCTCGACCGGTCCCGGCGCGTCGTCCACCTCGGCTCGTTCGCCAAGACCGGACTGCCCGGCGCCCGGGTCGGCTACGTCGTCGCCGACCAGTGGGTCGTCGAACCCGGCGGCGGGCGCGGGCTGCTGGCCGACCAGCTCGCGAAGATCAAGAGCATGCTGACGGTCAACACCTCTCCGATCGCCCAGGCGGTGATCGGCGGCAAGCTGCTCGAACACGACTTCAGCCTCCGTGCCGCCAACGCCCGGGAGATCCGCGTCTACCGGGACAACCTGCGGATGGTCCTGCAGGGCCTCGCCGACCGCTTCGCGCAGGGCGACGGGCCCGAGGTGACCTGGAACGTGCCGCGCGGCGGCTTCTTCGTCGTCCTCACCCTGCCGTTCGTGGCCGGGGACGACCTGCTGGAGGAGTCGGCGCTGCGGTACGGCGTGCTCTGGACGCCGATGCACCACTTCTACGGCGACGGCCGCCCGCGCCGCGAGATCCGGCTCTCGGTCAGCCACCTGACGCCCGAGGAGATCACCGAGGGCCTGGACCGGCTCGCCGCGTTCGTCCGGGCCGCGGCCGCCGGGGAACGGGGCGGGCGATGACCGCCGCCGCCCGGATCACGGCGGTCGGGACGGCCTCGCCCCCCACCTCCTACACACAGGCCGAACTCCTCGAACTCTTCGGCATCGAGGACCCGCGGATCCGCTCCGTCTTTCTTAACAGCGCCATCGAGCGCCGGCACCTCACCCTGCCACCGCGCGGCGACGACGGCGCCTTCCGGCTGGAGGAACAGGGCGAACTGCTGGCCAAGCACAAGCGGCAGGCCGTCGAGATGGGCGCCCGCGCCATCGAGTCCTGCCTCGGCGGCACCGGAGCCGGCCTCGCCGACATCGGCTACCTGTGCGCCGTCAGCACCACCGGGTTCCTGACCCCCGGCCTGAGCGCCCACCTCATCCGCGAACTCGGCCTCGATCCCGCGTGCAGCCGCCTCGACGTCACCGGCATGGGCTGCAACGCAGGGCTCAACGCCCTGAACGCCGTGGCAGGCTGGGCCCGGGCCAACCCCGGCAGGCTCGCCGTCATGGTCTGCACCGAGGCCTGCTCGGCGGCCTACGTCTTCGACGGCACCATGCGGACCTCGGTCGTCAACAGCCTGTTCGGCGACGGCGCCGCCGCCATCGCGGTGACGGCCGGGCCGGAAGGGCCCCGGGAGGCGGACGCACCCGCAGCCCCGCAGCTGCTGAAGTTCGCCAGCCACATCATCACCGACGCCGTCGACGCGATGCGCTACGACTGGGACGACGACCAGGGCCGCTTCAGCTTCTACCTCGACCCCGAGGTGCCGTACGTGGTCGGTGCCAACGCCGAGTCCGTCATCGACCGGCTGCTCGCCGGCACCGGACTGCGCCGCAGCGACGTCGCGCACTGGCTGGTGCACTCCGGAGGCAAGAAGGTCATCGACTCGGTCATGGTCAACCTGGGCCTGACCGCCCACGACGTCCGCCACACCACCGGAGTCCTACGGGACCACGGCAACCTGTCTAGCGGATCCTTCCTCTTCTCCTACCAGCGCCTCCTCGCCGAGGGCGTCGCCCGCCCCGGCGAGTACGGCGTCCTGATGACCATGGGCCCCGGATCGACCATCGAGACCGCGCTGGTGCGGTGGTGACACCCATGACGACGCCCCACGACGGAACACTGGAGACCCACGTGATCACCCTCACCGCCCCCGCCGGCCTCGACGAGCCCGTCGCCCTGGACCTGAGCGTCGACGGCGCACGGCCCGTCACGCCCGAACTCGTGGCCGAGGTCAACGACCTCTGCGACCGCGCCGAGGACGCGCTCCCGGGCGCCTACGTCCTCCTGCGCCTCAGCGGCGCCCCGCAGGGCCCCTGGACCGCCGCCGGCCAGGGCATCCAGCTGGTCAACCGGTGGGAGCGCGCGCTGCGCCGGCTGGAGCGGCTGCCCGTCGCCACCGTCGCGCTCGCCGAGGGCGACTGCGGCGGCGCCGCCTTCGAACTCCTCCTCGCCACCGACCACCGCCTCGCCCGCCACGACCTGCGCCTGTTCCCCCCGGCCGGCGGCGACGGCATGTGGCCCGGCATGGCCCTGTACCGGCTGGTCAACCAGGTCGGCGTCGCCGGAAGCCGGCGCGCCGTCCTCCTGGGTGCGCCCGTCACCGCGGAGCGGGCACTCGCCCTGCACCTCGTCGACGCCGTCACCGACGGCGACCCCGCCGAGGCGCTTCCGGAGACGGCGGCCCTGCTCGGCGGCCCGGCCGGCATCGAGCTGGCGATCCGCCGCCGGCTGATGCTCGACGCCGCCACCACACCGTTCGAGGAGTCCCTCGGCCGGCACCTCGCCGCCTGCGACCGCGTGCTGCGCCGGGCCGCCGGAGAGGCGGTCGAGGCATGACCCCGACCAACGCACTCGACCGGATCGGCACCCTCGCCGCCGACTCCGCGGTCACCGAACTCGCCTCCGGATCCGCCCGGTTGGCCGAGGTCGCCGGGCGCGTGGACGAGCTGCTGCTGAGTCTTCCCGACCCCGCCGACCGCTCCCCGCTGCAGCAGGAGCAGGCCGCGACCGCCAAGGACGCCGCCCGCGGCCTGCGCAGCCGCTTCCTCGCCGTGCACACCGAGGCGGTCTACGACACGCTGACCGACGGCCGGCGCGCGCGGCCGCGGATCGCGGACCTCGTCGCCGTCGGCCCGGCGGCCTTCCCCGGTCTGCTGCCCACGGCCGACCAGCTCTCGGCCGACCGCGCCCGTGTCCAGTCCGGGAAGGAGGGCCACGAGATCGATCAGGGCATCTTCGTCGGACGCCTGCTGGGATCCCCCGAGGCCGGCCGCCACCTCCTCGAATCGATGCTCCTCCCGACCGGCCGCGCCCTGGCCCTGCTGCCAGACTTCCAGCGCACCGGACGCGTCGAACTCCACTCCGTCCTGCTCGAACGCCGCGACGGCGTCGCCCACCTCACGATGACCCGCGACGACTGCCTCAACGCCGAGGACGACCAGCAGGTCGAGGACATGGAGACCGCCGTCGACCTCGTCCTGCTCGACCCGGCGGTCCGCGTCGGCGTGCTGCGCGGAGGCCTGATGACCCACCCGCGCTACCGGGACCGCCGGGTGTTCAGCGCCGGCATCAACCTCAAGAGCCTGCACGCCGGGCAGATCTCCCTCATCGACTTCCTCCTCCGGCGCGAACTCGGCTACATCAACAAGATCGTCCGGGGTCTCCTCACCGACGAGCACTCCTGGCGCCGCCGGACCGTGGAGAAGCCCTGGGTCGCGGCCGTCGACACCTTCGCCATCGGCGGTGGCTGCCAGCTGCTCCTCGTCTTCGACCGGGTCATCGCCGCCGCCGACTCCTTCCTCAGCCTCCCCGCCGCCCAGGAGGGGATCGTCCCCGGCGCCGCCAACCTGCGTCTGGGGCGGATGGCCGGTGGCCGACTCAACCGCCAACTCCTGCTGTGGGGGCGGAAGATCTGGGCCCCGGAACTCCACGCCAGGCTCTTCGTCGACGAGGTGGTCGACCCCGCGGACATGGACGGGGCCGTCGAGCTCAGCGCCGAACGCCTGGACGGCCCGGCCGTCGTCACCAACCGCCGCATGCTCCACCTCGCGGAGGAGTCGCCCGAGGCGTTCCGGGCCTACGCCGCCGAGTTCGCGCTCCAGCAGGCGCTGAGGCTCTACAGCGAGGACGTCATCACCAAGGCGGGCCGCTTCTCGGCCGGCATCCGGGCGGACGCGTGAGCGACACCTCCGCCGCGGGCGGGACCGAGGAACCGCGCGTCCGCTACGAGAAGCGGGACCGGGTCGCGTACGTGACGCTGGACCGCCCTGCCGTCCTCAACGCCATGGACCTGCGGATGCACCGCGAACTCGCCGACGTCTGGGACGACATCGAAGCCGACGAGGACGTGTGGGTGGCCGTCCTCACCGGCGCGGGCGACCGCGCCTTCTCGGTCGGCCAGGACCTCAGGGAACGTGCCCGGCTCGACGGCGAGGGCACCCGCCCCACCACCTTCGGCAGCCGCGGACTTCCCGGCTGGCCCCGGCTCACCGAACGCTTCACCCTGGCCAAGCCCGTCGTCGCCCGAGTCGACGGCTACGCCCTCGGCGGAGGCTTCGAACTCGCCCTCGCCTGCGACCTCGTCATCGCCTCCGACCGCTCCGTCTTCGCGCTCCCCGAAGCGCGCCTCGGCCTCGTCCCGGGGGCCGGCGGGGCCTTCCGCCTCGCCCGCCAGATCCCGCTGAAGACCGCCCTGGGCCACCTCCTCACCGGCCGGGAGCTCACCGCCGCCCGGGCCGGGGAACTCGGTCTCGTCAACGAGGTCGTCCCACCGGAGCACCTCGACGCGTGTGTCGCGGGGTGGGTCGACGACCTGCTGCGCAGCGCACCGCTGTCCGTCCGCGCGATCAAGGAGTCCGTCCTGCGCTCCCTCGACCTTCCCCTCGAACAGGCCTTCGCCACCCGCTACGTGTGGGAGGAGCGCCGCATGTCCAGCGAGGACGCGCGGGAGGGCCCGCGTGCCTTCGCCGAACGGCGGCCGCCGAACTGGCGGGGCCGGTGACCACCGCAGCCACGACGGCGCCGCCCGCGCGCCGGAACTTCGCGCTGCTCTGGCTGGCGCAGGCGGTCTCGACGACCGGGAGTGCGTTCACCTTCGTCGCGATGCCGATCCTCGTGCTGCGGGCGACCGGTTCGGTCGCCCAGATGGGATGGCTGACGGCCGTCGGCAGCGTCGGCACGATCACGGCCGGGGTGTTCGCCGGCCAGGTGGTGGACCGGTACGACCACCGGCGCATCCTGACGGGCTGCGACACGGCACGCGCGGCGGTGTTCGGGGTGGTCCTGTTCGACCACCGCCTCGAAGTCCTGTACGGGGCGATGCTCGTCGGATCGGCCCTGGCGATGGTCTCGCAGGTCTGCTACGTCAGCGTCGTGGCCGGCGTCGTCCCGCCCGGGGAACTCACCGCGGCCAACGCGAAGTTGGACGCCACGTACGCGGTCGCCTTCGTCGTCGGACCGGTGGCCAGCGGGGCACTGTCCGCAATCGCGGGCCCGGTGGCGTCCGTGGGAGTGAACGCGGCCATGTTCGCGCTGTCCGCAACGACCCTGCTGTTCCTGGGCCTCGACGGGAGACCCCCGGCGTCTGACCGCACCGGCGGCCTCGCAGGCATCGCCTTCCTCTGGCGCCAGCCCGCCCTGCGCGCCCTCACCGCGGTGGCGTCCGTGATCAGCTTCTGCACGCTCGGCCTCACCGACGTCTTCGTCTACCACGTCCGGCACGACCTCGGACGGGGAGACGCCGCCGTGGGGTACGTCGTCGGCGGCGCGGCGCTCGGCGCGGTGGCCGCGGCCGTCGCGGCCCCGTTCCTGCGATCGCGCCTGAGCTTCGGCGTCTGCTGGGTCGGCGCCTACGCGGTGTGCGGCACCGCGGCGCTGAGCCTGTCGTTCCGGCACACGCTCGGCCATGCCGTCGTGGCCGCGACCCTGTTCTCCTTCGGCACGACGCTGGCCAACACGTGCTCCAAGACGTTCCGGCAGACCGTCACCCCGCCGGCCGTGCTGGGCCGGGTGACGTCGGCGTTCTGGACCATCCAGTCCGTGCTGGCTCCGGTGGGAGCCGTCATCCTCACCGGCATGACCAGTGCCTACGGCGTGCCCGCCGTCGCCCGGACCGTCGGCACCGTCTGCCTGGCGGCGGCCGCCTGCTCGCTGTTCACCCCACTCACCGCAAGGAACACGCCATGACCAACCCGTTCGAGGACCCGACCGCCTCCTACCTCGTCCTCACCAACCGGATCCACCACTCGTTCTGGCCCGCAGGCCTGGAGCCGCCCGCCGGCTGGACGACCGTCCTGCCCGCGTCCTCCCGGGAGGAATGCCTCGCATTCCTCGGCTCGCAGCGTCCCGCGCCCGCCTGAGGGGCCACCCCGGGGCGGTCGCCTGGCGACGGACAACCGGGGCCACCGGTGGTGACCGCGGGTGCCATCGCCAGGCCGCCTTGCTGTCAGGCCCCGTCCAGCGTCTCCACCAGTGCCGTCAGGAACTCCTTCGGCCGCTCCAACTGCACGCTGTGCCCTGCTCCTTCGATCGCGACCTCGCGCACCCGCCCGCCCGCGGCGGCGTAGCGGTCGAGTACGGCCGAGGAGTCGAAGCACACCTGCTCGAACTCCTCGGCATCGACGAAACCCGCCCCCGCTGGCGGGAACCTCAAAACCCCAAGTGCGAAGTGCGGGGCTAGTCCGCGGGGAGGGCGCCGGCACCGTCGGCCGCGACCGGTACCCTGCCGTTCGCCGCAGCACGTGCCGCGCCCGTCCCGCTCAGGAGCACCCCGATGCCCCGTACCACCCCGCCGCGCCCGGTCGACGTGGAGGCGCTGTTCCCCGAGGTCGCGGCCCACCGCAGGGACGCCGTCCGGCTCACCTGCACCCACTGCCCGGACCGGCCGTACGCCTACCGCTCCGACTGCTCGTAGCGGGCGGGGCCTTCAGCCTCCGGCGTTCGCCGCGCCGTGCACCCGGCGGTGACTCCAGGCGAGCAGAGCCAGCAGGACGATGCCGGAGAGGATCAGGCTGGAGCCGGTGCTCCAGCCGGAGAACGGCAGCTGCGGGAGCAGGCCCCACGCCACCCCGGCGCCGATCAGGCCGAGGCCGGCCAGCACAGAGCCGAGGATCCGCCACCGCGAGGCGACACTGGCCTCGGCGCCCTGCATCGCCCGCGACCGCACCGGCTCGACGTAGCGGGCCAGGGCCGGCACCGCGCGGGAGAGCAGGATCAGGCCCGCGAGGACCAGCAGCAGCCCGGGCCCGGGCAGTACCAGCAGGACCACACCCACCAGGACCAGGACGCTCCCGCCGACGGCGAGGGCCACCCGCGCGACCGGGTGGTCCACTTTCGCCGGCGCCTCGGCCTGCGGCTGCTGTTGCTC